>DALYSR010000022.1:0-33287 GCA_031991825.1 Paracoccaceae bacterium
CGTTCGAAGAGCGCAAAAAGGACTCGAAGGCGAAAGACGGCGACCAAGTTGTGATCGACTTCAAAGGTTCGGTCGACGGCGAATATTTCGAAGGCGGTTCGGCGGAAGACTACCCGCTGGTTCTGGGTTCGAACTCGTTCATCCCGGGCTTTGAAGGCCAACTCGTTGGCGCAAAAGCGGGCGACGAAGTCAAAGTCGACGTTTCCTTCCCGGAAACCTACGGCGCAGCTCACTTGGCTGGCAAAGCGGCTGTGTTCGAATGCACCGTGAAAGAAGTCAAAGAGCCGAAAGCGGCTGAGATCGACGACGAGCTGGCGAAGAAATTCGGCGCTGAAGATCTGGCAGGCCTGAAAGCGCAAGTCGCTGAGCGTCTGGAAGCAGAATACAAAGGCGCAAGCCGCGCTGTGCTGAAGCGCGCTCTGCTGGACCAGCTCGACGGTCTGGTGAAGTTCGACCTGCCGGCGGCTCTGGTTGAAGCTGAAGCGAACCAAATCGCGCACCAGCTGTACCACGAAGAGCATCCGGAAGACACCGGCCACAACCATGGCGCAATCGAAGCCACCGAAGAGCATAACGCTTTGGCTGAGCGCCGCGTGCGTCTGGGCCTGCTGCTCGCAGAAATCGGCCGCAAAGCTGACGTGACCGTTTCGGATCAGGAAATGACCCAAGCTGTCCTGAATGCTGCGCGTCAGTATCCGGGCCAAGAGCGTCAGTTCTTCGAATTCATCCAGAAGAACGCTCAAATGCAACAGCAACTGCGCGCACCGCTGTTCGAAGACAAAGTGGTTGACCTGATCGTTGGTCAAGCAAAAGTCACCGAAAAAGAAGTGAGCAAAGACGACCTGCAAAAGGCTGTCGAAGCTCTGGACGAGATCTGATCTCGACCCGATCTTTCGGATCAGGAAAACCCCGCTCATCGAGCGGGGTTTTTCTTTGGCCCGATGCTCGCGCTCTGGGCTTAGGGCATTAAAAAAGGGGCAGGCCGATTGGCCTTGCCCCTTTTTTCACAAGCGTTGAGATGCGCTTACATCTGTTTGTTCGGGTGGATGAAGCCTTGCACCTTATAGGGGCTGCCCAGCACGCCCGGCGTGCCTTCGACGCGCACCATCGACCAATCGTTCTTGGGCGAGATATCGATCACCGGCATTTTCAGGGAAATCTTGTTGCGGTGCCAATTGGTGTGGTCGATCAGCACTTTGCGCGAATTGACGACTTCGGAGACCACGGCGACATGGCCCATCGGCATCTTGGCCATCGACGCGAAAGCCATCACAGCACCCGGACGCGGCTGGTGGCTGCGGTCGTAACGACCGGCGGCCGCGTTCCACCATGTGCCGCCATTGCCTTGGATTTCCACACCCGAAGCGGCACGCGCGAAGGGAACGCACCAGACGCGTTGGCCTTGGGCCTGCTTGTATTTCGCATCCGAAATCGCCGATGCGAGCAGATGCGGTTGCGCGCTTTGGAAGCTGATCGGGGGGCTGTTCTTGGTCGAGGTGGTGACGGTGTTGCCACAGGCTGCGGTCATCAGCAGGGCAGCGCAGAGAAGCGGAAGGCGCAGGTTAGACATGCGGTTCGGGCTTTTCAGTTCCATTGTCACCGTCCGGTTTTTGTGTCGATTTTCGATCGCTGTGACAGTTTTGCAATGCTGTGGATAACGATGCAAACACCAAATTTTGAAGGTGGCGGATTTTCGCCACCTGCTTTTTGCGTTCGGCGGAATCTTGCGAACCTAAGGGAACTTTCTGAATTTATGCCGAAATTTGGAAAGGGACTGTTCAGGAATGCAGCAGATTAAAAACAGAATCAGCCATGAAAAAACCGCGCATCTTGCGATGCGCGGTTCAAAGCAGAGCTTTTCGTGAAGAGGATTACTCTTCCGAAGCTGCGCCGCCGAGATCGTCGAACAGTTCGGCGATTTCGAAGTCTGCAGCTGCATCAGCTTCCGCTGCCAGCTCTTGGATCGATTTGCCGGTCGCTTGCAGTTCTGCTTCTTCAGCCGAACGAGCGATGTTCAGGTTCACGCGGACGGTAACTTCCGGGTGCAGAACGACCGAAACCGAATGGATGCCCAGATACTTGATCGGTGCGTCCAGAACCACTTGAGCGCGGTTCACGGTGAAGCCTGCTGCGGTTGCTGCTTCAGCTGCGTCACGGGTGGTGACCGAGCCGTAGAGCGCGCCAGCGTCCGATGCCGAGCGGATGATCACGAAGGTTTGGCCTTCGAGTTTCTCGCCAGCAGCAGCTGCTTCTTGTTTGGTTTCGAGGTTTTGAGCTTCCAGCTGAGCTTTCTTAGCGTCGAAAGCCTTGATGTTGGCTTCGTTCGCACGGAGAGCTTTGCCTTGCGGCAGCAGGTAATTGCGGCCGTAGCCCTCTTTTACCGTAACCACTTCACCCATTTGGCCAAGTTTGGCCACGCGTTGCAGAAGGATAACTTTCATTGCCAGTTCTCCTTATTTCACGGCGTAGGGCAGCAGTGCCAGGAAACGAGCGCGCTTGATGGCTTGTGCCAGCTCGCGTTGTTTCTTAGCCGAAACTGCGGTGATGCGCGACGGCACGATCTTGCCGCGCTCAGAGATGTAGCGCTGCAGCAGACGGGTGTCTTTGTAGTCGATTGCCGGAGCGTTTTCACCCGAGAACGGGCAAACCTTGCGACGGCGGAAGAACGGTTTGTTCGCCATAATTCAGATTCCTTGTCCTGCTGGGATCAACGACGCGGGCCGCGCTCGGGGCGCGGGCCACGATCACCACGGTCGCCACGATCATCACGATCGCCACGCTCACGGTCATCGCGTTTCTGCATCTGAACCGACGGGCCTTCTGCGTGAACGTCGACCTTGATGGTCAGAACGCGCATAACGTCGTCGTGCAGGCGCATCAGGCGTTCCATTTCTTGAACTGCGGAAGCCGGAGCGTCCGATTTCAAGAAGGCGTAGTGGCCCTTACGGTTTTTGTTGATCTTGTAGGCCATCGTTTTGACGCCCCAGTACTCCGATTCGACGACTTTGCCGCCGTTGTCGTTCAGTACTGCGGTGAAATGTTCGATCAGACCTTCAGCCTGTGCATTCGACAGGTCCTGACGCGAAATGAAGACATGCTCGTAAAGCGGCATGTGTATGTCCTTCGTATCGGGCGGCTTCAAAGTTCCGGCATTTGGCCTTTCCGCGGCCGGATCACGAGAGGCATCGCCAATTACTGAAGATGCGGAAAGGATGCAGCCTTATACGGGTTCGCCGCGAAGTTTCAACCCATTATCGGCGGCTGGGGTGCAGATTGGCGGATCTGGGTCGGGGCGATCACGAATCACTCAAGTGTTCGTCAGCGAACAGTTTTTGCGCATTCCTGTGGCTTGTCGGCAGCCTCCGATCTGGGGCAGGGTGTGCCGCATATGATTTGCCCCGACGTCTTGGGGTTTCTTACTGGAGAGTTTCATGACCCGTTTCGCCGCCGCCGGCCTGATCGCAACCCTTCTTGCCGCTCCGGCATTCGCCGCTCCCGAGAAATACACCCTCGACCCGAGCCACAGCCAAATTTCCTTCTCGTATGAGCACCTTGGCTTCTCGACCAATTATGGTCTGTTCGGCGGTATGACCGGCGAAATCATGTTCGATCAAGAAAAGCCCGCTGATTCTTCGGTCACCGTCACTTTCCCGATCACCTTGATGCTGACCGGCTGGGAAGCGCGCTTCGAACATTTCATGTCGGCAGATTTCTTCGGCAAGTCGGAATCGAAAGACGTCACCTTCAAATCGACCGCGATTGAAGTGACCGGCGAGAAAACCGCGAAAATCACCGGCGATCTGACCATGAACGGCATCACCAAGCCGGTCGTGCTGGATGCGGTGCTGAATCAGGTTGGCGAGCACCCGATGGCGAAAAAGCCGTGGGCTGGTTTCTCGGCGACCACCACTGTGCTGCGTTCGGATTACGATGTCGGCAGCTTCGCGCCCTTCATCTCTGACGAAGTGAAAGTGAATATCTCGATCGAAGCTGAAAAAGCCGAGTAATCCCAGCTTTTTTCTTCCCTGAATAAAGAAAGGCCGCATCGTTTTGATGCGGCCTTTTTTCGTAGCTGGGGCGGCGGGCGCTTATTTGCGGTTTGCCACCAGATCGATATTTACCGTCACGCCATGGCCGACGGTGGATTCGTCGGCATAGGATTCGCCCATCTTGTAATCACGGCGATCCAAGCGGGTGGACCCTTGCATCACGGCACGCGCGCCGTCGATTTGCAGCGTGAAGGGCAGCTCGACCGGTAGGGTGATCCCGCGCAGCGACAGGCTGCCTTTGGCGATATAGCCGCCATCCGTCACTTCGATCGGCGCGGTGAACACCGCTTGCGGGAATTGCGCCACATCGAAGAAATCGGCGCTTTTCGCTTGGTCGCTGACCGATCCCAAAGTGATGGAGCCGGTATCGATGGTGACTTTCACCTCTCCGGCTTGGCCGGAGGTGATCTTGTCGTCAAAGCTGATCTCGGCCTGCCATTGGCCGAAGGTGCCGCGGACCTCTTGGCCCATTTGCTGGACGCCGATTGCCAGCATGCCTTCGCTGACCTGCCAATTGCCGCCCTGTGCGACAACCGGCGCCGCAATGGATGCTGCAGCTTCGGCGGTGGATTCGGGCAGATGCATGCGGGCGGAAACGCCCAAGGCGAGGCCGGTGACCAAGACCGCCGCGATCGGGGCAAGGATGGCGGGGCTCAGCTGCATCGGCATCGCGGGGGCTGTCACACCGCGCAACATGCGCGACAAGGTGGCGTCACGATCCATGAAATGGTGCTTCAACGCGCCCAAGACATGCAGCGCGATGGCCGCGATCATCAGCTTGCCGAACAGCCAATGCACGCCGGTCGCAAGTGCCGCCAAAGTTTCGGATTGCGGCACGAAGGGCAGGCCCTGGCCGAAGGGCCACCAGATCGGCGCAAAGCCGGTCACCGCCGCATGATGGATCCAGCCCGACAGCGGCACCACCACCAGCGAGATATACAGCATCCAATGCACCAAGCTCGCCGCAAAGGTTTCCATCTTGCGTGTGGGATGCAGCGGCACCGGATGGATCTGCACGACGGCCCAGATGATCCGTGCGAGCGCCACAAAGAAGGCCAGAACGCCGATGGTCTTGTGCAGCGAGAACAGCGTGGTTTTCAGCGCCAATTGGTCGGCGGTCGCAAAATCCATATCGGTGGCGATCAGCCCCAGCGGAATGGCCGTAAGGATCAGAAGGGCGGTCACCCAGTGGAAAAAGCGGCTAAGCCCGCCATAGCTTTGCAACGTGTTACGCTGAAACATGCCCTTGAACTCCGAGACTATTTGCGGCGCAACCTATCAAAGATTACCGGAAACGGCAGGGGTTGGTTGCGCACAATCTATGTGCGGGGCTGCAGCGCGCCATAATCGCAAGCTGACCGGCGGAAAGGCGCTTGCCCCATCGGCAGGACCGATGCGATCCGCCGCTTTTGCCCGCCGCTTTTGCGGCACTTTGGTGCATTTCGCGGCAAATGATTGCGCGTTGGCGGGTCTCGCGCTATCTCCTTGCGCAGATATGACGGGAGATAAAATGAGCCGCGCATTCGTATTCCCCGGGCAGGGTGCCCAAACCATCGGCATGGGCAAGGCCCTCGCTGACGCCTATCCGACCGCCAAAGCGGTTTTCGACGAAGTCGATGAAGCGTTGGGCGAAAAGCTTTCCAGCCTGATCTGGGAAGGTGACATTGCCGAGCTGACGCTGACGCAAAACGCCCAGCCCGCGCTGATGGCGACTTCGATCGCCGCACTGCGTGCGCTGGAAGCGGAAGGCTTCGGTCTGGGCGATGCGCAATTCGTGGCAGGCCATAGCTTGGGCGAATATTCGGCCCTTTGTGCGGCGGGCGCGATCAGCCTGTCGGATACCGCGCGTCTGCTGCGGATTCGTGGCCGCGCGATGCAAGACGCGGTGCCGGTGGGCCTTGGTGCCATGGCCGCGATCTTGGGTCTGGATTTCGCCGCCGTGACCGCTTTGGCGGCGGAAGCTGCCGAAGGTGAAGTCTGCCAAGCCGCCAATGACAATGATCCGGCGCAGGTGGTGATTTCGGGCCATAAGGCCGCGGTCGACCGTGCCATGGCTTTGGCCAAGGAACGTGGCGCCAAGCGTGCGCTGGCATTGCCGGTATCGGCCCCGTTCCACTGCGCCTTGATGCAGCCTGCCGCATCGGTGATGGCCGAAGCCTTGGCCGCCGTGGTCATTTCCAAGCCCGCTCTGCCTTTGGTGGCCAATGTGCGCGCCGAAGCGGTGGACGCGCCGGAACTGATCCGCGATCTGTTGATCGAGCAGGTCACCGGTTCGGTGCGTTGGCGTGAAAGCATCCAGTGGTTGGACCGTGCAGGTGTGACCGAATATTGGGAAATCGGTGCGGGCAAAGCGCTGTCGGGGATGATCAAACGCATCCAATCCGGCGCAGAAACCAAAGCCATCGGCGCTCCGGCAGATATTGCCGCGCTGAAAGGCTAATGCGATCTGGGGGCAGGGCTGGCCTTGCCCCGCAGGATTTGCGCACCAAAATCAGATAAAGTCCTGGAGGACGAAACATGTTCGATTTGACTGGCAAGACCGCTCTGGTCACCGGCGCATCCGGTGGCATCGGCGCCGATATCGCGCGCGCTTTGTATGCGGCTGGCGCGACCGTCGGCCTGTCGGGGACCCGCGTGGCGCCCTTGGAAGAGCTGAAAGCCGAATTGGGGAATCGCGCCCATGTGCTGCCTTGCAACCTGTCGGATGCGGCGGATGTGGAAAGCCTGATCACCCGCGCGGCTGAAGCGATGGGGTCGGTCGATATTCTGGTGAACAATGCCGGTATCACCCGCGACACCCTGATCCTGCGCATGTCGGATGACGATTGGCAGTCGGTGATCGATGTCAACCTGACCGCGACCTTCCGCCTGTGCCGTGCCGCGGTGAAGCGCATGATGAAAGCGCGCTATGGCCGCATCATCAATACTTCTTCCGTGGTGGCCCAGATGGGGAACCCGGGCCAGGTGAATTATGTTGCCTCCAAGGCTGGTCTGGTTGGCCTGTCGAAGGCTTTGGCGCAAGAAGTCGCCTCGCGCGGCATTACGGTCAATTGTGTCGCGCCCGGTTTCATCGAAACCGCGATGACCGAAAAGCTGAACGACAGCCAGCGCGAGGTTATTTTGCGCGCGGTTCCGCAAGGTCGCATGGGGAAACCTAGTGAAATTGCTGCAGCAGTGGTCTATCTTGCCAGCCAAGAAGCAGGCTATGTTACCGGCACGACCCTGCACGTGAACGGCGGCATGGATATGGTGTGAGATTGCTCACATCTTTGAAAGCATTTGCGTAACAGCGCGCCGCTTGCTATAGGCGCGCAGGAAATCGCCGGTCCGCCGGTGTCGTCGCGATTTTCGCGGCGCAAATCGCCCCCTAGAAAGGGCAAGCCACAAAAGGCGGGTGTTCCCCGCACGGACAAATGAGGAAGTGACATGAGCGATATCGCTGACCGCGTTAAGAAGATCGTCGTCGAGCATCTGGGCGTCGAAGAAGAGAAAGTGACCGAGACTGCCTCGTTCATCGATGATCTCGGCGCGGACTCGCTCGACACCGTCGAACTGGTCATGGCTTTCGAAGAAGAATTCGGCATCGAGATCCCGGATGACGCTGCAGAAACCATCCAAACCTTCGGCGACGCAGTGAAATTCATCACTGAAGCTGTGTAATCTTTCCTGTCGGAAAGAGAAAAGGGCGCTTTCGGGCGCCCTTTTTTATGTCCGCCCCGTGAAGGGCTGGCCCATAAGAAAAGCCCCGATCCTGCGATCGGGGCTTTTTTGTTGATCAATCGGGGGATCAGAACGGGATTTCGTCGTCCAGATCGTTCGCACGCGGGGCAGGCGCAGCCGCACGGCCGCCACCATAGCCGCCCTGATTGCCGCCGCCGTAGCCACCGCCTTGGTTGCCACCGCCATAGCCGCCCTGATTGCCGCCTTGGCCACCTTGGCTGCCGTATTCGTCATAGCCGCCTTGATCGCCGCCGAAGCTGCCCGCTTGGTTGCCACCATCATTGCGGCCGCCCAGCAGGGTCAATTCGCCACGGAAGGCGCGCAGCACGACTTCGGTGGTGTAACGGTCTTGGCCCGACTGGTCCTGCCATTTGCGGGTTTCCAGTGCGCCTTCCAGATAGACGGTGGACCCTTTGCGCAGATATTGCTCCGCGATCTTGGCCAGATTCTCGTTGAAAATGGCGACCGAGTGCCATTCGGTGCGCTCTTTGCGTTCACCGGTCTGCTTGTCGCGCCAGGTTTCGGATGTCGCGACGCGCAGGTTCACCACCTTGCCGCCATTGGGGAAGCTGCGCACTTCGGGATCGCGGCCAAGATTGCCGACGATGATTACCTTGTTGACCGAACCAGCCATGAAAGCCTCCGCATATGGGTCTTTTGGGGAAAGCGGTGCGCCGGAAGGACCGGTCATACCGCGCGTTGCCATAGGTATACAGAGCGTTTTGTCCGCCCGCAACTTTGCCCTAGGTTCCCTGAGGATCTGGCGCAGCGGCACCGATATGGCGGCAAAGCGCATATGATTCTGGCAAAACCGGCGGGTTTTTGCCTAAAAATAGGGGGGTGAGCCGTTAACCCAGTGTTTACTGGGACTGGATCAATGAAAGGATTCGCTTATAGTCACGGGTGAAACAGCCGTGGGCCAGTCATGAAACTAGCTTCTTTTGCCGTCATGATGTCATTCGGACTTGGCCTATGCTTCGGCGCAGGGGCCTTGGCGACATCGGCATCCGCCGAAGGTTTGAAGCTGTCGGGATCGACAAAGAACCGCGCCTCGCTGTTCAAGTCGCAAACCAAGCTGCTGGATAATAAGCTTTCCAAACAATACGAAGCATCGGTGCGGCTGACGCCCAAGGGTAAGCAGGCCGCGATCGCGCCCCTCGACGCCGTCGCGCCGCGCTATACTGGCAAGTATAAGGGCGAATATATCGCCCATGCCAAATCTGCCGCCAATCGTCACGGTGTGCCCGAAGACCTGTTTTTGCGGCTCGTGCAGCAGGAATCGGGCTGGAACGCGGGTGCGGTCTCGCACAAGGGGGCGACCGGTCTGGCGCAGCTGATGCCCGCCACCGCGCAGCGGCTGGGGGTCAATATGCATGATCCCAAGCAGAACCTTGAAGGCGGCGCGCGCTATCTGCGTATGATGTATGATAAATTCGGCAGCTGGCGTCTGGCGCTGGCCGCCTATAACGCAGGCCCCGGTGCGGTCGAGAAATATAACGGCATCCCGCCCTTCAACGAGACGAAGAATTACGTCAAAGCCATCTTGGGCTGATATTCGGCCTGCCTTGGGCCGATCACGGCCCCGATCTGCGCGCGCGGACGCGCGCTGATGTGATCGCATTATCCTCAGGTCAAGGTCACGCAGGCCCTTTCCCCAGCCTCTCGGGTCGGATAGGCACAGCGTCATGGATTTGATTGTCGAAAATCTGGCAGTGGCGCGCGGCGGTCTGACCGTGCTGGAAGGGATCAGTTTTACGCTGGAACCGGGGCAGGCTTTGGTGCTGCGTGGCGCGAATGGAATCGGCAAGACCACATTGCTGCGCACTTTGGCGGGCCTGCAGCCGGCGGGTGCGGGCTCGATCAGCCTTGATTCCGAAAGCCTGACCTATGCCGCCCATGCCGATGGCTTGAAAGCGGTGCTGACGGTCGAAGAAAACCTGACCTTCTGGGCTAAGGTTTACGGCAAGGTGACCGGCCGCGACGGCGTCTTGCGCGCGATGGAGCGGATGAACCTGACCGCTTTGGCCAAACGTCCGGCGGCCAATCTTTCGGCGGGGCAAAAGCGCCGCTTGGGCTTGGCGCGTTTGTTGCTGACCGGCCGCAGGGTCTGGGTCTTGGACGAGCCGACCGTATCCTTGGATGTGGACAGCGTGGCCTTGTTCGCCGCATTGGTGCGCGAACATCTGGCGCAGGACGGCATGGCGATCATTGCCACCCATATCGATCTGGGCCTTGATGCGCGCGTCCTGCAAATGGAGCCGTTCCGCGCCAAATCCCCGCTGTCCGGCTCTGGCGCGGGTTTTGACGAGGCTTTCCTATGATAGCGATTTTGCTGCGTGATTTGCGGCTGGCCATGCGGGCGGGCGGCGGTTTCGGTCTGGGGCTGGCGTTTTTCCTGCTGCTGGCGGTGCTGGTGCCTTTGGGCGTCGGGCCGGAAAGCGGGCTTCTGGGCGCGATTGCACCGGGAATCCTGTGGGTCGGCGCGCTTTTGGCCTGTCTTTTGTCGCTGGACCGTATCTTCGCGCTTGATTTCGAGGATGGCTCGCTTGACCTTCTGGCAACCGCTCCGGTGCCGCTGGAAGGGGTCGTCACCATGAAGGCCTTGGCGCATTGGCTGGTCACCGGTTTGCCGCTGACCTTGGCGGCGCCGGTGCTGGGTGTGCTTTTGATGCTGCCGCAAACGGGCTATTGGTGGCTGGTTGTAAGCTTGCTGCTGGGCACGCCTGCGTTGTCGATGATCGGCGCCTTCGGTGCCGCGCTGACTGTCGGGATCAAACGCGGCGGTTTGCTGTTGTCGCTGCTGGTGCTGCCGCTTTACGTGCCGACGCTGGTATTTGGTGCCGAAGTCGTCAAACGTGGGATTTCCGGCATGGAGGTGGTGACGCCACTTCTGTTGCTGGCCGCGATTACCGCGGGCACTACGGCGATCCTGCCCTTTGCCGCTGCGGCGGCGCTACGTATTAATCTGCGATAACCCTTTGCGGCGCGGCCGTCTTGCGGGGATCGATCCGAAAAGAAGAGAGAGGCGAGTGAGGCCCATGTCTATTTGGGAATATGCCAATCCGAAGAAATTCATGGAGACCTCGGGCAAGGTTTTGCCATGGGTCGCCGCTTTGTCGGCGATCTGTGTGCTTCTTGGTATGATCTGGGGCTTTTTCTTCACCCCCGATGACTACAAGCAGGGCGCGACGGTGAAGATCATCTTCGTCCATGTGCCGACCGCGATGATGGCGATCAATGCCTGGGTGATGATGCTAGTGGCCAGTCTGATCTGGTTGGTGCGCCGTCACCATGTCTCGGCCTTGGCGGCCCGCGCGGCGGCGCCGGTCGGTCTGGTGTTCACGCTGATCGCGCTGGGAACCGGCGCGTTCTGGGGCCAGCCGATGTGGGGGACCTGGTGGGCTTGGGATCCGCGGCTGACCAGCTTCCTGATTTTGGCTTTGTTCTATCTTGGCTATATCGCGCTGTGGGAGGCGATCGAGGATGCCGATACCGCCGCCGATCTGACATCGGTGCTGTGTATGGTGGGGTCGGTTTTTGCGGTGCTGTCGCGCTATGCGGTGAAGTTCTGGAACCAAGGCCTGCATCAGGATTCGACCATCCTGAAGGTGGGCGAGAAAGATCCCTTGGCTCCGGTTTATTATGTGCCGCTGGTGATTTGCATTATCGGCGTGGTGGCGTTCTTCCTGACCATGGTCTTGGTGCGCACCCGCACTGAAATTCGCGCCCGTCGTTTGCAGGCGCTGTTGTCGAGGGAGCGTTTGGCATGATGCCCGATCTTGGAAAATACGCCTTTGCGGTGCTGTCGTCTTATGGCCTGACCATCGCGCTGTTCGCTTTGGTGGTGGCTGGCAGCCTGTGGCAAAGCCAGCGCGTCAAACGTCAGCTCGCCGAGGTTGAAGCCCGTCAGGAGAAGTCGCATGGCTAAATGGTTGATGGCAGTGCCGCCGGTGATCTTCATCGGTCTGGCGGGCGCGTTCTATTTCGGCATGACCGGCACCAATCCCAATGAAATGCCGACCGCCTTCAAGGATCGCGCCGCGCCCAAGGTGCCCGCCACCGGATTGGAGGGCATCCCGCAGCTGACCAATGACATGCTGAATACCGGCGAAGTCACCGTGGTCAACTTCTGGGCGACCTGGTGCCCGCCGTGCCGCGCCGAACATCCGGTGTTGATGGAATTGGCGGCGCAGGGCGTGCGTGTGGCGGGCGTCAATATCATGGATGATGACACCAAGGCATCGGCCTATCTGGCGCAGGAAGGCAATCCGTTCTTCGCCGTCGGCACCGATCCGCAGGGCCGCAATCGTGTGGAATGGGGGGTGACGGCGCCGCCCGAAACCTTCATCCTGCGCGGGGACGGCACGGTGGCCTATCGCTTCATCGGCCCGCTGATCGGGGCAGATTACGAAAATCGCTTCATGCCCGAATTGGCCAAAGCGATGGAAGCCAATAAAGGCTGATCTTCATTCTTCACATGAAGAACGACTGGTAAGATATTGAAAAGCGGCGCAGAATACTGCGCCGCTTTGTCAGTTTTCATCGCTGTCCAGATCATCCCAAGTGGCGTCGGGATCCTCCAGCCGGTCAGCGTCGAAGGGATCATAGGACAGCGCGGCATTACCTATGCTGAGCGCATCCGATCCGAAATGATCGCCCATGGCCACCGTGCCGCTGACCTTGGCGTCCGACCGCACGCCGCCTTGCAGGACCACGAATTCCTGCGGCGCAGCTTTGCGCGGGCGGCTTTGCGCGGGATGGCTGGGGGCTGCAGGTTTAGCTGCGGTTTGCCGCTGGATCAAATCCTTGCGGTCCAGATAGGACACCGCCAATTCGCGGAAGACATAGTCCAGCAGGGAACTCGCCGATGTGATCGCATGCGATCCCTTCACATCGCCGGATGGTTCGAAGGTGCTGAAGGCGAAGGTTTCGACGAATTCTTCAAGCGGCACGCCATGTTGCAGGCCGATGGAAATGGCGATGGCGAAATTGTTCATCATGGCGCGGAAGCCGGAGGCTTCCTTGTGCAGATCGATGAAAATCTCGCCCAAGCGGCCATCGGCATATTCGCCGGTGCGCAAATAGACCTTCTGACCGCCGACAACGGCCTTCTGGGTATAGCCCTTGCGCCGCTCCGGCAGCTTTTGCTGGGCGCTGCGCAGGACCTGCTTGATGATGACCTTCTCGACGATCCCGTCGGCCAGAACGGCGGCTTTTTCCACCGTGGAACCGGTGGTGAGCGCCTGTTCCGCGATCTCGTCATCCTCGGCCAGCAGGTCCAAGACCATCGGATGCGATAGGGCTGATCCTTCGCGACCGATCTGCACCGCGCGCAGGCCAAGATCATGCGCCACCTGTTGCAGCGATCCGACATCATCAATCGTGGCATGATGCGGCAGCGTGACGCTCGCTGCGATCCCGCCGCTTTGGAAGGGCTGCACGGCCGCAAGCATCTGCAGTTGCGCATTTGGCGAGACACGGCGCGCGCTGGCCATGCCGCAGGGCTGCAGGCAATCGAAGATCGCCAGATGGTCAGGGTGCAGATAGGGCGCGCCCTCAAGGGTCATGGTGCCGCAGACATGGGCGTTGACGGCATCGATTTCGGCTTTGCCATAGCCCAGATAGGCCAGCAGATCAAAACAGGGATCGGCCAGATCGCTTGCCGCGATTCCCAGCACATCCTTGCAAAACGCCAAGCCCAGCGTCCATTGGTTGAACAGGTAGCGGATGTCGAAAGCGGATGGCAAAGCCGCTTCCAGCCGCGCGATCTGGCGTGGGCCGAAGCCCAAGGCATTTAGGCTGGCATGGTTGATGATCGGCGCCTGCGCCAGCGAGCGATGGCCCAAAGCATAGGCCGCAATCGCGGTGATCTGCGCCGGAGCATAGCCCAAGGCCTGCAAGGCCGCGGGCACCGAAGGCGTCAGCGTTTTGGTGAAGCCTTCTTCTTCCAGCCGCGTGAAGCGCACCAAAGCCTGCATCGGATCAAGGGCTTGGCTTTCGCAATCCATCAAGAGGCAGGCGTCTTGATCGGCATGGATATGGGTGATCAGCCCGTTGCGCAGCCCATGGGCTTGCGCGATCAGGCTGGCCTCGGTCCAGATGGACTGGGCCGCTTTGCTAAGGCTGCGGTCGGGGCAAAGGGCGGCGGGCATGGCGTCAAGCGCGCGCTTTTGCGATTGCGCGAATTGGCCGTCGCAGGCGTTTTGCCCCAGATCGCGGGCAAGCAGGGCCGATGTCTTGGCCGCATGTCCGCTGATCACTGCCGACAGATATCCTGCCACATGACGCGCCTCGGCGCTGTCATAGCGCAGGCCCATCGCCATCAGGAGGGCGGCCAGATTGGCCATGCCCAGACCCAAAGGCCGAACGGATCGGCTGCGGCTGGCGACCATATCCGAGGGATAGGCGCAAAAATTGGTGCAGATATCCAGCGTCAGCGTCCAAAGCGATGCTGCTTGCGCAAGGCCGTCCAGATCCAGCTTGCCGTCTTGCAAGAAGGCGGCAAGGTTTAGGGTGGCTTCAATAGGGCTGGTATCGTCGGGTCCGAAATAGCCGCCGCCAAGGCTGGCCTGCAGGGGGCCGAAGGTGGTTTGCGGCAGGTTATCGGCAAAGATCACCATCGGCGGCGTCGTCGCCCAAGCCGCGTGGGCGAGCGGCTGGCGCAAATGCGCGGCATCTTGCGGATGCAGCTGCAAGGCGGTGGCCGTCGCTTGCCCCGATAGGCTGCGATAGGCTTCCGAATCCCAATCGCTGTCATAGGTCGGAAAGTCGATAGAGGTCACGCCTTGGGTGGCATAGGCCAAGGTGCGCGCGATATAAGCATCAGAGATCATGGCCCTTTTGGCCGCGCGAATCGCTTTATGCAGGGCTGTGTTGCGGGCCGGATCACGCGCGGCATCAGGCGCGCCCTGATAATCCCCGATTGCTTGCAGCAGGGCGTTTAGCTTTTCTTCATGCAGCTTCGATCCGTCGATCAGGCTGGCGATCTTTTGTTCCTCGACCAGTTTCCAGTTCAGGAAATCTGCGGCCTCGGCATGGCTGCTGTCGCAAATGATCAGCTTGTCCAATTGCTTGCGACTACGGCTGGGGGTCGCATCGGCGCAAGTGCTATCGATCAGGGCCAGCGCCTGCATCAGCCGATCTTGGCCGGTCAGATTGGTGCTGCTGTGGCATCCCTTGCGCAGAAGGGGGGCGTCCTTTTGGGCCAGCGCCAAGGGGGCGGCGGCGCTGTGGATCACGGGGCCATGCAGCGCGACCAGCTCGGGGCGGTCATCGCTGCCGGTTTGCAGACCATAGGCCCAGTGCAATCCGGTTTCGCGCCATTGTGCCAGCGAGGGCGATGCGATTTGCGCGGCAAGCATGTGGCGCATTTCGTCCATATAGCTTTGGGCATCCGCCGCATCGGTGAAAAGCCCTGCTTTCCAGCCATGATAGGCCCAAGCGCCCGCCATACGGTCAAACACCTGTTTTGCCGAGGTTTCCGAGCCATACCGCGTCATCGCGGGCAGATCGGCGAGCGCTTGCTCATCGGCCACCGATCGCCACAGGAATGCGGGCATATCGGCTTCGGGCAGCTTGCGGGTGACGGCGGGCACGTCGCCATGGCGCAGGATTTGCTGGGCAAGCAGGTCGGCGGCACTGGTGCTCCAGCTGTGGGCCAGTTCCAAAGCATCGGAGTGATAGGTCAGCCGACCGTCGGGCGCGCGCGCCTCTGACCGACGGCTGATGAAGCGGATCGCGCCGTAAGCGCCCGTATCGGGGCTGGTGAAAAGCCGAGCGATCTGCATGGGGTATCCTTGTGCGTACCGGAGCGCTTCACGACAAAACCCAGTCGCCGCGCCTTTATTCGCCTTGAATTTCGCGGTTTCGAGCCCTGCCTTCAAAGGCTTTCGCAGGCTGTGACGCGGGTTTGAGGGGGTCTTGCCCGCGCAGATTTCTTCGCGCGCGCGAAGGTGGGATTTACCCACAGGCAGCTACGGGATGGCGCCTGATGTGGATAAGTCTTGGGATTGCGACATTTTATCCTGTGGGCATTTTGCGCCGCGCATTGGGATTTTGGAAAATTAATCTCCGTAAATATTGGATAAAAACTCAGAGTGTCGGGGGCGCTGTTCCGCCTTGGCGATCTGTGGATAACAAGCTTTGCCCCCTAGGGCCTGTGGGCAAAGCTAGCGGGGCGGGGGATAAGCGATTGTTGCATATTCGTCACGATGGGGGAATATTTTAGCTGCAATGGTGCTGCTGGTGCAGCCGACCATCCATCGGCGGAACTGGAAGTGGCTTTCGCGGGTTTAACCGCACCTGTTGGAGGGCGGTTCATGAGTTTCATTAAGACTTTGGCAAAATTGGCGGTCGGCGTCGCGGCGGTCAAAGGCGTGAGCAATTTGGTGCAAAAGCGTAGCGGCACCTCGACGGGATCGGGTGCAGGCGGTTTGGGCGGCATGATCGAAGACATGCTGGGCGCAGGCCGTGGTCATGGTGCCGATGCAGGCAGCGGGCGCGGGCAGGGTGGCGGCACCTTGGACAGCTTGCTCGGCAGTTTGACCGGCGGATTTTCCCCCGATACCAACCGCACCCGTTCAACCGCGCCTGCGGGCGGGATCGGCGATATGCTACGACAGGCTTTGGGATCCAAGGGCGGCGCGCAAGGCGGTGTCAGCGATCTGCTGACATCCGTGCTTGGGGGGCGCAGCGGTGCGGGCGGCGGCGCTTTGGCGGGCGGATTGGGCGGATTGCTGGGGGCGCTTGGCGGCGCTTTGGGCGGATCTGCGCAGGCGGCGGCTCCGCAGTCCTTGCAAGATGCCTTGGCCGCTGGGACTGCGCCGAATGATCCCGCTCGGGCGGCTGCCTTGGAAGCCGAGCTGGAGGCGGCGGTGATGATCCGTGCGATGATCATGGCGGCCAAGGCGGATGGGCAGCTGGATGCGGATGAACGCGCAAGGCTGATGGATGCCGTGGCTGACGCCCCCGCAGCCGAAGCGGCCTTTGTCGAACAGGAAATCAATGCGCATCGCCGTTTGCATGATTTGCTGACCGATGTGCCGCGCGGTCTGGAAGAAAAGGTCTATATCGCCTCGGTGATGGCGATCAGTGTCGATACCGAAGCCGAACGCACCTATCTGCGTCAGCTTGCGCAGGGATTGGGGCTGACCGCGCCGGAGCTTGCACAGATCCATACGCATTTGAACCTGCCTGCGCTTTGACCCTGACTGGCTTGCACGATGGCAGTTGCAAGTCGGATGCGGAACGGCATTTTGCAGGGCCCGCGCCATCCCGTCGCAGGGGTGGCGCGGGCCTTAGGCTTGCGCTAGAGTTACGCAACACTTCTTAAATGGCTTCCGATATGTCCGATATTCTTGCCCGCTGCGCTGCCAAAGGTCTGCGCATGACCGACCAACGCCGCGTTCTGGCGCGTGTTGTCGGTGCGGCCGAGGATCATCCCGATGTCGAGGAAATCTATGCGCGCGCCTCCGCAATCGACCCCAAAATCTCGCTCGCCACGGTCTATCGGACGGTGAAGCTGTTCGAAGAGGCGGGCATTCTGGAGCGGGTCGAATTCGGTGACGGCCGCGCGCGCTATGAAGACGCCGAACGCGACCATCATGACCATCTGATCGATGTCAGCACGGGCAGGGTGATCGAATTCGTCGATGCGGAAATCGAAGCGTTGCAGGAAAAGATTGCCGCGCGTCTTGGCTATAAATTGATCGGGCATCGGCTGGAATTGCTGGCCGTGCCGATCAGCAAGCAGAATAAAGCGAAATTATCGTGATCCCCACTTCTACCAACGCACGAGCCGCCATGCTGATGGTCGGCTCGATGTTATTCTTCGCCTTCGAGGATTTGTTCCAGAAGAAAGTCGCGATGATCATGCCGCCGGGGCAGGTGATCGCGATGATGGGCTTCATGGGGGCGGCGATCTTCTGGGGGATTGCAGCACGCCTTGGCCAGCCGATCCTTGACCGGCGCGCGCTGAAGCCGATTGTCGTGATGCGGTCGATTTCCGAAGGCATTTCGGGCGCTTTATTCGTGGTGGCGATGACCTTGATCCCGCTGACCTTGGCATCCGCCTTGTTGCAAGCGACGCCCTTGATGGTGACGATGGGGGCTGCGCTTTTCCTGCGCGAGCCGGTGGGCTGGCGCCGTTGGAGCGCGATTTGTGTGGGCATGATCGGCGTCCTGATCATCCTGCGGCCGGGCTTTGACGGCTTCCAACCGGCGGGGCTGCTGATCGTGGGTTGCGTGATGCTGATGACCGCGCGCGATCTGGCGACGCGGGTGATGCCCAAGGCGATCGGCACATTCCAAGTGATGACCTGGGCCTATATGGCGCTGGTTCCGGCGGGCATCTTGCTGATGCTGTATCAGGGGACTCCGCTGCAGGTGCTGACGCTTGAGATGTGGGCATTGCTGCTGGGGGCGACGATTTTCGGCCTGTTCGGCTATTATCTGGTGACCAGTGCGATGCGCTTGGGCGAAGTCTCTGTCGTGGCGCCTCTCCGCTATACCCGCTTGGTCTTCGCGATGATCATCGCCTATTTCGCTTTGAACGAGGTGCCGGATTGGGTGACGATTCTCGGCTCGGCCTTGGTGATCCTGTCCGGTCTCTATACGTTCTGGCGTGAAGCGGTGCGCAAACGCCCCATCGCGGCCCAATCGATCATCGAGGAAGCCTCTCCACCTGGTCCCTGACCTTGGGGCAACAAAATAGTTATCGCTAACATTAGTGCTAACTATTTGAGGTTTAAAAATAATCTCGAATGTTGGCGCTAACCTTGCCCAATCGGCGGAAGCGGGGCCTTTCCATGAGCCCAACGTCAAGCTAAAGACGATTTGCGACAGTCTTTTTTGGCATCAGGGAGCCCCCCATGAGCACGATTATCGATATCCACGCGCGCGAAATCCTCGACAGCCGCGGCAACCCCACCATTGAGGTTGACGTGATGCTGGAGAGCGGCGCTTTCGGCCGCGCAGCTGTGCCTTCGGGGGCCTCGACCGGTGCCCATGAGGCCAATGAGATGCGCGACGGTGATGCTGCGCGCTATCTGGGCAAGGGCGTTCTGGACGCCGTGGCCAATGTGAACGGCGAGATCGCCGAAGAGCTGGTCGGCTATGACGCGCTGGAACAGGTCGGCATCGACCAGACCATGATCGAAATGGACGGCACCGCCAATAAATCGCGCCTTGGTGCCAATGCTATTCTGGGCGTGTCCTTGGCGGTGGCGAAAGCGGCGGCGGAATTTTCGAACCAGCCGCTCTATCGTTATGTCGGCGGCACCTCGGCCCGCGTTTTGCCGGTGCCGATGATGAATATCATCAATGGCGGCGAACATGCCGACAATCCGATCGATATCCAAGAATTCATGATCATGCCGGTGGGTGCCTCGAACATCCGCGAAGCGATCCGGATGGGTGCGGAAGTCTTCCACACGTTGAAGAAAGAGCTGAAGCAGGCAGGCCATAACACCGGTATCGGTGACGAGGGCGGCTTCGCGCCGAACTTGAACTCGGCCAATGAAGCTTTGGATTTCATTATGAAATCTATCGAAAAAGCAGGCTTCAAGCCGGGCGAAGACATGTATCTGGCGCTGGACTGCGCATCGACCGAATATTTCAAGGGAGGCAAATACGAGATGGTCGGCGAAGGCCGCTCGTTGAGCGCTGTTGAAAATGTCGAATTCCTGGCGGATCTGTGCACCAACTACCCGATCATCTCGATCGAGGACGGCTGTGCGGAAGACGATTGGGACGGCTGGAAGATCCTGACCGAGACTTTGGGCCGCAAGATCCAGCTTGTCGGCGACGATCTGTTCGTGACCAATCCCAAGCGTTTGGCGGATGGGATCAAAGCGGGCGTCGGCAATTCGATGCTGGTGAAGGTCAACCAGATCGGCACCCTGACCGAAACCCTGCGTGCCGTCGATATGGCGCATCGTGCGGGCTATACCAACGTCATGTCGCACCGTTCGGGCGAGACCGAGGATTCGACCATCGCCGATCTGGCGGTTGCGACCAATTGCGGTCAGATCAAAACCGGCTCGCTGTCGCGTTCGGATCGTTTGGCGAAGTATAACCAGCTGATCCGTATCGAGGAAATGCTGGGCGCGACCGCGAGCTATGCCGGCCGCTCGATCCTGAAGGCATAAATTCGCCTCCGGCGGGAGTATTTTTGAAAGTTGCAAAGGCGCGTCTTGCGAAAGCGGGGCGCGCCTTTTGCCATCACGCGGGCTTATTGTTCCGGTCACAAGATTGAATTGGTGTCTTGTCTGAGGGCGAGGTAGCGTCGCGCCATGACGATCCGTTCCGCTTCGGCCCCGCTTTCACCTTCCGATAACCGCGACACGCTGGCTGGCATTTTGCTGGCTTTGGCGTGCTATGGGATATGGGGATTCCTGCCGCTTTACATGAAGATGCTGGGGGGCGTGTCGGCGGTGGAGGTGGTGGCGCATCGGATCAGCTGGTCGGTGCCGATCGCTTTGCTGATGATCTGGGCAAGCGGTGGGGCGCGCGCTTTGCGCATGGCCTTTACGACGCCGAAGATGCTGGGGATGGCCTGTCTTTGCGCGGCGCTGATTTCGATGAACTGGGGGATCTATGTCTGGGCGATTGGCGCGGGGCATACGGTCGAGGCGGCTTTGGGCTATTTCATCAATCCGCTGTTCGGGGTTTGGATGGGGTGGTTATTGCTGAAAGAGCCTTTGAGCCGCTTGCAATGGTTCGCTTTGGGCTTGGCTGCGGCTGCGGTTGTGATGATGGCGGTGGTCAGCGGGCGGGTGCCCTTCGTGGGCTTGGGGTTGGCGCTGACTTGGGGATTTTACGCCTATTTCAAGAAGTCGCTGCCGATCGGGCCGAACGAAGGCTTTGCTTTGGAAGTCTTGCTGCTGCTGCCGTTCGGTCTGGCCTATATCCTTTGGATCGGCATTCAGGGCGAGGGCAGCTTTGTCGCCGAAGGCTGGCATTATAAGGCCTTGCTGGCGGGAACTGGTGTGGTCACGGCGGTGCCGTTGATCCTTTATGCCAATGCGGCCAAGCGGATGCGGCTGTCGAGCATTGCGATGATGCAATATATTTCGCCCACGCTGATTTTCCTCTGTGCCGTCTTCATCTTCAAAGAACCGTTCGGCGGGATCCAAATGGTGGCTTTTCCGATGATCTGGTTGTCTTTGGTGATCTATAGCTGGTCGATGATGCGGCAGCGCAAGGGGTGATGTTTTGCATGAGGAAGGCGGGAATTTCCCGCCTTTTCCGTGTCTTGTGACGTGATATTCATTCAGTCCTGAAGCGTGATCCAGACCGGGACATGGTCGGATGGCTTGTCCATGCCGCGCAGATCGCGGTCGATGCCCACATCCATCAGGCGGTCTGCAGCCTGTGGCGACAGCAGCAAATGGTCGATGCGGATGCCGTTGTTCTTGTCCCATGCACCTGCCTGATAGTCCCAGAAGGAATAATGCCCCGCACCTTGCACACGGGCGCGGAAGGCTTCGGTCAGGCCCAGGTTGAGGAAGCGGCGGAAGGCATCGCGCGTTTGCGGCAGGAACAAAGCGTCGTCGCGCCAAAGTTCCGGTCGGGCGGCGTCTTCGGCTTGGGGGATCACATTGTAATCGCCTGCGCAGAGGAAGGGTTCTTCGGCGGCCAAAAGCGCTTTGAGGCGGCTTTCCATCCGCGCCATCCATGCCAGTTTGTACTCATATTTCGGACCCGGCACCGGATTGCCGTTCGGCAGGTAAAGCCCGCAGATGCGGATCGGGCGCGGGCCCATGACGGTCGCTTCGATCCAGCGCGCCTGTTCGTCGCTATCGTCACCGGGCAGGCCACGTGTCACATCTTCCAGTGGCAGTTTCGACAGGATCGCCACCCCGTTGAAGCCTTTCTGGCCATGGGTTTCCACAAGGTAGCCCATATCTTCCAGCATCTCGCGCGGGAAGGCCTCATCGACGGATTTGATTTCCTGCAGGCAGACCACGTCGGGTTGCGCGGCCTCCAGCCAGCGGGGCAAAGCTTCGATCCGGGCTTTGATGCCGTTGATGTTGAATGTCGCAATACGCATGGCGCGGCCTTTAGGATGGGAAGGCCGCAGGCAGCCTTGGAGCGAAAATTTTACAGCGAGAAAGAGGTGCCGCAGCCGCAGCTTGACGAGGCATTGGGATTGTCGACCACGAAACGCGCACCGATCAATTCATCGGTGAAATCGATCACCGCATTTTGCAGGAAGGGCAACGAGATGTCGTCGATCAGTACCTTCTGGCCGGCCTTTTCCAAGACCAGATCGCCATCGGCCGGATCGTCGAGTTTCAGTTCATACTGGAAACCCGAACAGCCGCCACCTTCGACCGCGACGCGTAAAGCTTTCGCCTCGCCGGTGATTTCAGCGATTTCGGCCAAGCGGGCAAAGGCGCGATCGGTCACGCGGGGGGGAAGAGCGAGGTCCATGTTTTTCACATATCCTTATGCAGATCACTGCAATATAAGGGGTTATAAGAGCTTCAACAAGAACCGGCAGGCCCCATGAACGCGCCCTTCGCTTGTACCCCCGAGGCCACTCGTGGCAGGCTTTTCCCCGAAGTCATGTCGTCTTTCCGTTCGCCCTATCAGCGTGATCGCGACCGGATCATCCATTCCAGCGCCTTTCGCCGCCTGAAGCACAAGACTCAGGTCTTTGTCGAACATGAGGGCGATTATTACCGCACGCGGCTGACCCATTCGATCGAAGTGGCGCAGGTGGCGCGCACGATTTCCGGCGTCTTGGGGCTGAATACCGATTTGGCGGAATGTATCGCTTTGGCGCATGATCTGGGCCATACGCCCTTTGGTCATACCGGTGAAGATGCCTTGGCGCTGCTGATGCAACCCTATGGCGGCTTTGACCATAATGCACAGGCGCTGCGGATCGTGACCAAGCTGGAACGGCATTACGCCGGTTTCGACGGGCTAAACCTGACTTGGGAATCGCTGGAAGGGATCGCCAAGCACAACGGTCCCGTCATCGGTCCGAATGCCGATAAGAAACACGCGGGACCGTTGCCTTACGCCTTGGTCGAAGTGAATGCGGCTTGGGATCTGGAACTGGACACCCATGCCTCGGCCGAAGCGCAGGTGGCGGCGATTGCCGATGATATCGCCTATTCGCATCATGATTTGCATGATGGGTTGCGCTCGGGACTGTTTTCGGATGCCGATTTGATGGAATTGCCGGTGACGGGGCCCGCTTATGCCGAAGTCGACCGGCTTTATCCCGATCTGGACCCGATCCGGCGGCGGCACGAAGCGTTGCGCCGCGTCTTTGGCGTGATGGTCGAAGATGTGATCGCGGTGGCGAAGGGGCGGCTGGATGCGGCAAAGCCGCAATCGGTCGATGAAATTCGCCATATGGGCGTGACGATCATCCGATTCTCGAAGCCGCTCTATCAGGAATTGAAGGCGATTCGCAGTTTCCTATTCGCGCGCATGTACCGCGCGCCGAGCGTTATGCTGGTGCGGGGCAAGGTCACCCAAGTGGTGAACGAGCTGTTCGCAGGCTTCATGCGCGACCCCGCATTACTGCCCGAAGAATGGCGTCACGACTTGCAATCGGCGCGCAGCGATGTGGAAATCGCGCGGATCATTGCGGATTACGTCGCCGGAATGACCGACCGCTATGCCATTCAGGAACACGGGCGGCTCTTTGGCGGCGCGTTGATCGCCACCCATACCGGTCCGCATTTCCCGACCTGACAGAACAAAGCCCCGCAGCATGTGCGCGGGGCTTTGTTGTTTTAGCGGCGTTTGATCGCCATGGCCCACAGCGCGGCAAGCCCCAGCGAGGCGATCACGTTCCAGCCCGCCATGGAAATTCCCCACATCTGCCAGGCAATCGCATCACAGCGCACCGCCGCTGGCATGGCGACATTGGGGTTCAGGATGTCTGCGGCCGAGAAGCTGGCGATCGAGCCGCCGGTGCAGGATTGCAAGCCTTCCCACCAGCCCTGTTCGACGCCGACATGGAACATGCCGATGCCTGCGGTGGTTAAGGCCGCGATCATGCCCAATACCGCCAACCAGCGCGATGGCAGCTTCAGGGCGATCAAAGCGATCAGCACTGCCGCGGCATGGGGCCAGCGTTGCCACAGGCATAATTCGCAGGGGTGCAATCCGCCCAGATATTGGAAGCCGAAAGCACCCAGCAGCAATGCGGCCGAGCCTGCTCCGGCAAGGCTGGTCATAAGGGGGCGCGGCAGTGGGGATGACATGGGGTAAGGGCCTTTCTGGATAGGGCCAAATCATTGACACGATTGGCGCAAATGATCGCAGGAAATGGTCCGGATCGCAGGGGATAGCGGAACCAATCGGGCGGCTTTGCGCTTATATTCAGCTATGAAGCACGCGTTCCGCTGAAGGTAAAGCGCCGCGCGCGGCAAATGCGGCGGTCCGACGGTGATCTCAGGCGAACGTGAAGCTTTGAAAGATTTCCGTAAAGCTATGGTTGGGGATTGTGGCGCGATCATGGGATCGTTGCCGCGGCTTTGGGTGATGTAACGGGGGAATGACATGGATTGGCGGGGCCGTCGCGGCAGCAGGAATATCGAGGATCGGCGCAGTTCGGGCGGTGGTGGTAGGGCGATTGGCGGCGTCGGCGGGGTCGGGGCCTTGGCAATCGTGGTGATCGGCTATTTCCTTGGGGTCGATCTGACGCCGCTATTGGGGACGGGCGGCGGGCAGATCACCGGTGGGCAGGGCAGTCGCGAATTGACCGCTGCCGAGCAGGAGGTCGGTCAATTCGTCTCCGTGACCTTGGCCGATACCGAAGAGGTTTGGACGCGTCTGTTCAAGGAACAATTGGGCCGCCAGTATCAACCGGTCACTTTGGTGATGTTCACCGGAGCCACCCAGACCGCCTGTGGCACCGCATCCGCAGGGACGGGGCCGTTCTATTGTCCGCCGGATAACAAGGTCTATCTGGACCCGCAGTTCTTTGTGACCATGGACAAGCAACTTGGCGCCAAGGGCGATTTCGCTTCCGCTTATGTGGTGGCGCATGAGGTGGCCCATCATATCCAAGACCAGCTTGGCATATTGGGCGAGGCCAATCAGATCCGCCAAAGGGTCAGCGAAAGAGACAGCAACGCCATTTCCGTGCGCATCGAATTGCAGGCCGATTGCCTGTCGGGCGTTTGGGCACGGGGGGCGCATGAACAATTCGGCTCGATCGAGGCGGGGGATTTCGACGAGGCCCTGAATGCGGCCCGCCAAATCGGCGATGATACCTTGCAGCGCAATGCCGGACAGACCCCGTCGCCGCATAGTTTCACCCATGGAACATCGGAACAACGCTCGCGGTGGTTCGCCACGGGGGTGCAGTCGGGGCAGATCGCGACCTGCGATACATTTTCTGCCAATAGTTTGTAAAAAATGACGAATTGCTGTTGACGCCCCCGTGCGCAGCGACTAAACAATGCTCATCAAGGAAGCCCGAGTGGCGGAATGGTAGACGCAGCGGATTCAAAATCCGCCGCCGCAAGGTATGCCGGTTCGAGTCCGGCCTCGGGTACCATGCTTCCTTGATTGCGACATGATCGCTTGAATGGCGCCGGTTCTCCGGCGCTTTTTCAATTTCTGCCTGTGATATTTGACAGTGGCCTGTTTAAAAAGGGGCCCGAAAACCCTGCGACCCCGACTACGAAGGGTCAAACTGCAGGGCTTCGAACAGGCGAATCGTTAACGACGCAGCCGCGCCAGGGTCAAAGTCATTTCAATAAAGCAACACATCCGATTGCGATCACCACGCCCAGCAGGAGCAATTTCCATGGCTGGTTGAGAAACGATGTTCTGCGATTGCAGGAACCGCATCTTGTTGCGTGCAGACGTAATTTATGCCCGCAGGCACAGGTCAGAACTCTAATAGCAGACATGATGTAAACCTTGAGTTGAAGGGAAAATACTCGTCACAAGGGCATTACACATGCGTTACGTTAGGCTTTGACACTGCAACTGCAAAGCGAAAAGGGGCGTTGCCGCCCCTTTTGCTGTATTATATTCATATGTATGAATGACTTACGGGTTTGGTGCCGTATAAGCAGGCAATGCCTTCAACTCGTCCATCGTCGCGGTGACATAGGCCCGCATCTCATTCGAGCTATTTTTATAGATCTGAATCTGTGCAGGGCTCAGCGCGACGCGGTGTTCGCCCATACCCAGGAAGCCGCCGATATCGGTGATCACATTGGCAAGTTTATTATCGGCGCCAAGTTCGATGTCGGAAATTTCACCGACATCCTTGCCGGTCGGGTCATAAATCTTGACGCCTTTCAACTCATCCGCGGTGACGGTGCCGATTTCGGTGAAAACATAGCCTTCGGGCGCGGTGATCATCACATTCGGCATTGTCGTCTGGGCCGGAGCCGTTGTTGCAGGTGCCATCGTATCTGCGGGGGCCGCGGGCGGCGGCGTGGTCTGCGCGAAAGCCGGTACAGCCAAAGTTGCGGCGATTACAGCCGAGGTCATCATAAGCATACGCATCTGGTAACTCCTTTTGTCGTGTCGTCTTTCAGATGCAAGGACAACGGTCGAACGGGGGGGAAGTTCACAGCAATGGCGCAGGGGGTGAAGGCTTGGGCAGAATGCGGCCAATTTGTTGCGAAAAGCTAAGCCGGTTCCCGCTTATGCAAAAGGCCCCGCGCGATGCGGGGCCTTTCAGGGTCACATTCGAATGCGCTTAGCTGCGCGCAAGGTTGCGCAGCACGTAATGCAGAACGCCGCCGTTTTCGACATATTCGATCTCGATGGCGGTATCGATCCGGCACTTGATCTGGATGGTTTTCACGGTGCCGTCCGCATAGGTGATGGTGCAAGGCACCAGGCTCAGCGGTTTCAGATCGCCCGCAAGGCCCGAGATCGACACGGTTTCGGTGCCTTTCAAGCCAAGGGTCTTGCGGTTGTCGCCGCCGGTGAACTCGAACGGGATGACGCCCATGCCGACCAAGTTCGACCGGTGAATACGCTCGAAGCTTTCCGCGATGACGGCTTTGACGCCCAAGAGCGCGGTGCCCTTTGCCGCCCAGTCGCGCGACGAGCCTGCACCATATTCGATGCCGCCGAAGATGACGGTCGGGGTGCCTGCTTCTTGATATTCCATCGCCGCGTCATAGATGGCGGTCTGTTCGCCCGACGGCGACAGGGTATAGCCACCTTCGACGCCGTCCAGCATCTCGTTCTTAATGCGGATATTGGCGAAGGTGCCACGCATCATGACTTCATGGTTGCCCCGGCGCGAGCCGTAGGAGTTGAAGTCTTTTACAGCCACTTGGCGTTCGCTCAGGTATTTGCCTGCCGGCGTGGTCGCCTTGAACGAGCCTGCGGGCGAGATGTGGTCGGTGGTGATCATGTCACCCAGAACCGCCAGAACGCGCGCGCCTTCGATGTCCGAAATCACGCCTGCATCTTTGCCCATGCCTTGGAAATAGGGCGGGTTCTGGATGTAGGTCGAGGTCGGCGGCCAGTCATAGGTTTCCGAATCGGTGGTTTCCACCGCTTGCCATTTTTCGTCGCCTTTGAAGACGTCGGCATATTTCGACTGGAACGCCTCGCGGGTCACGGTCGCATGGACCAGATCGGAGATTTCCTGATTGGTCGGCCAGATGTCTTTCAGATAGACGTCTTTGCCGTCCGGAGTCTGCGCGATCACGTCCTTGGTCAGGTCGATGTTCAGATCGCCCGCGATGGCATAAGCCACGACCAGCGGCGGCGAGGCCAAGAAGTTCGCGCGCACGTCCGGCGAGATACGGCCTTCGAAGTTGCGGTTGCCCGACAACACGGCAGTCGCCACCAGATCGTTTTCGTTGATCGCTTTCGAAATCGCCGGATCGCCCAGCGGGCCCGAGTTGCCGATGCAGGTGGTGCAGCCATAGCCCACCAAGTTGAAGCCCATCGCATCGAGGTCTTCTTGCAGATTGGCGTTCTTCAGATATTCGCCAACGACTTGGCTTCCCGGTGCGAGCGAGGTTTTCACCCAAGGCTTCGACTTCAGGCCCAAAGCACGGGCTTTGCGTGCCACAAGGCCCGCACCGATCATCACATAGGGGTTCGAGGTATTGGTGCAGGAGGTGATTGCCGCGATCACGACCGAACCGTCGTTGATCGAATAATCCTTGCCTTCCACAGCCACGGTTTTACGCGCGCCGTGATATTCGCCGACCAGCTTGTCGAAAGCAGCCGCCGAATCGGTCAGCGGCAGGTAGTCCTGCGGACGTTTCGGGCCGGAAATTGCCGGCACGATGGTCGCCATATCCAGTTCCAGCGTCGAGGTGTAGATCGGGCTGTAATCCGCGCCACGCCAGAAGCCGTTCTCTTTGGCATAGGCTTCGACCAGCGCGATACGCGATTCTTCGCGGCCGGTGTTGCGCAGGTAACGCAGGGTTTCGTCGTCGATCGGGAAGAAGCCGCAGGTCGCGCCATATTCCGGTGCCATATTCGCGATGGTCGCGCGATCCGCCAGCGGCAGGTGATCCAGGCCTTCGCCGTAGAATTCGACGAATTTGCCGACCACGCCGTGCTTACGCAGCATGGCGACGACTTTCAGAACCAAGTCAGTCGCGGTGGTGCCTTCAACCATCTTGCCGGTCAGCTTGAAGCCGACGACTTCCGGAATCAGCATCGAAACCGGCTGGCCCAGCATGGCCGCTTCCGCTTCGATACCGCCAACGCCCCAGCCCAGAACCGCCAGACCATTGACCATGGTGGTGTGGCTATCGGTGCCGACCAAGGTGTCGGGATAGGCCACGACGTTGCCGTTTTGGTCGGTGTCGGTCCAGATGGTCTGTGCCAGATATTCCAAGTTCACTTGATGGCAGATACCGGTGCCGGGCGGCACAACGCGGAAGTTGTTGAAGGCCTTCTGGCCCCATTTCAGGAAGACGTAACGTTCGAGGTTACGTTCGTATTCCAGATCCACATTGGCTTGGAACGCGCGCGGATTGCCGAATTCGTCGATCATCACCGAGTGGTCGATGACCAGATCGACGGGGTTCAGCGGGTTGATCTTCTGGGCATTGCCGCCCAGACCCAGAATGCCGTCGCGCATGGCGGCCAGATCGACCACAGCCGGCACGCCGGTGAAGTCCTGCATCAGCACGCGGGCAGGGCGATAGGCGATTTCGATCGGGTTGTTGCCGCCGTTTTTGCCCCAGTCGGAGAAGGCTTTGATGTCCTCAACCGAAACGGTCTTGCCGTCTTCGAAACGCAACATGTTTTCGAGGACAACCTTCAGCGCTGCGGGCAGACGCGAGAAGTCGCCAAGGCCAGCCTCTTGCGCGGCAGGGATCGAGTAATAGCTGACGCTTTGGCCGCCAGCGGTCAAAGTGCGTCTGGTTTTCTGGCTGTCATGTCCGACGGTGACGGTCATTGTGCGCCTCTTAGTTATGGCTGTTCATATGGCTACGGGCGGGGCGAAGGCTTTGGAAAGCCTACGGAGTCGAGGGCGTTGTATGCAATTGTATGCCAAAAATAAAGCCCTTCCTTACCGATGGAAAACACTTTCCCGCTTCAGAAGGTTAGCGGGATAAATTCATTGCAATCGGCTCGCAAAACCTTGATTGGCAGCCAGTCTATTCTGTTTGTAGAACCAGATGTCGGAATTGAGGATGAGACACTTGACGATGCGACAATTGGTCAGTGCAACCTGTGGTCTAATGCTGGCGCTTTCGGGCGCGGCTCAGGCCGAGGGGCAGCCTGTGGTGGTCGAGCTGTTCACCTCGCAGGGCTGTTCGTCCTGTCCGACGGCGGATGAGTTCTTGATGGAATTGGCACAGCGCCCCGATATCATCGCGTTGTCGATGCATGTCGATTATTGGGATTACATCGGCTGGAAGGATACTTTCGCCCAGCCGAAGTTCACCTCGCGCCAAAAGGCCTATGCCAAAGCGATCGGCAGCCGGACGATCTATACGCCGCAGATGATCGTGAATGGTTTGGACCGTGTGGAAGGCAATAGCCCCGACACCGTGTTGACGGCAATCGACGAACAGAAGGGCGGCACGCCTTCGGTCGAGCTGCACTTGACCGTCAAGGCGATGCGGTCACGATTAAAGCCACGCCGCTGAAAGCTTTGGAAGGCCCGACGCGGATCGAATTGTTCCGTTATACCCCCGAAGCCACGGTTCAGATCGGGCGCGGTGAAAACGCGGGGCTTGAGGTGACCTATACCAATATCGTCACGCAATGGACGCCGCTGGGGATCTGGGCGGGGGATGCGCCGCTGGAACTGGTCGCTCCGGCGGAAGGCGCGCAGCCTTTGGTGGTGATCGTTCAATCCGAGGGGCCGGGGGAAATTATCGCCGCAGCCAAGTTGGACTGACCCATGAAAAAACCGGCCTTTGAGCCGGTTTTGTTTTGTTATCAAGGCTTCCAGCGACGGTGAATCCAGAACCACTGATCGGGATAGTCGCGGATCAGCCGTTCAAGATTGTCATTCAACGCTTGGGTCATTTCTTCCGGCGTGCTGCGCGGGATCGGCGCATCGACGATGATCTGGAAGGTCAGCCCATCCTTTTGGCGAATTCCATAGGTCGGGATCAGCAAGGCATCATAGCGCAATGCCATTTCCGCTGCCGACAGCGCGGTCAGCGCTTCTTGCCCGAAGAATGTCAGCTTCACCCCTGAACCGATGCGTTGATCCGGCAGGATGCCCAACATGCCGCCCGATTTCAGATGGCGCAGCATCTGCCCCATGCCTTGACGGCCCCGTTCGAACACCGGCTGGCCGATGATGCTGATGGCCTTGACGTAATGTTCATTGAACCAGGGGTTGGACATCGGGCGATACAGCGCGCCCAAGGGATAGCCACGATCGATCAGCGCCGCGCGCACGGCATCGTAATTGCCGAAATGTCCGGTGGCCAGAATGACCGGGCGACCATCGGCCATGGCTTGTTCCAGCGCAGCCACGCCCTCGCCGGTCAGCGGCAGAGTGGTGGTGCGCTGGATGAACTCCTTGCCGGAATAGATTTCGATAATCGTGCGGCCGACATTATCGGGCACGCGTCTGACCATGGTATCCACCTGTTCAGGCGTCAGATCCGGCAAGGTCAGCGCCAGATTGGCGCGGATCCGATCCGGCCAGCCGGCACGTGGCGCAATGATCTTGGCCATCACCCAACCGCAAAGCGGCACCCGCCAGCGATAGGGCAGCGACAGCAGCGCGCCCAAAACGATGCGGATCAACGCATTGGTCAGCCATTGTCTCGCTGTGCCCTTCGAGGTGGTCTCGCTCATATCTGTCCCGGTCAGTTCTGTTCAACGGCGCGACGCGCGCCGCGTGTCTCGCTGTGCCAGACATAGAGTCCAGAACCGGCGATCACAAGCATGCCCGCTAAGGTTGCGCCATCCGGCCATTCTCCAAACACGATGATCCCCCACAGCGTGGCGAATAAAAGCCCCAAATAGGCAAATGGCGCCAATATGCTGGCCTCGGTCAAGGCATAGGCGCGGAAAAGGCAAAGCTGGGCTGCGGTTCCGCAAATGGCTGCGACGGCGAAAAGCGGTAGATCCGCCATGGCGATCGGCTGCCAGATAAAGGGTTGTGCGCCGCCCATGACAAGGGTGCAGACAATGGCCGACCACAGCATTGGCGTCCAGCTGCTTTCCTTCGGGCCCATGTGGCGTGCCAGCAAAGCGGATGCGGCGAACAGGGCGGCTGTCGCCAATGGCAGAAGGGCCGCCAGCGTGAAAACATCGCTGCCCGGCCGCAGGATGATCAGCGCTCCCGCCATCGCAACCGTGATGCCGATGATCCGGTGCCGCCCCAGTGTTTCGCCCAAGAAGAGCGATGCCCCCAACATGATCAGCACGGGGCTCAGCTGTTCCAAGGCGGTTGCTTCGGCCAGACCGATGAAATTGAGGCTGAAGAAGAAACAGGTCGCGGCCCCCATCTGGCAAAAGGCGCGAGTGACTTGCAGTCCGGGGCTGTCGGTGCGGATCACCTTCCTCATCTTCGGGCCCAGTATCAGGCAGACGATCACCACTTGGCCGAAGAATCTGACCCATGCGATCTGCGGGGCGGAATAGCTGCCAACCAAGGCCTTGGCTGTGGCATCAAGCCCCGAAAATCCCAAGACTGCCAATATGATGAACAACATGCCCATCGCTGTGGCTTTGGCTTTGCTGTTTGGGTTGGCCAGGGCAAAGGCACCCGACGATTGAAGTTTTGTGGTGCTCATATCCTGCTCCGGCGCTTGGGAGGAGGGTAGGGGTTCCACCGCGGAAGAACAAGGCTATCTGGCAAAGATCAAAGGTCATTGCGTTGGAAGATCAGATCACCTGCGCTTTCCAATTGCCGGATCACCGACACCATCTCGGCCATGGCGGCTTCGGCTTCAGCGGCGGTGACATTGCCGCGTTCTTCCAACTCATCGCGCAGGGATTGGGCGAGGCGCGGCGAAATGCTGCTTAGGATATAGTTGAAGACCGGTTCGGTTCTGGGATTTGCCTTGGCGGCGACAAGGGCGGTGATCACTTGGTCATTCGCCATCAGCCGCAAAATCTTAGGCATGTCGCGCGGCGAGATGCGCTGGGGGATATTGTGGAAGGTAAAGATCGCTTGGCGCACCAGTTCGGCAAAGCCCGCATCTTCCGCTTCCAGCCCGTCCAAAACATCGTCGCGCAAGGTTTGACTGGTCACGTTCAGGATCGCGCCGACCCGTTCAACCGGACCTGAAGCAAAGGCCTTTCCGGGCTGGGCGTCCAATTGTTGCGCCAAGGCCCAACCGATCCGGCGCACGGCTTGGGGATCTATCGCGCTGGTCTGGCTTACGGCATAGGCGATCTTGCGCGCCCGTTCCCCGGGGATTTTGCCAAGCAGTTCGGCCGCGATCGGAATGGGCAGTTTGGAAAGTAAAACGGCTGCAACTTCCGTGCTTTCGCTTTCCAGAAGCGGGGCAAGGCGATCCGCCCCCAGCTGAGTCACCCTTGGCCAAGGATCGATCCGCGCGTTGTTGCCCGCCATGCGCCGCAGGCGGCTTGCGACATTGGCGCTGATATGGCCGTCCATAATGTCGAGAGTGCCGTCGATACTGTCGGGAAACGACAGGCCAACCCCTTCTATTTCATGCATAAATTCGGCCATGACAGCATCCACTGTTTCGCGGTCCACCAGTCGCAACTGTCCCATCTGCTGCGCCAATTCGGCCTGCATGTCTTCGGGAAGCGCTTCCAGCGGCAAGGCTTCGCCTTCCGATAGAAGGAGGCGGACTATGATGGCCGCTTTTTCCTGCGGCGTGGGGGGGCGGCTTTCCCCTGCCACGCCCCCGAGCGAGATTGCTTTGGCACCTGCAATCGCGCGGGCAAGGGGGGCTATGCGGGCATAAGACATCCTGAACTCCGAATCTGGTGACAGGAGCAGAGTCGCAGATGGCAGTTAATCTTTCGTTGCTGATTTGTTGGCATAATGGCCTTGCAACGAAAAAGGCCGAAGCGATTGCTCCGGCCTTTCTGGAAAGGATATCTGATGCGCTTAGGCGCCGAAAACGCGCTTGAAAATGGTGTCCACAT
>DALYSR010000023.1:0-6413 GCA_031991825.1 Paracoccaceae bacterium
AATCTGCCCCGCCCCTGATCCGACGGCTTGTTATTCGATCATAGCGGGGCGGGGCCTGCCCCCTCGCCCAGCAAGATCAGCTGCGCCAAGGAGTCCGGCGTCTGACCGTGGATGGGCAGGCTCATCACTGTGCGGCCCGCGCGCAAAATGGTGACGCGGTCGGCGATTTCGATCACGTCTTTCATATTGTGGCTGATCAGGATCACGCTGACGCCATTGGCTTTCAGCTGGCGGATCAGATCCATCACTTGCGCCGTCTCGCGCACGCCCAAGGCGGCGGTCGGCTCATCCATGATGATCAGATCCGCATTCCAGCGTAAGGCACGGCAAATCGCGACCGCTTGGCGTTGACCGCCCGACAGGCTGGCGACTTCCGCCTCCATATCCTGCAGCGTCGCATTCAGCCGCCCCAGATAGTCGCGCGACTGCGCCACCATCGCCTTGCGGTCAATCTGCGGCAGGCCCAGCCGCTTGCGACGCAATTCCGATCCCATGAAGATATTCTGCCAGATCGTCATGCGCGGCGCGAGGCCAAGGTCTTGGTGGATCGTGGCAATGCCCGCATCCAGCGCCTCATGGGGGGACGCGAATTCCACCTTGCGCCCCTTCAGCAGGATGTCGCCGTAATCAGGGCGTTCGACGCCGGAAATCAGCTTGATCAGCGTCGATTTCCCCGCGCCATTATCGCCGCAAACGGCATGGACCTCGCCTTGGGCGACGCTCAGATTTCCATCCGTCAGGGCTTTGACCGCCCCCCAAGATTTGCCTGCGCCCCGCAGCTGCAAAATATCGCTCACCTGTCACTCCGGCGGTCAGGGAAAGGGGCGGATGGCCCGCCCCTTCCAGATCATCACTTCAGAAACGCGGCCACATTGGTCTGATCGACCAGCTGGGCATTCAGGAACAGATAGGGCCCCGTGGTCAGCGCGTCTTTGGGCTGACCCTGCACGGCGATCTTGTCCAAGGCATCGACCGCCGCTTCACCCATCGCTTCAAAGGGAATGGCGACCGTGGCGGTCAGCATGGACTCCGCATCGGCGATGCGGCGATAGCTTTCCGCGCCGCCATCGATCGAGACCAGCGGGATATCGCCCTTCTTCATCCCCTGCTCGCGCAAGAGATCATCGATGATATAGGCCTGCCCGTCGAAGGATGCCCAGACCCCGTTGATATTGCCCGCGTTTTGCATCAGCAAAGCCGACATGCCGTTGCGCACGTCTTCCTGCCAGGTCTGCGTGCGCGCCATCGATGCCGTGCCGATTTCGGTGATGCCGGTGTTTTCCGACATCACCGCATCCAGCATCTTGGCGCGGATACGGGTGCCGACATTGGCATCAAAACGCTGGGTCAGGATATTGCCCTGATAGCCCATCTGGCCGAACAGATAGAGCGCCGCATCCGCGCCCACCGCATATTCGTTCACTTGGATGTCGAACAGGCTATGCGGGCTGGCCCCCGACATCACCGAAATCATCGGGATGCCTGCGGCTTTCAGCTCTTCCATCTGCTGATCGGCCTCGATCGGCTTGGACATCGCCAGCACCACGCCGTCGACGCCGCGCTGGATCAGGTTCTCGATCTGCTCGGCATGGGTCGGCAGCGCGCCGGACGAATTCAGCACCACCACATCCCAGCCCTTGGCTTTCGCGGCAGCCTCGGCCGCATTGGCGACGCGGGCATGGGTTTCCGACGACATCTGGAAGGCCACGATGCCCAGTTCAAACGCCTGCGCGCCCGAGGCCAAGCCCCCGACAAGGGCCACGCTGGCCAGCAAAGATGATATCCGCATTATTCCCCCTCTGGGCATGAAGCCCTGTATATCAGACTGAAAAGGCAGCTTTTTTCAATACGGAAGCCGAGATCGAGACCGAGCCGATCACGATCAGGCCCAGCACGATATCCTGCAGGTAATAGGGCGCGCCCAGCAGCACGAGACCATTGCCCAGAACCGTGATGATCAAGGCGCCCACAAAGGTGCCCGCGATATTCGGACGGCCCGGATCGAACATGGTCATGCCCAACAGCACCGCAGCGATCCCGTTCATCAGGAAATCCCCCGCCATGGCGGGCGCGGCCGAACTCAGGCTTGCCACCAGCAGAACCGCCGCGATCCCCGCGCATAGCCCCGACAGCGTCAAGCCGATCCGCTTCATCCGCATGGTATTGATGCCCGCCCGATGCGCGGCCCCCTCCGCCTCGCCGGTGGCTTGCATATGCAGGCCCAGTCGGGTCTGGCGCGACATCCACCAGCCGATCGCCACCACCGCCAGCATGAACAAGACCAGCACCGGCAGGCCGAAGACCTTGCCGCGCGCGAGCGACAGGAAGCTGGGATCCCAGCGCCCGACAAAGGCCACGCCGCCGGTGATCATGAAGGCCAGACCATTGGCCACGGTCGACGTGCCCAAGGTCGAAATCAACGAGGGCACTTTCACTTTGGTGACCAGCACCCCGTTGATCGCGCCGCCCGACAGGCCGGTCGCCAGACCCGCCAGCACGGCCAGCTCCCACGGATAGCCGCCATGCACCAAGCCGCCCGTCACCACCGCCGCAAGGCTTGCGAAGCTGGCAAAGGACAGATCCAGTTCCGATGTGATCAGCGCCATGGTGAAGCCCACCGCCAGAATGCCGAGCACCGAGGCCTGTTTCAACACATTCATCGCATTGGCGGTGGATGCGAAATTGCGCGCGAAGATCAGCAGGAAGATCACGATCAACAGGCCCGCGACCAGCGTGCCGTATTTGGCAAGAAAATCCTTCATGCGACAGGCTCCGATGGCCGCGCCGCAAGGGGAATGATCCCGCAGGGATGAAGACGCGCCCCTCTGGGGGCTGTGGCGGAAAAGTGGTGTGGTTTCAAGGAAGACAACCCGTCAATCAGCGGCAGTTGACGCGTAGTTTTGCCGTGTTGACCTAAGGGTTGCAAGTGGCGATCACGCTTAGCGCCCATCAGAGGCCGCTTTCACCAGAAGATGGGATATCGGCGCAAGGGCTTCATGCGCTTGGGAAAATATCGCATGCATCTGATCGTGATAGGCCCGCATGGTGGGATCGGGGCGATAGATGTCGAAGGGCGGCAGGGTCTGGTCGGCGGCTTGGCTTAGATCGGGCGTCTCGCGCAGCGCCACGCGCGCCGCCGCATGCAGACCCGCCAGCCCCATCTCTTGCGCGGGGCTGACGAGGATATCGCGGCCCGTCACATCGGCACGGATCTGGTTCCACAGCCGGTTGCGACTGCCACCGCCGCCGATGCGCAGGGCATCGACACGAATCAACGCCCCCGCCTCGGCGCGTTCCAACACCAGACGGTTCATATGCGCCACCCCCGCCAAAGCCGCGATCCGCAGATCGGCGGGCGTGGCCTTGTCATCCAAGCCCAGCATCGCGCCGCGCAGATTGCCGTCCCAATAGGGCACCCGCTCGCCTTGCAAGAAGGGCAGGAACAACAGGCCCTTGCGCAAGTCCCGCGCGGTGTTTTGGTCGTCGGCGGTGGTGGTGGCAAAGGCCGTATCCGCCCAATCCTGCACATTCGATCCGTTCTGCCCCGGCCCGCCCAGATGCCAGAGCGCTTCCCCCCATTGCACCTGAACCAAACCTTTGGCCGAAGCGGGCGCTTCGCTCAGCAGGCCCAGCACCTCGGATGAGCCCGAGACGCAATAGGCCCGCCCCGCCGCCATTGCCCCCATGCCCGCCACCGCCATCCAAGTGTCATTGGTGCCCAGCATCACATCGGCGCCGCGCAGATCGGCCAAGGGCGCGGGCAGCCCGCCTTGCACCTGCGCCACAATATCCAAAGGTGCGCCGATCGGGGGAAGCAGATCCTTGTCCAGCCCCACCCGCGCAGCCAATGACCGCCCTGCCCCCGCATAGCTTTCCTTCAGCAGTTTCAGAGAGATAGCATCGCTTACCACCCGCCCCGTCAGCCGCAGGATCAAATAATCCTTCGGCTCGATCACATAAGCAAGCTGGGCCCAATGATCCGGCTCGTGCTTTTTCAGCCAAGCCAGCCGCGCCAAGGGATGAAAGCCGTTCAGCCCCGTCTCTTCGCCCAGATGCTGTTGCAGGGCCGAAGCCTCCAGCATGGCGCGGTTGTCACGGAAGCCAAAAGCCGGACGCAACACCTTGTTTTCCGCATCCAGAAACACCTGTGTGCGGGTGAAACCGCAGATCGCCACCAGGCCGACGTTTCCAAGGCTGACCCCCATCTGGCTGACGCCTTGCAGCAGTGCCTGCCACCAGCTTTCGGGATCGGCTTCGGAATGGCCGGCGAAACCTTCGTCAAAGGCAAGGGGAACTCGGGCTTGCGCCAAGACCGCGCCGCTATCGGCAAAAAGCCCCAGCTTCATCCCCGAGCCGCCCAGATCAACCGCCAGAACCTGCGCCATATTCACCGCTCCTTCACCCTTGCTGCCTGTCGGCTATGCCACGATGCCCTAGGGTCAGCAATGCGGCATTGAAGGGTCAAAATGCAAAGTGCCCATGGGCACCGGTGCGGTTTGGCTTTTGACGGCACTGTCAGGGGCTATTTTGCAAAGTGCCCATGGGCACCAAGCGATTTCAGCGCGCCAATTCGCAGCGCAATATCTTGGCCAAATAGCCATTGGGCTGTGCGATCGCCTCAGGATTGCGCAGGATACGGTCCAAAACCTGAGCAAGATGCAGCGGCTGCAAACTGGATCGCAACCGTTCAAACAAAGCGCGATCAATTCTCAGCATTTCGGCGGTCTGGATCAGGATCGCTGCATATTCACTTAGATTGCGCGGCTGTTCGGGGAAAAACGTGTTCAACCCTGTCAGTCTTTGCCAAAGTGTTTGTTCATCGGCTTTGGTTTCAGGATGACGATCTGCCAAAGATTTTTTTGTATAAGTATCTTTTGGCTTATTGTGCCGGACGTTTTGCCCGTCACAGACGGTCGTTTCTTTTGGGGCAACAGGCAGGGCCGCGACCTTTTCGGCGGCCCTTTCAGGTTCGATGGCGGGCTGTGCCTGCCAGGCTTGCAGACGCGCCAACAAGGTTTTCGCCTCGATCACTGTCAGGCCCACACGCCGCGTCAGGTTGCGCAGTTGGTCCAACAGCGCCACTGCAGCAGTGGGCAGGGCAGGGGCGATATCCAGCAGCTTGCCGCGCAATTGCATGATCTGCGCCTTCAGGCCGCGCAGCTCTTGGTGTTCGGCGCGCAGCTCTTCGGCGCGGGCCAAAAGTTCTGAAGCTTGCAGGAACAGCGGCATCAGATCGATGCCATAGGCGCCCACCACCTTGCCGTTTTGATAGATCGGAAAGCGTTTGCCATTGGCGCTGTCACGGCGTTGGATCAATCCCTTGCGCTCCAGAATTTCAAAATGGCGGCGCAATTGGCGATCGGTCAAGCCACGAGCACGGAAGCTGATGGTATCATTGGCGGCATAGATCGTCAGCAGATGCAGTGGTGTGACCGGCATTTCTTGGCCCTTTGCATCGCGGCAGGGCAGGAAGCTGAGCAAGCTGTCCAGCACCATCAGCGTCGCCGGACGTAAGCCCAAGTCACGCCCCACCATCGACAAAGCCGCCATCAGCTTGCGCCGCAACACCGGCTGAAACCCCGATTGTTGGCTGATCTGTCCCAGTCCCAGCCCGAAATCCGGTTGGGTTGGCGCATGATTGTGCTGCGCCCCGACCTCAAGGGTCGTGGATATGTTCATCATCTGTCGATTTCAGACGGCAAAACGAAGCCATTCACCGAAGACGGTGTTGCATTGTTTTAATTTTCGGGCTACCAAGAGACTGCAAAATACACTTAGGGAGCCCTCCGATGCATCGTCATTCGGGGGGTTTCTTTTTACCTGTTGTCTGCTCCTTTACAGGTTGCGGGGGTCGTGGATCGGTTAAGGTCTTATGATTGCGACGATTTTGCCCAATCAGCGTAAAGCTCTTCCAAGCGCTCCTCCAGATAGGCGAAGAAAGCGCGATCTTGTTTTTGCCCCGCGGTCAGGATCACACGCTTATGGCCGATACTGACATCGATCGAGCCAAGGGTGCGGGCGCCGGTCTCGGTTTGGTCGGAAACAGGCTCAGGCTGGGGGGATTCGGTTAATTCTTTATGAACGATGCGTTCGGCTTGTTGCGGGGCAGGGGGGCTGGGGATGGGCTGCGCCAAGGCCTCTTGCAGCAATTTGGCGCGCTGTGCCGCTTGGTGGTCTTTCAGCACGCCCAGCAGATGGGTCAGACGCTCGCTGGTCGGCAACGCCGGATCAACCATGGCAAGGATCGCCTCAAGCGGCAGATCCTCATTGGCCTTGATCTGATCCTTCAATTCCAACCATGGACGGCGGCCCGCCTCATGCGCGGCCCCAATCGCCAGGATCAGCGGCGTCGGAATGGCCTTGGCCACGCCCAGCAGACGCTTGCAAAGGGTCGGATTGATCGCCAGACCTTC
>DALYSR010000023.1:6423-33074 GCA_031991825.1 Paracoccaceae bacterium
GCTCGGCGCTCAGCCCCGCATCGGACAGCCGCTGCGCGAACAAGGCCTGTTCGATGAAACTGCGGTCCAGACGGGCCGAGTTTTCCAAGGCCTGCGACATCAGCGCTTCGGTCTGGTCCATCTCGCGGACGAAGGCCTTGACCTTGATGCCAAGCGCGCGGCTGGCGGCCAAACGGCGACGGCCATAGACCACTTCATAGATCGGACCCGAACTGGCCTTGCGATGACGCACAAGGATCGGCAGCTTCTGGCCGGAACTTTTGATGCTGTCGATCAGGCTATCCAGCCCGTCGAGCGTATCGATCCGGTCCTCGATCTGGCTATCGGCGATCTGATTGGGATCAAGTTCCTGCGGCGCGTTCGAGCTAAGGCTTTCGATTGCGGTCGCCATGGATCGCAAAGCCTTCGGCCCGCCGGGGCCGGTCTGTTCCGGCGTTACAGTAGCAGGGGCTGCGGCTTTGGCCTCGCTTGCGGCATTCTTCGCCAGACTTTGTGCCAGAAAGTTATTTCTCATCACGCGCCTCCCGACCCCAAGCGGCTTGGATCATTGCCTCGATATCATTGGAGAAAGACACCACCGATTCCAGCGCGCGCTCATAGGTTTTGCGGTTCTTGAGGCTGGACAATTCAACCTCGAAGACGGTCCTTTGGCTAAGCCCCGCATCCGATACGGCCGATGATTTCACGAAAGGCGTCTTGATCACGCGCGGCCCCAGCAATTCGCGCAGCCAAGCCGCCAGATCCTGCTGTGCCGCAATCGAGGTGTCGAAGCGTGTCAGCAGATAAGCGAAATTCTCGAATTCGGCAGGCGCGCCATTGGTGTGCAACACCTCCATCACGCTGGCGGCCATCTGCAGGAATTGCGAGGCCGAGGCGCAATCGACGCGTTCGGGAATGATCGTCATCAGGATCGAGGTGGAGGCGCAAAGCGCCGACATCGTCAGATAGCCCAATTGCGGCGGGCAATCGACGATCACTACATCGTAATCCTGTTCGACCTGATGGATCGCATGCTGCAAGCGGCGGAAGAAGACGGGGCTGACATTCTGGCTCAGCGCGATCGGGGTTTCGGTCTCGAATTCCGACAGCAAAATCCCGCCCGGTGCCAGATCGAGATTGGGGAAATAGGTCTTGCGGATGATATCGCGCAGCGGCACGCTGTCGCTATCGGCAGTGCTGTAGCGGATCGCGTCATAGATCGTGCCGCCTTCGCGGAAATCGATCTCGGGTTGATAGCCGAAGAAGGTGGTCAACGATCCCTGCGGATCCAGATCCACCGCCAGAACGCGGTAGCCGCGCAGGGCCAAGCGCTGCGCCAAGGTGATGCTGGTGGTTGATTTGCCCGAACCGCCCTTGAAATTCACCACCGACCAGACCTGCAATTTGTCGTCCTTGCCGCGGCCGGGCAGGAAGTGATGCGGGGTCTTGGGATTCTGATCCAGAATATGGCGGATTTCCAGTAGGTCCTGCGCGGTATAAGCGCGTTTTCCCGCCGCATTCTGCGCCACATCGGGCAGTTTGTTTTCATGATGCAGCTTGCGCAGATAGCCATCCGAACAGCGCAGCAATTCCGCCACTTCCTGCGAGGTGAAGCTGCGCAGCGTCTTGGCATCTTGCGGCGCAAGATACAGCTTCGACAGCCGCTCCAAGGCGCCCGAAAGCGCATCGGCATCCGCCTTGAGCACGTCATAGATCAAGGGTAGGGTCATATCTCGCGCCTCGCCGCCATTGCGAGTGTCATAAGCAACACTCTTCGCGGTCAGATGAATTAATTCTTGTTACTTCTATGCCCTTTGTAACGGCGGATGCCAAGTATTTTCTTTCTGCCGTTTCAGCGATTCTCGGCTGCCGCTCAGGCAGTATCACCGCGCCGCACGGCGTGAGTTACCCAGATATTCAACGATTCGCCTGTAAAACAAAGGATAAATCGTAGAATTCCGCCGATCCGCCTGAATCGGCAGCTGTTACAAGCCGCCTACAGAATCTTTCGGCGCCCCCTTTGAGCCGCGCGCTCGCGCGGGTCAGCGCGACTCATATCGGCGTAATCTGATATCTGATATATCAGATCTTGACTCAGACGAATCGAGCTGCGATAGATTGTCGCATCATGTGGCGGGTCGCTTGAAAAGGGGGGGGAAGGGATGGATGCCAAGACACATCTTGAACCTATTCGTCAAAAATCCCTTCGGGATCATGTGCATGATACTTTGCGTGCCGCTATTATCTCGGGGAAGTTCCCGACCGGCACGCGGTTGAACGAACGGCAATTGGCGGCGGATCTGGAGATTTCGACCTCTCCGGTGAAGGAAGCCTTGCGCCAATTGGAAATCGAAGGCTTGGTGCGCACCGAGCCGCGCCGCGGGGTCTTTGTCAATTTCAGCCCCCGCCAAGCCGAAGAGATGACCTTGGCGCGCGCCGCCCTAGAAAGCGTGATCGCGCGGCAGGCCGCGCGGCACGGCACCCCCTATTATTTCGACATCTTGCAGCAGACCATTTCCCAGATGCGTGCGGCAATGGAGGCGGGGCAATCCGCCTTGCTGATCACGCTGAACGAGACCTTTCACGATACCATTCATCAGGCCTCCGGTTGCGATTACCTGCGCCGGTTGCAAAATGCCCAACGCTTCTACGACCATGCCGCGCGGGTGACCGTTTTGGGCGAAGAAGAGGTCCGGCGCAGCTCGTATTACGAACATGAAGCGATCATGAAGGCCATCGTCTCGCGCAATGAAGACGAGGCCGAAAAGCTGATGCGCGAGCATATCCTCGTCGCAGGCCAAATCCATATCGAGTTGGTGTTCAAGCCTACCCTTTGAGGAGGAACAATGGAACTGACGGATTATCGCCGGGTGCTGCATGGCATCTCGGGCGTGCACGCGACTGCCTATGATGCAAAGGGCGAGATCGACGCCGCCACCACCGCAGGGATCGTCTCGACGATCGCGGCATCGGGGGTGCATAACATCGTGACCGGTGGCAATACCGGCGAATTCTACAGCCTGACGCTGGATGAAATCCTGCGCCTGCAAGAGATCGCGGTCGAGGCCACCACGGGGCGCGCCGCCGTCACCGCCGCCGCGGGACGCGCGTTGCGCGATGCGATCCGTTTGGGGCGCGCGGCAGGGCAGGCAGGCTGCGACGGGGTGATGATCCATCACCCGCTCGATCCCTTTGCCGCCCCGCAAGAACAGGTGAATTACTTCATCGGCGTCGCCGAAGCCATTGATATTCCGGTGGTTGCCTATGTGCGATCGGATGCCATTCCGGTCGATGAAATGGTGCGCCTTGCCACCCATCCGCGCATTCTGGGGGTGAAATTCGCCACCCCCAATACGATGTTCTTTGCCGATTGCGTGCGCGCCACCCAAGGCAGCAGCGCCACATGGATCTGCGGTCTGGCGGAAACCTGGGCCTTGCCCTTCTATGCGCTTGGCGGCAAGGGCTTTACCTCCGGGCTGGTCAATGTGGCCCCCGCAAGATCGCTTGCGGTCTGGAATGCGCTGGAAGCGGGCGATTATCCCCGCGCGCGCGCCGTGATCGACAGCATCGCCGCCTTTGAAGCGATGCGCACGCTCTATCGCAACGGGGCCAATGTCACCGTGGTCAAGGAAGCCTTGCAGATCGCGGGCTTGGATGTGGGGGCGGCGCGCCTGCCGAATTTGACCCGCCTTTCGCGCGAACATCGGGCGCAGCTAGAGACGATCATCTCGACTTGGGCGACAGACGGCTTGGTCTGACGCTTGCGACCGCGGATCGGGAAGAGGAGCCTGATCCGCACATGACCATCACATTCATATCATTGGGAGGAAGACATGAAAGGCAACTTCACGCGTCGCAGTTTCATCGCCACCGCTGGCGCCATGGGGGGCGCAGGGCTTGTCCTGCCGACTTCGCTCTGGGCGCAGGCGGCAAAGCTACCGGCCAAGGCGGTCGCGCTTAATGTGATCGATGCGGCGGGCAATCTGGCCCTGACCCAACCGATCTTCGACAATTTCGCCAAGGCCCATCCCGAATGGGTCTCGTCCTTCACCTTCAACAAGGCCCCCTCGCCGGAACTTCCCGGCAAGATCCGCGCCCAGCAACGCGCGAAAGCGATCGATATCGATATGGTGATCATCGGGCCGGATGCGCTTTCGGCGGGCTTGGTCGATGACATCTGGACCGATATCATCGCGATGCCCGACAACGGCCTGCCCGCGCTTGACCAGATCTATCTGGAACCGGCGGCACGGATGCAGGGCCTGTCCAAGGGCAAGGGCGTGGTGGTTAGCTATTACCCGTCCGGCCCGCTTTTGGAATATAACCCCGCCAAAGTCGCGACCCCGCCCAAAACCGCCGAAGAGCTTTTGGCTTGGGCCAAGGAAAATCCCAATAAATTCGTCTATGCCCGTCCGGCCAATTCGGGACCGGGGCGCACCTTCCTGATGGGCCTGCCCTATCTGTTGGGCGATAGCGATCCGACCGATCCGGAAAAGGGCTGGGACAAGACTTGGGCCTATCTCAAGGAAATGCACAAATACGTCGAATATTATCCCGCAGGCACCGGCGCTTTGATGAAGGAACTGGGCGAGGGCACGCGGGATATGACCGTGACCACCACCGGCTGGGACATCAACCCCCGCGCGCTTGGCGTGGTGCCCGAAGAGTTCAAGGTGTCCAAGCTGGAAGGCTTCAGCTGGGTCTGTGACGCGCATTATCTGGCGATCCCCAAGGGCGTGTCGGAAGAGAAGATCGCCGTGCTGCTCGAATTCATCAAATTCGCCTTGCAGCCCGATCAGCAGGCCTATTCCTATGACAGCGGCTATTTCTATCCTGGCCCTGCGGTCAAGGATGTGACGCTGGCGATGGCGCCGCAGGAAAGCCAAGACGTGATCGCGCGTTATGGCCGTCCCGAATATGAAGACTGGATCGCCAATAATCCGATCCAATTGCCGCTGGAACCCGATGCCTTGGTCAAGGCCTTCCGGCGCTGGGACGAAGAAGTCGCGGCCGGCTGACCCGTTTCGCTGATCCCTGTCAATCCTGCTGCGTGTCCTTGGTGGCGCGCGGCAGGTCTTCACAACCGCGCTTAGCACGGGAAATTTCGCATGTCTCTTGCCTCTCAGTCGTTTTCGCAGCTTAAACTCGATCGGATGAGCCGGTCCTTCGGTGCCTTCAACGCGCTGAACGGGATCGATCTGACCATCGGCAAAGGCGAATTCATCGCCTTGCTCGGGCCTTCGGGCTGCGGCAAATCCACCGCGCTCAATTGCATCGCGGGTCTTTTGGGGACCACAGGGGGCGGGATCTGGATCGATACCAAGCGGATCGACCAGCTGAAACCCGAAGATCGCGGCTTCGGCATGGTGTTCCAGAACTACGCGCTTTTCCCGCATATGAGCGTCTTGGACAATGTGGGCTTCGGGCTGAAAATGCGCGGTCTGCCCAAAGAGGAAATCCGCACCCGCGCCGAGGCCGCCTTGGCGATGGTGCGGCTGCAGGGGCAGGGCGAAAAACTGCCCGGTCAATTGTCGGGCGGCCAGCAGCAGCGTGTGGCCATCGCGCGCGCCATCGTGATCGAGCCGCCGGTGGTCTTGATGGATGAACCCCTGTCGAACCTTGACGCCAAGCTGCGCCTTGAGATGCGCGCCGAAATCCGGCGTATCCATAACCAGTTGGGCGCCACCACCATCTATGTCACCCATGATCAGGACGAAGCCTTGTCCTTGGCCGATCGCATCGTGGTCTTGCGCGACGGCGCGATCCGCCAAGTCGGTGCGCCACATGAATTATACGAAAGCCCCGCTTATCTGGACGTGGCCGAATTCATGGGCTTTCGCAATCGGTTGACGGGGCGTGTGGTGGCCAAGGATCGCGACCGCGTGGTGATCGATGCGGCAGGCGCGCGGCTGATCGGTCGGGCGATGGACCCGCTCGCCTTGGGCGATATCGCCACGCTGGCGGCACGGGGTGAAGACGTCAAGGAAAGCCCCGCCGCTTTGCAAGGCATTGACAACGCTGCGGAATCCACCGTCGATGCGACCGTGGAGACCATCGAATACCGTGGGCGCGAATATGTCGGCACGGCCCTTGCCCAAGGGGGGGCGGAACTGGTGTTCCATGCGCGTCGCCCCTTGCAGGCGGGCGCGCGCATCGCGCTTAAAATCGATCCCGACCGCGCCTTGGTCTATGCCGGCGACAGGGGGGACAGATGACCGCGCAAGATCTGTCCCATAGCCCCGGCCTGCGGCAGCGCTTGGCCAATCGCGGCTTCGACGGGGTCACCTTGATGATCCTGCCTGCCGCCTTGTTCGTGATTTTCGTCTTTATCTATCCCTTCCTCTACGGCTTGGTTTTGTCGTTCAACCCGCTGGATGGCGGCGGCGCTTTGGCCAATTACACCACCTTCTTCTCCGACCCCTATCTTTACAAGACCATCGGCGCGACCCTGCGGCTGGCCTTGCCGGTGACGGTGCTCAGCGTGGTGATGGCGGTGCCGATCGCCTTGCGGGTGCGCCTGATGCATCGCCAGCGGCTTTTGACCACCATTCTGGTGCTGCCGGTGACTTTGGGCACGGTGCTGGTGGCCGAGGGTCTGCTGAATTATCTGGGGCCGCAGGGCTGGTTTTCGCGGTCCTTGATGGCGCTGGGGATTTTGGAAAATCCGCTGAAGCTGACCAATAATTATTGGGGCGTCTTCGCCTCGCTGATGATCACCGTCTTCCCCTTCACCTTCCTTCTGACGCTGTCCTATGTGACGGGGATCGACCCCGCCTTGGAACGCGCGGCGGCTACCCATGGCGCCAGCGCTTGGCAGCGCTTCCGCTTCGTGATGCTGCCCCTGCTGGTGCCGGGGCTGGTGGTGGCGGCCTGCCTTAGCTTCGTGCAGGCCTTCGCGGTCTTTCCCTCGGCGGTTTTGTTGGGCGCGCCATCGGGTCCGACCCGTGTGATTTCGATTGCCGCGTCCCAAGCGGCGGTCGAGCAATATGATTATTCCATGGCCTCGGCCATCGCGATGATCATGGCGGTGGTGCAGCTGGGGGTGGTGGCTTTGCTGCTGGGCTTGCGCGCAATGTTCTATCGCGGTTCGACCGCTGGCGGGAAAGGCTAAGATCATGATCCGCGATACATCAATTCTCTCGAAACTTTGGATCACTTTCGTCTGGCTGGTGACGGGCTTTTTCGTGCTCAACGTGCTGGCGGTGATCACGGTGGTGGTGGTCTCCTCCTTCGGGACCCGCTGGCTGGGCACTTGGCTGCCCAATGCGCTGACCTTGAAATGGTATGCGACGGCTTGGGCGGAATTCCAGCTGGGGCAGGTCCTGACGGTGACCTTCAAGGTGGTGGGCCTTGTGGTGCTACTGTCCGGCATCTTGGGGGTCACGGCGGCCTATGCCATGGCGCGACGCGACTTTCCCGGCAAGAAGCTGGTGATGCTATTGTTCCTGCTGCCGCTTCTGGTGCCGCCGATCACATTCGGCATTCCGCTGGCCACCGTCTTGTATCAGGTGGGACTTGGGGGCACCTTCTGGGGGGTGGTGGTGGCCAATCTGGTGCCGACCGTGCCTTTCGTGATCTTGGTGATGATCCCCTTCATCGAACAGATCGACCCCAAGGTCGAAGCGGCCGCCAAGGTCTTCGGCGCCGATACTTTCAAGCTGTTTCGCTATGTGCTCTTGCCGATGCTGATCCCCGGCATTCTGGCCGCGATGCTCTTGGTGCTGGTGCGCACGGTCGCGATGTTCGAGCTGACCTTCCTGACCGCGGGGCCGACCAGTCAGACCTTGGTGGTTTCGCTTTACTATTCGGTCTTCGCCTCGGGCGTGCGGTCCGTGCAATCGATCGATGCGATGGCGGTGATCTATATGGTGACTTCGCTGATCTGGCTGTTGATCGCGCTGCGCTTTGTCAATCCGACGCAGATCGTCGCCCGTGCCCGCCAACCGGCCCAGCACTGAGCCGCTTTCCCTTTAGCCGTCCAATGCGGAATTCCCGATGAAAATCACTGCCGTCGAAACCATCCAATTGCCCCATCTGAACAATATCCTCTGGCTGCGGCTGCATACCGATGAAGGCATCATCGGTCTGGGGGAAACCTTCAGGGGCGCCAATGCGGTCGCCGCCTATATCCATGCGGATGTGGCGCCGCAGCTGGTGGGGATGAACCCGCTGGAAATCGACCGGATTTCCAAACTGCTGCTGGAACCCTATGTCGGTTTCCGCTCATCTGGCGTGGAAATCCGCGCCGCATCGGCCATCGATATCGCGCTGTGGGATATCTTCGGCAAGGTCGCCAACCAGCCGGTGCATCAGATGCTGGGCGGGCTGTCGCGGCCATCAATCCGCACCTATAACACCTGCGCGGGCTATACCTATAACAAGACCGGTAGCCGACGCTATATCGGCGACCGCGATGACGGCACCGAAGGCCCCTACGAGGATCAGATCGCCTTCCACCGCGATGCGGGGGCCTTGGCGGAAAGCCTGTTGTCGCAAGGCATCAGCGCGATGAAGATCTGGCCTTTTGACCCCTATGCCGTCGCCAATGGCGGCAATTTCATCCATGCCAGCGATCTGGACAAGGCGCTGCTGCCCTTCCGCCAGATCCGCGATGCGGTGGGCGACAAGATGGAGGTGATGGTCGAGCTGCATTCGATGTGGGACCTGACCTCGGCTTTGACCATCGCGCGGGGGTTGCGCCAGTTCAATCCGTTCTGGGCCGAAGACCCGATCAAGATGACCAATCCCGCCTCGCTTGCCACCTATGCGCAGCGTGCGGGCATTCCGGTGACGGCATCGGAAACCATGGCGACCCGCGCGCAGTTTCTGGATGTCTTGCGCGCCGAGGCGGTGGATTACGTCATGCTGGATATCTCATGGTGCGGCGGGCTGTCGGAAGCCAAGAAGATCGCCACCATGGCCGAAACCTTCCAGCGCCCCATCGCGCCGCATGATTGCACGGGGCCGGTGGTCTTTGCCGCCTCGATCCATCTGTCGCTGAACGCGCCCAATGCGGTCTATCAGGAATCGGAGCGCGCCTATTACACCAGCTGGTACCGCGATCTGGTGACCGTGATGCCCCGCATCGAAAACGGGGTGATCTATCCCTTTGAAGGCGCGGGCCTTGGCTTGGAGCTGTCCGATTACACCCTGAACCATCCCGATGTGATCCGCCGCCAGACAGGCGCCGCATGATGCAGTTCACCCGCCTCTCCGATCTGCGCGGCAGCTTGCTGGAAAGTCCGGTCTGGGACGCCAAGCGCAATTGCCTTTATCTGTGCGATATCGAGGCGGGGTTAATCCATGCCCTTGATCTGGATGGTCACATCTTGGGCCAATGGGATATGGGCGATAAGGTCGCCTCCTTGGGGCTATGCGATAGCGGGCGCTTGGTGGTGGCCTTGTCGCGCCAAGTGGTGCTGTTCGATCCCGAAACCGCGGCCCGCGCGCCGCTGTGGCAGGGGTTTGACGAGCCGCAAAGCTCGCGGTTGAACGACGGCAAGGTCGGGCCAGACGGGGCCTTCTGGGTCGGATCGATGGATGGGCGCGATCCGCGTCAAAGCACGTCTAACCTCTATCGCATCGATGCCAAGGCTGGGCGGATCGCCATCGCGGGCGGCATCGTGATTTCCAATGGTCTGGCGTGGAGCGCGGATGGGGCCCGGATGTTCCTGTCGGATTCCCGCGGCCCATGGATCGACCGGATCGATTTCGATCCCGCGACCGGTGATCTGGGCGATCGCCACCGGATTGCTGAACTGGATGAGGCGCGCGGCCGTCCCGATGGCGGCGCCACCGATATGCAGGGCTATTACTGGAGCGCTGGCGTTTCGGCCGGTGTGATCAACCGCTTCGATGCGGTGGGACAGCTGGAACGTCAGGTCGATTTCCCCGCGCCCGCGCCGACCATGCCGTGTTTTTGCGGGCCCGATCTGCGCCAGATGGTGGTGACATCGCATCGCTTGGGCGATGACAATCCGCTGTCGGGGGGCGTTTTCATCGCCACGGCGCCGGTGTCTGGCGTGGCGGTCCAACGCATGAAGGGGGTGTGACATGACGGGCAAGCTATTGCTTCTGACGGGGGCATCGGGGGCCTTGGGGCGCAAGTTTGCGCCTGCTTTGGCGGCACGGGGCTACCGGCTGCGGCTGTCGGATATCGCGGCCTTCCCCGATCCCTTGCCCGCCGGGGCAGATTTCGTGCAAGCCGATCTGGCCGATGCGGGCGCGGTCGAAGCCTTGGTGCAAGGGGTTGATTGCATTTTGCATTTCGGCGGCATCAGCACCGAACGGCCTTGGGCGGATATCATCGGCCCCAATATCCTTGGCGTGGTCAATATCTTTGAAGCCGCGCGGCATCAGCGTCAAAGGGTGGTTTTCGCCAGCTCCAACCACACCATCGGCTTCTATCCGCGCGGCCAAGACCTGACCATCACCGACCCGCCGCGCCCCGACGGCTATTACGGGCTGTCCAAGGTCTGGGGCGAGGTGCTGGGCCGGATGATGTATGACAAACACGGGCTGGAAAGCGTGCATCTGCGGATCGGATCGGCAATCGATTGCCCGACCGAGGCGCGGCATCTGTCGACGTGGCTGTCCTTCGACGATCTGCTGGCCGCCGTGCTGGCCGCGATAGAGGCGCAGGCCGTCGGCCATGCGGTGGTTTGGGCGGTCTCGGCCAATCGCGCGCGCTGGTGGCACGGCGATGATGCCGCCCGCATCGGCTTTGTGGCCAAGGACAATGCCGGTGATCACGCGCCGCTGCCGGTGAAAGATTCGATCATTGCGCAGCGCTATCAGGGTTCCAGCTTCGCCGCGCAAGGTTACAGCCGCGAGGCCGATGATGATCACGCTTGAGGCGCAGGACTACCGCCTGACGCTGGACCCCGCGCGGGGCGCGCAGATCGACAATCTTGACTGGCAGCACCCCGCGCGCGGCTGGATGCCGGTGCTGGTGCCCAGACAGGCGAAGGGCGCCGCGCAGGCCGGTTGTTTCATCATGGCGCCTTTCGCCAATCGCATCGCATCGGGGCGTTTCCGCTTTGACGGCACCGACCACGCCATCACGGTCAATCTGCCGCAAGAGGATATGGCGATCCATGGCAGCGCCCGCGCGCAAAGCTGGCAGCTCTTGGGCGCGGATAAAACCCAAGCGCGTCTGGGCCTTGCGCCTTGCAACCACGGGCCATGGTGCTTTGCGATGGAATTGCAGGTGACGCTTGCGCCCCAAGGCGTCACGCTGGATCTGCAGCTGACCAATCGCGGCCCCGTTGCTATGCCCTTCGGCATGGGTTTTCACCCGTGGTTTCCGAAAACCACAGGCACCACGCTTGCCTTCGCAACCCCGCGCGCCTTGCGCCGCGACCCGAAAGGCCTGCCGCTGGCCGAAACACTGGCTTGCCCCACTTTCGACCCCACCGCCCCGCAGGATCTGGACCAGACCCCGTGGATCGACGGCTTTTTCCCCGATTGGCCGGACCGCCACGCGCGGATCACCATGCCTGAGTGCTGGATCGATCTGCGGGCGGGCGGCGCTTTGCGCCATCTGCATGTCTATGTCCCCGACCATCTGCCGACATTCTGCGCCGAACCCGTCAGCCATGCTCCCGATGCGATCAACCGCCCCGACCTGCCGCAGATGGACCTGCTGGCCCCCGACCAAAGCCTGCACGGCCGCATGAGCCTTTCCGCCTTCCCATCCGCTCAAGAGGTGTCCGATGACCCGCAAGACCTATGACGATCTTCGCTCCGCGCGCTGGTTCGCGCCGGATGATCAGCGCTCTTCGGGGCATCGCTCGCGCACGATGCAGATGGGCTATGACCAGAAGGATTGGGAAGGCCGCCCCGTCATCGCCATTTTGAACACATGGTCCGATGCGCAGCCCTGCCATATGCATTTCAAGGACCGCGTCGAATGGGTCAAACGCGGCGTCTTGCAGGCGGGCGGCTTTCCGATCGAACTGCCCGCGCTGTCCTTGTCGGAAAGCTGGGTGAAGCCCACCACCATGCTCTATCGCAACCTGCTGGCGATGGAGACCGAAGAGCTGTTGCGCAGCCATCCCGTCGATGGCGCCGTGCTGATGGGCGGCTGCGACAAGACCACGCCCGCCTTGGTGATGGGGGCGATTTCGGTGGGGCTGCCCTTTGTCTTTCTGCCCGCAGGCCCGATGCTGCGCGGCAATTACGCGGGCAAATATCTGGGCTCGGGCACCGATATGTTCAAATATTGGGACGAACGCCGCGCGGGCACGATCACCCAAGCCGAATGGCAGGGGATGGAGGCGGGCATCGCGCGGTCCTACGGCCATTGCATGACCATGGGCACCGCCTCGACCATGACGGCGATTGCCGAAGGCATGGGGCTGTGCCTGCCCGGCGCCTCATCGATCCCTGCGGCGGATATGAACCATCAGCGGATGTCCAGCCAATGCGGGCGGCGCATCGTCGATATGGTCTGGGAAGACCTGACGCCGGATAAGATTATCACCGAAAAGGCGGTCGAAAACGCGGTCACCGTGGCGATGGCGACGGGATGTTCGACCAATGCGATCATCCATCTGATCGCCATGGCACGCCGCGCGGGCATTGCCCTGACGCTGGAGGATCTGGACCGCATTGGGCGCACGACGCCGGTGATCGCCAATATCCGCCCCTCGGGGAGCGAGTATCTGATGGAGGATTTCTTCTATGCCGGCGGCATTCGCGGCTTGATGCGCCAATTGGGCGACAAGCTGCATCCTGAACCTTTGACCGTGCTGGGCACACCCTTGGTCGAAGGTCTGAAAGACGCGCCGATCTGGAACGACGATGTCATCCGGCCGCTGTCCAATCCGGTCTATCACGAAGGGTCACTGGCGGTTCTGAAGGGCAATCTATGCCCCGATGGCGCGGTGATCAAACCCGCGGCCTGTGATCCGAAATTCCACCGCCACACCGGCCCCGCCTTGGTGGCCGACAGCTATCCCGATCTGAAAAAGATCATCGATGATCCCGATTATCCGCTGACCCCCGATACGGTGCTGGTCTTGCGCAATGCAGGCCCCCAAGGCGGGCCGGGCATGCCCGAATGGGGGATGATCCCGATGCCCAAGGCGCTGTTGAAGCTGGGGCTGCGCGATATGGTGCGTTTGTCGGATGCGCGGATGTCGGGGACATCTTTCGGGGCCTGTGTCTTGCATGTGGCGCCCGAAAGCTTTGTCGGCGGCCCGCTTGCCCTGCTGCGTACCGGCGATCTGGTCGAACTGGATATTCCCGCCCGCCGTCTGAACATGCTGGTGGATGAGGCCGAGCTGGCCCTGCGCCGTGCCGCTTGGGTGGCGCCCCCGCCCAAATACGAACGCGGCTATGGCCATGTCTTTTCCAAACATGTCGAACAGGCCGACAAGGGCTGCGACTTCGATTTCCTGAAAACCGACTTCGGCCGTCCGGTGGACGAGCCCGTCATCTATTGAGGACCCCCATGAGCGATTATGTCTTGTCGGAAGAAACCCGCGCCAAGCTGAAGCAGGTCTCGACCGCTTCGGTGGCAACCGCTTTGTTCAAGCGCGGGCTGTATAAGCAATTCATCCAAGGCGTCTCGCCTGTGGGAGGGAAGGGGGAAACCATGGTGGGGCAGGCCTTCACCTTGCGCTATATCCCCGCGCGCGAAGACCGCAATACGATCAGCGCCTTTCGCAATGCGGACCACCCCCAGCGGGTTGCGATCGAAACCTGCCCGCCGGGTCATGTGCTGGTGATGGATGCGCGCAAAGATGCCCGCGCCGCCACCGCCGGATCGATCCTTGTCACGCGGCTGGCGTTGCGCGGGGCGGCAGGGATCGTCTCCGACGGGGGGTTTCGCGATGTGGCGGGGATCGGCGCGCTGGAGATGCCCGCCTATTGCGCCAATGCCTCTGCGCCGACCAATCTGACCCTGCATGAGGCGCTGGATATCAACGTGCCGATTGCCTGCGGCGACGCGCCGGTCTTCCCCGGAGATGTCTTGCTGGGCGATGGCGACGGCGTGATGGTCATCCCCGCCCATCTGGTCGAGGAAATCACTGAGGAATGCCTTGGCATGGAAAGCTTCGAGGATTTCGTGCTGGAACAGGTGCAAGCGGGCGCGGGCATCATCGGGCTTTACCCGCCCACCAAAGAGGAAAACGCCGAGAAATACGCCGCGTGGCGCAAAAAAACCGGCCGTTGAGCCAAATTCGGGACATGCCCTTGCGTCGGGCAGTCCCACCAAGAAAGGCATAGACTGCCCCCCTGTGCTTGCAATGGGGGGGGCGCCTGACAGGGCGAAAGCCCATCGGACAGCGGCTAACTGCCTATGATATCGTGATTTTCTGAAAGTAACGATTTTGTCCCGCAGGCCCATTGCCGCAGGCTCAAGCGGCAGTGGACCCTTGTATGGGATTTATGCTTCCATAATAGCAAGATTTGACAAATATAGATAAGGACAAGTTACGTCTTTGCATGCTTACCTTTTTGTGACATTTCCGTTAAAGCCATGCAGATGACGCCAGCCGCCCTAAAATATATGAGCCAATGTCCAAAGATGTTTCCTTCCTGCTTCTCTCCGGAGGGGTAGGGGCCCGATCAGGGCACCATGAGCCCAAGCAGTTCCGACCCATCAACTGCCTTGAGATGATGGCCTATTCGCTGCGGGTGGCTGATGCGCATCCGCGGGTGGGGGAAATCATCGTCAATGCGCCGTGCGGATTTCATGACATGACCCTTGCGCTTTGCGCCCGTCATGTCACGCAGGTCCCGTTCCGTGTGCTGCCCTGCGGGCTGACGCGTCAGGATTCGGTGGGCATTCTGGCCGAGGCCGCGTCGCGCCCCGTGATCTTGTTGCACGAGGCTGCGCGCCCGATGCTGGATGCGCAGATGATCGACCGGCTTTTGGCCTGCGAAAACGGCAATGCCGGTCTTTTTGCGCCCATTGCATTCTCGATGTGCGAGGTGGACCCCGAACAGGGCATCGTCTTGCGCAACGTGCCCCGTGCGCGGGTCTTCAATATCCAGTTGCCGCAGAAATTCGTGAAAAGCGACCTGCAAGAGGCCCATGCCTTGGCCCGCGCTCAGGGGCTGGAATTCACGGAAGATGCCGTGATGATCCAGCAGCTGCTGCGCAAGCCCGTGGCGGCACTGCAAGGTGCCGAGAAGAATGTAAAAGTTACCACCCCCGATGATTTCGACATCGCGGGGCATTTGCTGAATAAGGAAAGCCTGCAATGAATACCGTCCTCATCACCGGTGCCTCGCGTGGCATCGGCTATGCGATCGCGCAATCACTTTCGATGCAGGATAGTGATTTCAATACGATTATCCTTGTCGCGCGTGACGGGCAGCGTCTGAATGAGGCACGCAATGAACTTGCCGTCGATGCCGCCGGAAAGACCGTGCATGGCATAATCGCCGATCTTGGCACGTCGGGCTTCGAAAAGGCTTTGTTCGACGAGATCGAGGCGCTCGACCTGAATGTGACCGCGATCGTCAATAATGCGGGCTATACCGCACCTTGCGCCTTCAACGAGATCACCGATTTCGATCTTGATCTGACCATGCAGATCAATTTCAAGGCGCCGATCGTGCTGGTCCGCGAGGCGCGTCTGCGCGGTCACGGGCTGAAGACCATCGTCAATATCGCCTCGACCGCGGGGATGAATGGCCGTCCGGAATGGACGATCTATTCGGCATCCAAGGCCGCCCTGCTGGCCGCATCGGAATCGATGTTCGAAGAATTCAAGCATGACGGCATCGATGTGCTGCGTCTGTCGCCGGGCCGCTGTGCCACCGATCTGCGCAAGGTGCTGGCCCCCGATGAGGATCCCGCGAGCATCATGCAGCCCTCGGGCGTGGCGCAAAGCTTGAAATTCCTGTTGTCCGAACAAGGCAGGCATCTGCGTCAGCAGAATCTGGTCGTGCGCTGACAGCGATAGGGGAACATCATGGTCAAATATGATGGGGCTGTCTATCTGGACAGCCCAATCGCCAGCGCATTGCGTCAGGTGGCACCTTTCTACACTCAAGGCGCCTTCAGCGGTGATCGTACGCCGCTGCTGATGCGCAGGCGGCCGGCAAGCGCCTATGGGCTGCTGCTGCCGCGCGGGTGTTCCCAGATGAATTTGACGATGGTGGGCGCGGGGGAATCCAAGCGCCTGCCCGTCAAGAAGGGCGGCGCGATCTTCTATAATTTCAACAGTCAGGGCAATATCCACACCGTCGCCAACCGGTCGTATCGCCATATTCTGGTGTTGCATGGCGAATCCAACAAACGCGCCTCGGCCCGTCCGGCGGCGCGGCTTTATGACTATATCTGCGTGGCGGGGGATATCGCCGCCGAACGCTATGTCAGTTCCGGCATCTTCCGCAGCTCGGAAGTCGCGGATGGCCGCATCCTGAAGATGGGCGATACCTTCGTGCAGGATCTGGATCACTGCGTGGCCGATCCCGAAGCGGGGGATACGCTGTTATATGCGCCGACCTGGGAAGGCTATGGCGGGGCGATCAACAATCACAGCAGCCTCGCCGGCTTCGGCCCCGAGGCGGTGCTGGACGCGTTGCGCATCACCGGATTGCGCAAGGTCCTTATCCGGCCCCACCCCTATCTGGGGCTGTTGTCGCCCAAGATGCACAGCGCCTTCTGGGCGGCGATGATGGCGATATCGAAAGTGGCGGAGCTGCGCCTTGATCTGGCATCGGCCAATGCGCTGACCAAGGCGGCGGGGCGGATGGCGGCTTTGGCCACGGGCGGGCGGGTCGGGCTATCGCGCGGTGACGACCGCGTGGCTTTGTGCCTATGCGATGTGTCGGCGATGGAATCCGTCTGTCTGAAAGCGGGCTTGCCGCATTTCGTCTTGCTGCACAATTTCACCACGCCCGAGAATGTGGCAGCGATCTATGCCGTCAAATCCGCCGCCGATCAGCAAGAATTCCGTGCCCGTTTCCCTGTCTATATGGCGGCGCATCATCGGCATGACGCCGATCATCACGCGCGGACCTTTGGCTATTCCCATGCCGCCTTCAGGGATATGCCGGCCGGCGACCGGGTCTGCGCCTTGATGGCGATTGCCGCCGAAAACCGCGTTTGGCAACCGCAGTTGCAACAGAAAGCATGACCGCGATGATTTCGAACGAGCCTCTTTCGACCATATTCGGGCTGGCGCTCGCCTTGGGCTCTGTGCCGGTGATCCTGCCCTTGACGATGCTTGGCGGGCTGCGGCGCAAGCTGGGCCATGTGACGGTGATGGTGGGCCTGGCGGTGCTGTCGATCGCGACCTATGGGCTTGCGGCTTGGGATGCGACGCGATCGCTGTGGTCGCTGCCTTTGCCCATGCTGGCTTTGGCCGGTGCCTATGGCCTGAGCGAGGCCATATCGCGCGTCGCCAGATCCTTGGCGGGTGAAGCACTCAAGACCCCTGCGGCAGTGGCGCGTCCGATCAAGCGGGCCTCGATGGGAAGCTGGTTCATCCGCATCGCCATCGCGCTGGCGATGATCGTGGATATCGCGGTGATGTATGGCACCGGCGGCGCCTCGATCACGCTCCAGCTGGCCTTCGCGGCGGCTTTGGCGGCCTGTGTGCTGGCAGGGCTGCGGGGCCGGACGAAATATGTCGAACTGTCGGCGGTTCAGCATCAAGAAGAGCTTATGCGCTTTGTGACATGGTCGCTCAACACTCAGACGGATATCGTCATCCATGTGCCCGACGGTAGCGCGGCGACGCTGGCTTTGCTGAAGCTGCTGCTCAAGGATTTGGCTGGACGCGGTCTCAAAGCGGGCCTTTTGTGCCGTGGCAGGAAAACCTTCGCCGCCGTTTCGGCGATCTGGCGCAATGCCTGGCTGGTGCGTACAAGTCGTGACCTAGATGATTTCGCGGTTCCCCCGATCAAACGCTGCCTCCATTTGCCGGTGGGCACGACCGCAGCGCATATGGTGTCCTTGCACCAGTTACGTCAGATCATGGTGGATATCGGCGGCAAGGCAGTCCTCGGCGACACCCTGCCCAAGCAGATGCGGATGTATGACGAAATCTGGATGCGCGGCGCCCCTTCGGCCGCGCTGGTGGCCGAGGCGGCGGAATACGGCATCACGATCACCCGTCTCGATCCGCAGCCGGTGTTCTTGACGCGCGTGCCCAAGGCCGAAAAGCGCACCTTCGGCTTGATTTTGCCCGCTGATGGCGATGTCGATCAGGATCTGGCCTATTTCGAAACCGTTGTCCCCGCCATTGAGGCGGCGGCGCGCGCCGCGGGTGCCGCCGGTATCCGTCTTGTCCTGGCCTGCATGGGCCGCGCCAACGGGCAAAATGCCGACGCCATCCGCAAAGCCTTGGAGGTCATCTTCGGTCAGGACAATATCATCCAAGCCGACACTGTCATCAGCGTGCTGAACTGGGCCCCCGAAATATTTGAGGGTCCGTGGATGACCGCCTATGCCGCTCAGGCCGAACATCGCCGCATCATCCGCCTCGACGCGGCTGGTTTGCCTTACGGAGCTGTCGCATGATCAAATCCCTTGATGCCCTGATCGGGCGGACCCGCCCCGTAGCGCCATCCGCGCTGGTTGCGCAGATGACGGTGGTGCAGGATTGCGAAACCGTCTTCCATCTGACGGCTGTCGATATGGAAACGCCGCTGCATGTCATGATGTGGGCCCCCGCCCTGCAGGCGAGCGGGGTGAAATGGTATGTGATTGCCCGTGAAATCCATCACGCCGAAGCCCTGCGCGCGGCAGGCATCGCAGTGGTGCATGTCGTGGATGACGCGCAATTGCGTATGGCCATGGCACCCAAGGTCAAGGCGGTGCTTTATGCCAATAACAGTCACAAGAACATCGAACTTCTCAAACGCTTTCCCGATCTGGTGCATGTGCAGATGCTGCATGGGGATTCCGACAAGCCCAGCTCCTTCCGCAAAGTCACTAAGAACTTCGACCAGATTTGGGTGGCGGGCCGGCTGGGGCAGGACCGCTATGCGATGAACGGCATCACCCTGCCCGAACGCGCCTTCGTCCATGTCGCGCGCCCGCAAGTGCGCGAGCGCACCATCGGCCCGCGGGTGGCACAGTGGCGCGACGCGCCGGTGATCGCCTATATGCCGACGTGGTACGGCTTCCAAGACGACATGAAACTTTCTTCGCTTGACCGCGCCGACCAGATCATCCGCGCGATCCGCGGGGTGTCCCCCACCGCGCAGATCATCTGCAAACTGCATCCCATGAGCTATAAGGACCCGAATTGGGCCCAGTTGGAAAGGCGCCTGAAGACCGCCCTTGGCGAAACCGGCGGGCGCATGGTGCCAAAAGAAGACGATGCCACCAGCGTCTATGAACAGGCCGATGTGCTGGTGACCGATATCTCGTCGACCATGAGCGACTATCTCTGGAGCAACCGCCCCATGGCGGTGATCGCTCCGCGCGGTTTCGATGCGCAGATGCAGGCCGGTTTCCCCTCATTGGGCGGCGCGCATCTGGTGGACGAGGCGCTTGACGGATTGGCTGCGGCCCTGACGGATTGCCTGACGCTCGACGCCATGGCACAGGCGCGGGCGCAGATGCGGGCCTATTCCTTCGGCGGGCTTGCGCCCGATGAGCCGGCGGATGCCGCTTTCATTCGTGCCGTGCAGGCGCTTGTCGCGAGATGACGGGGCAGGATATGGCACGCGACGACAAAGCGCTTTCCAGCGATGGGCCCAAAGGGCAGGTCAGGCCCGCCTCCGACCGGCCAGGGACTGCCATCCTGCCAGGGGCGCGGATGCGCAAGCTGGTGTTGCCGGCACTGGTTCTGGTGCCCAGCCTGATTTACGCCGGCTATAGCTTTGTCGCGACGGATCGTTACGCCTCTAGCACCAGCTTCGTGGTGCGCAGCAGCGGCGCCGCGCAGGGCGGGGGCGGCGAGTTGCTGGACTCGATCACCGGATCGGTCTCGTCGGGATCGACCAAATCCGACAGCTATATCGTGCGCAACTTCATCCTGTCGCCCGATCTGGTGCGCTTGGTGGACCAGCGCTACGATCTGACCCGCCTTTACGGCGATCCGGCGGTCGATTGGTTCCAGCGGCTGGCGCAAGATGCCACCTTCGAAGAAAAGGTCGAGTATTGGCACAAGCGGGTCAAGGCCAGCTATGACCACACCACCGGCATCATCGATCTGGAAGTGCAGGCCTATGATCCCGAAACGGCGGCGGAAGTGACCCGCACCCTGATGGGCCATATCCTTGATCTGGTGAACAATCTGTCGGCCACCGCGCGCGCCAGCACCTATGATATCGCCAAGGACGAACTGGAAGCCGCCGAACGCTTCATGCGCGACACCCAAGGCAAGATGCTGGATTTCCGCGCGCGCACCGGTATCGTCGATCCGGCGATCTCGGCGGCGCGCGACGACGAATTGGTGCGCGAATTGAACCGCGAGATCGTCACCAAAAAGGTCAGCCTTGATCAGTTGGAACGCACGATCAAGGTGCCCGGCCCCAATGTCACCCAGATGCGCGATACCATCACCTCGCTGGAAACCCAGCGCGACGCGCTTTTGAAACGCATGGCCGACGAGACGGGGGTGGCCATGGTCACCGCCGAATTGATGAACGAATACGAAGCGTTGGCGCTGGATTTCGAAATCGCCAAGACCCGCTATGCAAGAACCTTGGAAGGCGTCGAAAACGCGCGGCGCGATTCCGAACGCCATCAGCGCTATATGGCGGTCTATGCCGAACCCTATGCGGCGGATGAGGCGGCCTATCCGCGGCGGATCTTGAACACGCTGATCGTCTTTGTCGCGTCGCTGCTATTGGTTTCCATCGCGGGCTTCCTTGTGGGCATGGTCCGCGACCACCGCAAATGACCGATTTCCTGTCCTCCTTGCAGATCCAGCGGCGGGTGCTTTGGGCCCTGCTGCTGCGGGAATCGCGCATTGCCTTCGGCACCTCGCAATGGGGCTATCTTTGGGCGGTGCTGCAGCCCGGGGTGATGCTGACCTTCCTGATCGTGATCTTCGTGCTGATCGGGCGGGGGGCGCCCTTCGGCGAGTCGCTGGCGCTGTTTTTCGCCACCTCGCTGCTCTGTCTGGAATTCTACACCAAGATGTCCGCCTCGCTGATGCGGGCCTTCAGTTCCAACAATTCGCTTTTCGCCTATCCCCCCGTGCAAAAGATCGATGCGGTGCTGGCGCGTTTTCTATTGGTCGCGTCGGTCTATGTCATCGTCTGGACCGCGTTTCACGCAGGTCTGATCGCCACCGGCAACGGCCTGATCCCCAGCCGTCCCGAACTGGTCTTGCTGTGTTTCGCGGCGGTGGCGCTGATCGGGCTGGGCATGGGGCTGGTCCATGCCGTGATGTTCAGCTTCATGAGCTCGTGGCAGCATGTCGAAAAGATCTGCGCCCGCCCGCTGTTCATCTTGTCGGGCACCTTCTATGTGCCATCGATGCTGCCGCCCGAGGCGAAGGCGATCCTGACATGGAACCCGATCTTGCAGGCGGTCGAGCTGGGCCGCATGGGGGTCTATCCCAATTACCACAGCGCGATCTTCGACCCCTATTACCTGTGCGGCTTCATTCTGGTCATCCTGACTGTCGGGTTTTTTGCCGAACGCTATAGCAGAAAGCGGCGCAAATGATCCGTTTCGACAAGCTGACCCGCAGCTATCAGACCAATGCCGGCCTCAAGACCGTGCTGCGCGGCTCGAATGCTGTGTTCGAAACCGGCGGCAATTACGCGATCATGGGGCCGAACGGCGCGGGCAAATCGACCGTGATGCGGCTGATTTCGGGGGCGGATATTCCCACCAGTGGGCGGGTCATCAGTGACGAGCTGGTCTCGTGGCCCTTGGGCTTTCATGGCGGCTTTAACGCCGCGATGACGGGGCGTGAAAACGTGATCTTCGTGGCCCGCATCTATGGCCAGAGCGAAGGCGACATCATCGAAGCCGCCGCCGAATTCGCCGAAATCGGCAGGGCTTTCGATGAACCGGTCGCGTCCTATTCGTCGGGCATGAAGCAGCGTCTGGCCTTCGGCTTGTCGCTGGCGATCGATTTCCGCACCTATCTGATCGACGAGACCATCGCCGTGGGGGATGCGCGGTTTCGCAAGAAATGCGAGCTGCGATTGGGCCAGAAGCTGGGCGCTGCGCGGGTGATCATGATTTCGCATTCGATCAAGACGGTCGAACGCTATTGCCAGCGCGGCATGTTGCTGTGGCAAGGCGCCTTGTATGAATATGACGATATCAAGGACCTAATCGCCGATTACAATCGCCTTTGTTGACCGCCCACCGCGTCGGTTTGACCGCCGATCCTGTCGACAGATTTTGAAAACTTACCCCGAAAAGAGACGACCAAGGTGCCACGTTTGTTCAGACACCGCTTTTTCTGCGCTGTCCTGCTCTGCTCTGTATTGAGCGCATGTTCCATTTCGCCTGCCGGTGGCCCCTCTGTCGGCCAGATCATGGAGGCGGATGCGCCGCCTTCGGGCTCCGTCCATGTGCAGATGCTGACGGCATCGACCCTGTCGCAGGTGGCCCAATGGCCCGCCAAAGGCAGGCAGGCGCCCAGCTTCGGCTGGCCGAAACGGGGCGCGGGCGCTTCGGCGGGGGTGATCGCCGCGGGGGATGCGATCACCATCAGCATCTGGGACAACCAGAGCGAGGGGCTGATGACGACCGCCGGTTCCAAGAAGGTGGATCTGCCCGAAATCGTGGTATCCGCTGCGGGGGATATCTTCGTGCCTTATCTGGACAAGATCCATGTGCTGGACATGACCACCGAAGGGCTGCGCGGCGCATTGCAGCAAAGATATGCCAGCATCATGGCCGATCCGCAGGTGCAATTGTCGGTGAAAAAAGGCCATGGCAGTTCGGTGGAACTGGTCACCGGCGTCCAGAAACCGGGCCTGTTCACTTTGGGTGAAGCGAAATCCACCGTTTCCACCGTCATCGCCCAAGGCGGCGGGATTTCCGGCCAGATCCTCAATCCCCAGCTGCGCCTGCATCGCGGCGGACGCCTCTATGGCGGTCCCTTCGAGGCCATTGTCAAAAACGCCAGCCGCGATTTCAAGGTCGAAGGCGGCGACAAGATCTTCATCGAGGAAGACGAGCGCTATTTCATCGCCTATGGCGCGTCCAAGGCCGAAACGCGCATGACCTTCCCGGAAAACGAGATCACCGCCATGGAGGCGGTGGCGCTGCTGGGCGGGCTGAAGGATGAACGCGCCAATGCCCAATCGGTGCTGGTGCTGCGCAATTACGGCATGCTGCCGCCCAAGGCTGCCCCCTCCGGCCCGCCCGCGCCGAAGGTCATCTTCGCGATGGATCTGACCTCGGCCGAGGGGCTGTTTGCGGCGGGGGCCTTCCCGCTGCAGGACCGCGATCTGCTGATCGTGACCGAAGCCGAAATCACCCGCGCCTCCAGCGTCTTGCGCATCATCGGCCAGATCACCGGTCTGGCCAACTGGTAGACCATCCGCGCCAAAGGCACGGGGCCGCGCGGCAGGCGGCGGATGCAGCGTGGAGCCCCGAGCCCATCCTGCTTTGGGCGCCATGGTATTTGGGCATGCCGTGGCGGGGATCGAAAGGGCGGCTGTCATCGGATCGGCCCTGCCGTCGATCGGCAGGGCTATCGGCAGGCGAGGCGGCCGCGCATCGCCCATGGCGGCAGCCCGCAGTCGTGCCGCCGGTGGCGATCAGCGGGTCGATCTTGTGGCGGCGGCCCGCCAAAGCCGCAAGCCGCCGCGGGCTGCATCGATCGAGGCCGATCTTTTCCGCATCGCGATGCGCGAAATCGACGGATGGGGCTGCTTCGCACTTGCAGCAGCGGGCAAGATCGGCTCCAAGAGGTGCACCGACATAGCCGAAGTTTGCCCGATGATATTTCCCCCGATCTTGCGTAAAATCCTGCAGTCCATGGGACCGGCGGTGCCGCGTCCGGCGGTGAAAGATGCGGTGCTGGGGGGGGTGGGCGTGATGTTCGGCCTGGGGCTGACGGGGCTGTTCGCGCTCTCGCCCCTGACCGATCTCGACACCGGCCTGTTCCTGATCGCACCTTTCGCGGCGACTTCGGCCTTGTTGTTCGTGCTGCCCAACAGCCCCTTGGCGCAGCCATGGTCGGCCATTGTCGGCAATACGCTGGCCGCGGTCGTGGGCATTGCCGTGTGCATGGTCGTGGCCGATCCGCTGCTGCGGCTGGTCCTGTCGGTGGGGCTGACGCTGAGTGTGACCATGCTGGCCCGCGCCATGCATCCGGCGGCGGCGGCCGTGGCCATGACCATCGCCTTGAACCCGCAGATCGTGGAGGCATTGGGCTTTTGGTTCGCGATCTTCCCCGTGGCCTTGGGCACATCGGCCTTGGTGGGGCTGGCGATGGTCTATGCGCGGCTGACCGGCAGGCGCTATCCCTTCCGCCAATTCGGCGCGGCGGGGCCGCAAAAGACCCGCGATGCCGCCCCCGTTGAACGGATGGGGCTGAGCGAGGGCGCGCTGATCGAAATTCTGGAACGCTATCGCCAGTCGTTCAACCTTGGCGTGCAGGATCTGGCGCGGCTGGTGGGGGCGGTGCAATTGCAGGCGGCGGCGCAGGCCCAGCCCCGCGTGGCGCAAGACATCATGTCGGTCGATCTGGTGACGGTGGCCCCCGATGCCCGCCGCACTGACATCGCCGAAATCTTTCTGGAACACGGCTTCACCTCTTTGCCGGTGGTCGATGCGGCGGGGGCCTATGTGGGCATCATCTTCCAGCTTGGTCTGGTGGAACAGGCGGATCGCGCTGCCCAAGCCCGTGATTTGATCGCCAAAGCCGTGCCGCGGATCACCGCGCAGACGCCGCTGTCGGTGGTGCTGCCGCTGCTGGCCCAAGGGCGCACCGATGCCCTGCCGGTGATCAAGGGTGACAGGATCATCGGCATCGTGACCCAGACCGATCTGATCGCAAGCCTTGCGCGCAGCGCGCTGGCCCGCGCCTGACGCAGCCCGATTAAAGCAGCCGGATTAAAGCACGACCCCGAAGACCTTGCCGATCAGACCGGTGACCGCCAGTGCCGCAGCCCCCCAGAACACCACCCGAAGGGTTGGCCGCAGAAGCGCCGCGCCCCCCGCCCAAGCGCCAAGCGCGCCCAAGGCGGCAAGCGCCAGCAGGGTGACGACCGTCACCACCAGCGCGAGCTGGTCGGCCGGTGCCAGCAGCGCCGCGATCATCGGCACCGCCCCCGCCACCGTGAAGGTCAGACCCGAGGCGAAAGCCGCTTGCAACGGATTGGCGCTATGGATTTCCGACAGGCCCAATTCGTCCCGCACATGCGCGCCCAAGGCATCGGCCTTGGTCAGTTCGGCTGCGACCAGCGCCGCCGTTTGCGCCGACAGGCCCCGCGATTGCCAGATCGATGCCAGCTCGGCCTGTTCGGCTTGCGGGGTCTTGCGCAGGGCTTCCGCCTCGCGGGCGATATCGGCGCGTTCGATATCGGATTGCGAGCTGACCGAGACATATTCCCCCGCCGCCATCGACATCGCGCCCGCGGCCAATCCCGCAGCCCCCGCGATCAGAACCGCCGATGGCGCGGGATTGGCCACCGCCACCCCCACGATCAAGGCGGAGATCGACACGATCCCGTCATTGGCCCCCAGCACCGCCGCGCGCAGCCAACCGCTGCGGGTGACGAAGTGGACCTCTTCATGCGCCGATTGATAGTCGCCCATTGGTGACCTCCTTGGATGCCGCTTCGGCATGGCTGGGCCCCATCATGACCGGCTTTGCCCAAAAGGGGGTAACTTTTTGCGCTGCCGCTTAATGCCGCAGAGGCAGCCGCTTGCGCAGCCGCTATAGCACGGCGACGTCGTGGCTTGGGAAAGTTTGCAGTATGAGTGAAACCATTTTTCATCTTCTTTATATCGTGGCGATCACCGCCGAGGCGATGACCGCGGCCTTGATGGCGGGGCGGCGGAACATGGACTGGGTCGGGGTCTGTCTGCTGGGGGCGGTGACAGCCCTTGGTGGCGGATCGGCGCGCGATTTGTTGCTGGGCCATCAGCCGCTGATCTGGGTGGCGCATCCGTCTTACCTGCTGCTGACGGCGGCGGCGGCTTTGGCGACGGTCGCGATCGCGCGCTTCATGCATAAATTGCGCCGGATGTTCCTGCTGCTGGATGCTATCGGTCTGGTGGTCTTCACCATCATCGGCTGTAATGTGGCGCTTGGCCTTGATATGCCGGTGATTGTGGTGATCGTGGCCGGGATGATCACCGGATGCGTCGGCGGCGTGTTGCGCGATGTCTTGTGCAATGAAATCCCGCTTTTGTTCCGCAGCGAGCTATATGCCAGCGTCTCGATCATCACCGGCGGGCTTTATGTCGCCGCCCTGCATCTGGAGATCGCCCATACTCTCGCGATGTTCGGCACCATGGCGATCGGCCTGTCGATGCGCCTGCTGGCGCTGCGCTTCAACTGGCATATGCCGAAATTCATCTATTCGGGCGATCTGTGATCTAGCAAGACCCGCCTCAGACATTCACCTGCGTGCCGATTTCCACCACCCGTGTGGCGGGCAGGCGGAAGTAATCGGTGGGGCCTGCGGCATTGCGGGCGCACCACAAGAAGATGCGCGCCTGCCACAACGGCAGCGTGCTTTGCCGTGACAGCCCCAGCCTGCGGCGCGACAGCACGAAGGATGTGGTCATGATGTCAAAGCCCTTGCCGTCATTGTAATGC
>DALYSR010000024.1:0-32568 GCA_031991825.1 Paracoccaceae bacterium
TTCATATGAATATGTTCCGTGCCTTGGTGACCTCGGCCGCTATCGGCGTCGCGGCTTTGCCCGCTTGGGCCGACGAAAAATTCATCACCGTCGCCTCGACCACCTCGACCGAAAATTCGGGGCTGTTCGGTTACATCCTGCCGATCTTCAAGGACAAGACCGGCATCGAGGTGCGCGTGGTCGCGCAGGGCACCGGCCAAGCGCTGGAAACCGCCCGCCGTGGGGATGCGGATGTGGTCTTCGTCCATGCCAAGGCGCAAGAAGAAAAGTTCATCGCCGAGGGCTTCGGCGTCGAACGCTTCGACGTGATGTATAACGATTTCGTTCTGGTCGGCCCGCAGGCCGATCCGGCCGAAACCGGCAAGGCCGCTGGCGCTGCCGCCGCCTTCAAGACAATTGCGGACAAGGCCGCGAAATTCGCCTCGCGCGGGGATAATAGCGGCACGCATGTCGCCGAGTTGCAGCTTTGGGAGGCTGCGGGTGTCGCACCGGTGGGGCAGGCGTGGTATATGGAAACCGGTTCGGGCATGGGGGCGACGCTGAACACCGCCGCCGAAGTGCCCGCCTATACCTTGTCCGACCGCGCCACTTGGCTGTCGTTCGAAAACCGCCGCGACCTGACCATCACCTTCCAAGGCGACGAGGTTTTGTTCAACCCCTATGGCGTGATCTTGGTGAATGCCGAAAAGCATCCGCATGTCAAAGCGGCCGAAGGCCAAGCCTTCATCGACTGGCTGGTGTCGGAAGACGGCCAAACGGCGATCAATGCCTATCAGATCAACGGCGAGCAGCTGTTCTTCGGCAGCGCCAAGAAATAAGCGCGGCCCTAGCGCATTTCGATCAGGCAAGGCGTCCCGTTTCTGCGGGACGCCTTTTCTCTTGCCGCAGGGATTGCTAGGCTGGCGCGATGAATGAAAACTCTATCCCCTTCTTGGACAGCAGCGGCAAGATCTGCCCCTTGCCGGTTTTGCGGCTGCGCAAGGCCATGTCTGCGCTGCAGGCCGGTCAGCGGATCCAAACCCGCACCACCGATCCTTTGGCGCTGATCGATGTGCCCGCCTTTTGCGACGAGGCGGGGCATGTTCTGATCGCCGCCGTGCCCGATGGCGACGGCATTTTATTCACCATCGAATATCGCGGCAGTTAGGGCTGTCATGAGCAAAAGGGGGACAGAAATCGCCCCCCCTTCTTCACATCCATCCGCCACCCTTACTCGCGATGCGCGTCAAAGCCCGCTTCGGCCGCGCGTTTCACACGGCAGGTTTCGCATAGCGTCAGCATTTTCAGGCCGGTCTCGCCGCGCGCACCGGTGAACATCCAATGGCCCGACAGCTTTTCGATCACGCGTTCGATGCCGGATCGGGTGCCAAAGCCCGTGCCGCAATCGGTGCAGCAGAAGGGCTCTTCTTGGTGCAAGATCCGCCGCGGCTGGTCCCACATCGTGAAATCGACGCGGGGGGACAGCGAAATCGCCTGTTCGGGGCAGGTCGCGGCGCAGATCCCGCATTGCAGGCAGGCGCTTTCGGAAAAGCGCAGCATCGGGGTTTCGGGATTGTCGATCAAAGCCCCTGCCGGACAGGCCCCCGCACAGGCCATGCACAAGGTGCAGGCATCGGGATCGACGCGCACCTCGCCGAAGGGCGCGCCCTTTTGCAGCATGATTTCGGTCTGCGGCACCGGCGCCATGCGGTTGAGTTCGCTCAGCGCCGCGATCATCAGGCCGCGCTTGTCGGTCGGGGGCATCAGGCGCGAACGCGGGCGCGCGCCGATCGGCCGCGGCTTTTGCCACAGCAGATCGCCCAGAACATCCGGATCATCTGTCGATACCAGCCGCACAGCGCCAGTGCCCAGTCCCATCGGGCTGGTGATATCGGCAATCAGCTTGATGCTGGTTTCCAGCCCTGCCAGCCCGTGCTTGGGGCGCGCAGGCGTCAGGATGACGATATCTGCCCCCCAGGCCAGACAGGCCGCCATCAGATCGGGGCCAAGGCTATGCACCTCGTTCAGCTCATGCACCATCACATGAGCGGGCAGGCCGCGGCCAAGGCGGGCCAGCATCTCGATCTGCGCGCGGCCATGGCTGGTGTCGGCGAACAGGATCACCGGCTGCGCTGTGCCGCCGGCGCTGTGATAGGTGGTGATCATCCGGCGCAGCTGATCGGCCTGGGTCGCCAGCGGCGGCACCTGATAGCTGATCGCGCCAGACGGACAGGCCGCCGCGCATTCGCCGCAGCCCGCGCAGATCATCGGATCGACGCTGACGTAATCGCCGCCGCCGGTGATCGCGCCGGTCGGGCAAAGATCGAGGCAATTGCTGCAGCCGCCGATCTTGTTGCGCGAATGGGCGCAAAGATCGGGGATGACGGCAACGAAACGTTCCTTGTCGAAACTGCCGACCAGATCGGCGGCTTTCAGCGACAATTCACCCACCGCACCGGGCCTGCGGGGATCGTCCCGCAGATAACCGGGCCGCAGCTCGGCGGCAAAGAGCGGCTGGCCCGCGGTCAGGTCGATCACGATATCGCATTTCGACACCGCGCCGTCACGGCCGGGGCCGAAGCCAAAGCCTGCGCGCGGCGCGATCGGCGCCAAGGCGTAATCGTCGATCAGCAAAGTAAAGCCGCCCAGCCAGCCCTGTGCCTGTCGCACCACGCCTTGGGCGATGGCGAAGCTATCGCCGCTGCGGGGCAGGGCGGTGCTGCCCGGTCGCAGCAGGACGGTCACATCCAGACGGCCTTGCAAGGCCCGCGCCAGATCGAGCGCCTCATCGCCTGCGCCCAAGATCAGGGTCACGCCGTGGCTGTCATAGCTGACCGTGGCGACATCGGCAGGTTCCACCGCCGCTGCCGCATGCATCGCCGCCAGTTTCGGACCCGCAAGATCCGCCTCATCGGACCACAGCGCATGGGCATGGACATCGACGAATCCTGGCGCCAGATCGATCCCTGCATTGGCCAGAACCTCGCGGAAGAACCCTTCCTTGCGGCGGCAGCCGATCACCAGATGCTCGCCCGTTTGCGCCACCTGTTCAAGCGCTGCGGCAAGATGTGTCAGATCCGCGCCGCACAGTTCGTCTACAGGCGAGCGGAAAGCGGTGAGGCCCGCTTTTTCTTGGGCAAGAACATCCAAACGCAAGCTGGATTGGCAGGTGCAGTTCAGACTGCAAGTGGAACGGGCGAACATGGCTGGCTCCCAGAGTATCATGTAACCAACAGCGGGTAGTGGCGCGCATGTGTTGCAAAAACATGCAATAATTGTCACTTACTCCAATGTCGGGTTAAATGGCGTTTACGTCATGCAAGACGGCTTGTCACCTCACTTGCAGATCACACGCGCGGCTTTTGGGAGAATCTAGTGTCGGATCCTGTCGTATACCAGCGGCTTTTGCTGCCACCGCCTTTCGTGGCTTCTGCGGCGGGCGAAGGAGATATCCTTGATCTGACCTGCGCCCGTGCGGAAGATGGCGCGGGCACGCTGCTGTGGCGCGATGCGGATGGCGTGCTTGCCTTCGGCTTGGTTTTGGAACCGGCCCCGCCGCTGACCCAGAGCGAAGCGGATACCGATTTCGGCTATTACGCCGCCTTGGCCGCTTTATGCGATGCCGTGGCCCAGCATGGCCAGCCCGAACGGCAGGTGCATATCCAGTGGCCGGACCGCGTGATCTATGATGCGGGGCTTTTGGCGGGCGCGCGCTGGCGCATCGGCCCCAAGGGCGAAGACGGCCTGCCGCTTTGGGCGGTTTTCGCGGCCGAACTCACCCGCGCGCGGGCGGGGTTGGAACAGAGCGGCGACTATCCGCAGTCGACATCGCTTGACGAAGAGGATTTCCCCGACAGCGCCCAATTGCTCGAAAGCTTTGCCGCTTTCCTGAAGCTGATCGTCGATCGCTGGGCGCAGCAGGGGCCCGATGCGGTCCTGCGCCGGATGCTGAACCGCGTCGCGGATCAAGCGGCATTGGAAACTGCCGAAATCAAGGCCGGACGGCTGCATTTGCCGCGCCTTGGCAACATGCTGGATGAAGGGGGCTGGCGTGACAGCGCCCGCGGCGGGCCGCGATGGTAAGCCTGTTGCGCACCATCCGCCTTGATGCCTCGGATACGATCCTGTTTTCCCCCGCCGCCGAACCCGGCGAATGGGCGGTGACGGGCGGGTTTTTGTTCCACGGGCGTCCCTTCGATAGCCTGTCGCGCAAGGAACGCGTCGCCTATCGCTCGGCCTTTCTGGGCATCGACAGCTTCGGCTTTTCGACTTTGGCGGTGGTGACGCGGGTCAGCGCGCTGGACTATGAAAATGCCAAGCTGGCCTTGGCGCGTGGCTTCGTGACCCATCTGGGCGCGCCGGATCTGGCGACCGCCCTGCCTGCCGCCAGCGAGGAATTGGCCTTCGCCGCCGAACTCTGCCAAAATCACGATGAAGGTCAGCTGATCGCGCTGCACCGCGAAGAAGACGAGGACGGTCAGCTGCGCGAACGCTTCCGTGCCTTGCGTCCAAGGGCGGGATCGGTCTGGGACAAGCCCGAATTGCAGGGCCATGACCGCCCGTTCCAATTCATCCAAAGCGACGCGCCAGAGGATGCGGCGCCCCCCGTCGACGAGGCCTTCGACCTGTTCGACACGATCCGCGCCGCGGGCGAGAGGAAAGAATAAATGAGAGAGTTTTGGGTGGCTTCGGGCCATCATCTGACCCATCGGCTGACGAATGGCTGGCTGGCGGTGACGCCCGAGCTGATCTTGGCATGGCTGGCGCGTCCCGAACTGGCGCCGCCGCCCGAGGCCTGCGCCGCCGAACGCGCGCTTTATGACAGGCTTTTGGCCGCCCCCCTGCGCAAGGTGGCGCTTTTGGAGATTGATGCCATCACCGATCCCGACGGGCGCGAGAATTGGCAGCTGTTTCTGGCCATGCGCGATCACATGATCGCGTCGGGTTCGGTCGAGGCGGGCTATATGGCCTTGGTGCGCAACAAGATCCCCACCGCGCCGGTCTTGCTGGCGCAGCTCTGCCAATTGATTTTGCGCAATGCGCTTGACGGGGTCGAGGATGTGCAGACCCTGCGCGCGGCGGAAAATTTCTTCCGCCCGCAGCAGGGATTCCTGACCGATGGCGAGCTGCGCCTTGTCGATCTAGAACTTGCCGAGGAAATGGACGCGGCCAAGACGGCCAATCCCTTGGCCGCGCTGTTCAACGGCGGCATCGACAGTCTGGATACCTTGGGCGATGGCAATGGCTGGACCTATTGGAGCCGGTCCGACGCGCATTCCATGGTGCAGAATTTCGGCGGTGACCAAGCCGCGCGCGCGGGTATGGCCCAAGTGATCGCCGCCTTCATCCGCCACCTACACCGTATCGATGTCTTGGTGACGCCGATGACGCGGGCCGATGATGTCGATCTGGCCTGGTTCGTGGGGCTGACGCCGGAAGGCACGGCTATGGGCAATGCGCTGTGGCAGGGCGAGAGGCCCCGCCATCAGCTGGTCGGGCTTTTCGCCTTGGATTTCGGCAGGGATGCGCGCATCCTGCCGCATGTGCAGGGCCGCACCGTCTGGGCGATCATGGCGGTGAACGAGGCTTTAACGCTGTATGTCAAGCCGCAGAACCTGATCGATGGTCTGCCGTTCATCCCCGAGGTGCCGCAATGACCCAGCAGAATTTGCTCTTGGCGGTTCTGGCGCGCTCTTTCCCCCCCGCAACGAAATGGGCGGGGCGGGTGCTGCATCCTTCGGCGCTGATGATGCCCGCGCCGCCCTTGACGCCCCGCAGCCAGATGTCGACCGATCAGTCGGGGGTTCAGACATGGTTCGTGGCCAGCACGGTCTTGACCCTGCATCCGGGCGATGCGGGCAATATGCGCCGAAATCTGGAGATGGAAGTGGCGCGGGTCTGGGTCAGCCTGCGCGATGCCGATGATCCGGCCAAAGTGGCGATCCATGCGCTGAGCGCCGATCCTTTCGAGGGCGAAGCCATGGCCACCGATCCGGGTCTGACGGTGGCGGCACTGCCGATGCCAGCGGTCTTGCGCGCCCATATCGCCGCTTATGCCGCGCTGTTCCCCGATCACGAACCCTTCCGCAAGAAAAAGCGCAGTGGCATCGAAGCCGAAGATCCCGGCTTGAAGGCCCCGCGCATCCTGCCCGGAGGCTATCAGCCGACCGCCGGTCGGCGGCAGCGGGGCGATGGTGGCGGAGAACGGGCGTGAGCGGCTTTCTGAACCGGTGGTCCAAGCGCAAGACCGACGCGCGCCGCGATCCTGAGCCTGCTTCGCCCCCAGAGCCTGCCGCCGCCGCGCAAGGGGCGGGCGCGGATCAGGCAGAGCTGCAGCCGCCCCCGCCATTGCCACCACCCCCGCTGCCCGATGATCCCGAAATCGCGGCCCAGATCGCCGCCTTGCCGCCGCTGGAAGAGATCACGGCAGGCACGGATATCCGTCCCTTCTTGCAAGATTTTGTGCCGCGGGCTTTGAAGAACGCGGCGATGCGGCGGGCTTGGGTATCTGATCCGATCATCTCGACCCATCTGGATGTGGCGCGCGATTACGCTTGGGAGTTCAATTCCGGCCCTTTGCCGGTCGGATTTTCGACCGGCCTTGGCGCGGATGCGGTCAAGCGCGGCCTTGATGCTTTGAACATCGCACCCGCGCCCGAAACTGCGGCGCAAAGCGCGGGCACTTCGCAAGATGGCCCGCCGCGCGATGATGGCGACCAGACAAGCGATGCGCAGGGCGATGTGGCCGCCGATACCGCGCCGGAATTGGCAGCAAAAATGGCGTCCCTCAGTGAAGCGTCGCCTGTCGCAACACCGGATCCGGCCGTTTTACCAGAACCAGCGCCGCCGGTGACCAGCGTGAAGGCCGTCATCCGCCTTAGCCCCAAAAAACACGGCGGGGCCCTTCCTGACTGAAGAATGCTGCAAAAAATTGCAATCTATTCATGATCCGTATACTCTGGCATACTAGAGACCATAACCAAGCCTAAGTGCCAGGAAAACCGACGCCGTGACATTGCAAATGCCCCCCGTATCGGAGGAAACAGATCTCGGTCGCGCCGAGAATTATGATGTTCTCGCGCTTTTGCTGGCGCGTGCGCCCTCTGCTGCAGTTTTAGACCTTCTGGCGCGGATCGACGTCGATCTGACGACGCCTTTGGGGCGGGCATGGGGGAAGCTAGCGGAAGCGGCCGTGACGGCAACACCCGAGGCGCTTGCACGTGAACATTTCGTCTTGTTCACCGGCGTCGGTCGCGGCGAATTGCTGCCCTTCGCCTCGTTCTACATCACCGGATTCCTGCACGAACGCCCCTTGGCCGAATTGCGCAGCGATTTGGCACGGCTGGGCATCGCGCGGCAGGACGGCGATCACGACCCCGAGGATCGGATCGCGCTGATCCTATCGGTCATGGCCTCCTTCGCGCGCGGCGATATTTCCGCCCCAGGCCTTGGTCAGGCGGAATTTTATGCCCGTCACCTTGCGCCTTGGGCCGCGTTGTTCTTCGACGATCTGGATCAGGCACCCGCCGCCCAATTCTACCGCCACGTGGCCGCCGTGGGGCGTGCCTTCATTGACACCGAAAATCAAGCCTTCTCACTTGACGTGCAGGGCGTAACGCAAAGCCAAAGGGAGGCTAGGCTATGACTGACAGCACACCCCGTAAATCTGCAGCCATCGCATCAAAAATGGCCTCCGCTCCGGGTGCCCCGCGCATCGGGCGGCGCGGATTCTTTGGCGTATCGCTTGGCGTTGCCGCGACCAGCATCGCGGGGGGGGCGGCCTTGCCGGCCTTCGCCTCCGAAACCGGCGATGAGCGCAGCAAGGCGCGCTATCAGGCCGACAGCGAACACGTCAAGGAATTCTACCACGTCAATCGCTATGTCTGGCCGGAGGGCAAGTAAATGCTGATCAAACGCAAATCGCAGGCTCCGGCGGGTCAATCGGGCGGGGCTTTGGCGCAGGGCTATGTCGGTCTGGGCCAGCGCAGGCTGGACCGCCGCGCCTTCCTGCGCCGCTCGGGCGTGACCGTGGGCGGCTTGGCCGCGCTGTCGGCCTTGTCGGCGCCGATGTTCACCAAGGCCGAAGCCAAGGTGGCGCATGACCATGCTGCGCCGACCGAAAAATTCAAGAACATGTGCACCCATTGTTCGGTGGGCTGTTCGGTCACCGCCGAAGTGCAAAACGGGGTCTGGGTCGGACAGGAGCCGGTCTTCGACAGCCCGATCAACCGCGGCTCGCATTGTGCCAAGGGCGCATCGTCGCGCGAACTGGTCCAAGGCGACCGCCGTCTCAAATATCCGATGAAGAAGGTGGGGAACGAATGGGTCCGCATCACTTGGGATCAGGCGATCGAAGAAATCGGCACCAAGATGTTGGAAATCCGCCAGAAATCTGGTGCGGATTCCTGCTATATGCTGGGCTCGGCCAAGTTTACCAATGAAGCGGCCTATCTGTTCCGCAAATTCGCCGCCTTCTGGGGCACGAATAACGTCGACCACCAAGCGCGTATCTGCCACTCGACCACCGTGGCCGGTGTTGCCAATACCTGGGGCTATGGCGCGCAGACCAATAGCTACAACGACATCCGCAACGCCAAGACCGTGATCTTCATGGGATCGAACGCGGCAGAGGCGCATCCGGTTTCGATGCAGCATATCCTGTCGGGCAAGGAAACCCAGCGCGCGAATATCTTCGTGCTCGATCCCCGCTTCACCCGCACCGCCGCCCATGCGACCGAATTTATCCGCATCCGTCCGGGCACCGATATCGCGGTGATCTGGGGCATTTTGTGGCATATCTTCGAAAACGGCTGGGAAGACAAAGAGTTCATCCGCAAGCGCGTCTACGGCTTCGACCAGGCCCGTGTCGAGATTGCCAAATGGACGCCTTCCGAAGTCGAACGTGTGACCGGCATTAAGGAAGACGTGCTCAAGCGCGTTGCGAAGACCTTCGCGACCGTCAAACCCGCCACCTTCATCTGGTGCATGGGCGGCACGCAGCACACCGTCGGCACCGCCAATGTGCGCGCCTATTGCACCTTGTTGCTGGCCACCGGCAATGTGGGCGATATCGGCATGGGGGCGAATATCTTCCGCGGCCATACCAATGTGCAGGGCGCGACGGATATGGGCCTCGATGTGGGCAACCTGCCGTGCTATTACGGCCTTGCGCGCGGCGCTTGGGCGCATTGGGCGCGGGTCTGGAACGTGCCTTTGTCCTATCTGGAAGCCCAGTTCGACGAAGTACCCGCCAAGGGCGGGCGCGAGGCGCGGACGCGGGCGCAGAACATGGAAGTGTCCGGCATTCCGTCGACCCGCTGGTTCGATGCCACCTTGATGCCGAGCGAAGATGTCGATCAGGCCGATACCATCAAGGCCATGATCGTTCTGGGACATGGCGCGAATACCATTCCGCGCATGAAGGCCGCGCAAGAGGGCATGGATGCGCTGGATCTGCTGGTGGTGGCCGATCCGCATCCGACCAACTTCGCCTCGCTGCATTCGCGTGCCGACAACACCTATCTGCTGCCGATGTGCACCAATTTCGAAGTCGATGGCTCGCGCACCGCGTCGAACCGTTCGGTGCAATGGGGCGAGAAATGCGTCGAGCCGATTTTCGAGTCGGATAACGATTATGCGCTGATCTATCGTCTGGCCAAACGCCTTGGCTTTGCGGATGAAATGTTCAAGACCTTCGATATGGTCCAAGGCAAGTTCTCGTTGGAGCCGACCGCGGAATCGATCCTGCGCGAAGTCAACCGCGGCGGCTGGTCGACCGGCTATACCGGCCAAAGTCCGGAACGCCTGAAGGCGCATATGCGCAATCAGGACAAGTTCGATATCATTACCCTGCGCGCGCCGAAAGACGATCCGGAAGTGGGCGGCGATTACTACGGCCTGCCGTGGCCCTGCTGGGGCACGCCGGAACAAAAGCATCCCGGCACCCATGTCCTGTACAATACCAATCTGCCGGTGGCCGAAGGCGGCGGCGCCTTCCGTCCGCGCTTTGGTCTGGAATATGAAGGGGCCTCGCTTTTGGCCGAAGACAGCTGGCCGGTCGGCTCTGACATTCAGGACGGCTATCCCGAATTCACCTATGCGCTTTTGACCAAACTGGGCTGGGACAGCGAGCTGAGCGCGCAAGAGCTGGCGGTGATCGAAAAGATCGGCGGCGGCGATGCCGAAGCGATGGGCAAGGTGTCTTGGTCGACCGATCTGTCGGGCGGCATCCAGCGCGTGGCGATCCAGCATGGTTGCGTGCCTTTCGGCAATGGCAAGGCGCGGGTGATCGCGTGGAACCTGCCCGATCCGGTGCCGGTCCACCGCGAGCCGATCTATACCCCGCGCCCCGATCTGGTCGCGGATTATCCGACGCGCGAAGACGGTCGCCAGATGCGGATGCCGAATATCGGCTTCACCATCCAGTCCAAGGCGGTCGAGGAAAAGATCTTTGATCGCTTCCCGATCGTGCTGACCTCTGGCCGCCTGGTCGAATATGAAGGCGGCGGCGAAGAAACCCGTTCGAACCCGTGGCTTGCCGAATTGCAGCAAGACATGTTCTGCGAGGTCAATCCCAAGGATGCAGCGGCACGCGGCATCGCCGATGGCGGCTGGATCTGGGTCTATGGCACCGAAGGCGGCTCGAAAGTCCGCGTCAAGGCCTTGGTGACCGAACGCGTCGCCCCCGGCGTGGCCTTCATGCCCTTCCACTTCGGTGGCTGGTTCATGGGCGAAGACCAGCGCGGCAATTATCCGGCGGGCGCCGATCCCATCGTCTTGGGTGAATCCGTCAATGCGGTCACCAGCTATGGCTATGATCCGGTGACGGGCATGCATGAAGGCAAGGCCGTGCTTTGCCAAATTGAAGCGGCATAAGGGGAAATCCACTATGGCACGTATGAAATTCCTTTGTGACGCGGATCGCTGCATCGAATGCAACGCTTGCGTAACCGCCTGCAAGAACGAACATGAGGTTCCTTGGGGCATCAACCGCCGCCGGGTCGTCACCATCAATGACGGCCTGCCGGGCGAACGTTCGGTCTCGATGGCCTGCATGCATTGCACCGATGCGCCTTGCGCGCAGGTCTGCCCCGTCGATTGCTTCTATACCACCAATGACGGTGTGGTGTTGCACAACAAGGACACCTGCATCGGCTGCGGCTATTGCTTCTATGCCTGCCCCTTCGGTGCGCCGCAATATCCCAAGGTTTCGAACTTCGGGTCGCGCGGCAAGATGGACAAATGCACCTATTGCTCGGGCGGTCCGGAAGCGGATCTGTCGATTGCCGAATATGAAAAATACGGCGCGAACCGTCTGGCGGAAGGCAAGCTGCCGCTCTGTGCGGAAATGTGTTCGACCAAATCCCTGCTGGCGGGCGATGGCGATATCATCGCCGAAATCTACCGCGAGCGTGTGGTGACCCGTGGCTATGGCTCGGGCGCTTGGGGCTGGAAAACCGCCTATGGCGAAACTATTGCCGTTTCGGCATAAGGGGAGACGGCAGATGAAAAGCAAAATCATCAACGGCTTGGCGGCGCTGGCCTTGGTCTTCACCACCGGCGCCTTCACCACCGGCGGCGCGATGGCGCAACAGGCTGTCGACCCTGTCAATCCGACCGCGCTTTCGGTGCAGGAAGACCAGCTGCTGGACAAGCTGAAATTCGGCGAAACCCTGTCGGGGCGGATCACCATTCCCGCGACTTCGGCGGCGGATCTGGAAAAGCCCACCAACAAGGTCTGGACTTGGGTCAATCTTGATATCGTCGACTGGCTGATCATTCTGGCCGTGGTCGTGACGCTGCTGGGGGTGGTGATCTTCTATTTCACCGTCGGCCGCTTGGCGATCGAACACGGGCGGGCGGGGCGCAGCATCACCCGTTTCACCCTGTTCGAACGGGTCATGCATTGGACCATGGCGTCAAGCTTCGTGGTGCTGGCGCTGAGCGGGATCAATGTCGCGATCGGCCGCTATATCCTGCAACCCTTCGTCAGCGAAGCCGCTTTCGGCACCCTGACCTATTGGGGCAAGCTGGCGCATCATTATCTGGCATGGCCCTTCCTTGCCTGCGTGGTGCTGACCTTTGTGATCTGGGTGCGCCACAACATCCCCTCCAAGCTGGACATCGCTTGGTTCAAGGCGGGCGGGGGCCTGTTGAAAAACGGCGCGCACCCTGACGCGACCAAGTTCAACGCGGGCCAGAAGGTGGTGTTCTGGGCGGTGGTGCTGGGCGGCGGCGTGGCAATCGCCACCGGTCTGGCGCTGATGTTCCCCTATCTGCTGGGCAGTGCGTCGCAATGGCAGATCGCGCAGGTGATCCATGCGATCGCCGCCGCCGGTCTGATCGCCATGGTGATCGGTCACATCTATATCGCGACCGCCGGTTCGGAAGGCGCGCTGGAGGCGATGACCACCGGCGAGGTCGATCTGAACTGGGCCAAGCAGCACCACTCGCTATGGGTGAAGGACGAACTGGCCAAAGGCGTCACCCCGCGCAATGCCAATGGCGTCACGCCGGCCGAGTAAGATGAGCCTGAGCCTATCCAAAAACCAAGAAGGGCGGCAGGCGATGTTTCGTGCCGCCCTTTCGCATATCACCTTGCCCGACGGCGGGCGGCTGATCGACAGCAACCGCCTCAGCGCGCCGGTCTTCGATGCCACCGGCACCAAGCTGAGCGCCGCTGTGACGATTGCGCCGGATGAAGCCGCGGCCTTCGCCCCGATCCGCGCCGCAGCAGAGGCGGCGGCGCTGCGGATGGAGGGCGTGAGCAAAGCCGTCATCACCCTGACCGCCGATGCGCCAAGCCAGCCTGCCAAACCGGTGCCGCAGCTGAACGCCGCGCCGAAGCCAGCCGCACCACAGCTTTTGCCCGAGGTGGGCATGGTGGTGGCGGTCGCGTCCGGCAAGGGGGGGGTCGGTAAATCGACCACCACCGTCAATCTTGCCTTGGCCCTGCGCGAGGCGGGGCTGAAGGTCGGGATTCTGGATGCCGATATCTACGGCCCCTCGCTGCCGACGCTGCTGGGCTTGACCGGAAAGCCGCGCATGGCCGCCGACGGGCGCAGGCTTCTGCCGATGCAGGCATGGGGCCTGAAGGCTTTATCGGTCGGCAATCTGGTCGATCCCGATACCGCCATGATCTGGCGCGGGCCGATGATCACGGCGGCGATCACCCAGCTGGTGGCCGAAGTCGATTGGGGGCGGCTTGATATCTTGCTGATCGACATGCCGCCCGGCACGGGCGATGCACAATTGGCAGTAGCGCAAAACAGCCCGTTGCAGGGGGCGATCATTGTGTCGACCCCGCAGGATCTGGCCTTGATCGACGCGCGGCGCGGGATCACCATGTTTCAGAAGCTGGCGGTGCCGGTGCTGGGCGTGATCGAGAACATGTCGCATTTCCAATGCCCCGATTGCGGCGGGCGGCATGAAATCTTCGGCCATGGCGGGGCGCAAGCCGAAGCGGCGCAGATCGAGGTGCCCTTCCTTGGGGCCGTGCCGCTGACGATAGATCTGCGCCGCTCGGCCGATCTGGGGCGTCCCTTGATGGCGACCGATCCCGACGGCGTGGTGGGCCAAGCCTTCCGTACCATCGCGGGCGGCGTGGTGGCACAACTGAAATCGGCGGCGCAAAAGGCGCGCGCCAATGAACACGGAGACCGGTAATGAAAGCAGTCTGTCTTGGAATGATCTGCGCGGGGCTTTTGGCCTATGGCACGTCCTTGGTCTTGGCCCCGCTCGCCATTCCTGCGAGCACGGCCTATGCGACCGAAGGTGTGCGTCTAAGCGAACATTGAGCGCCCGCACATCCTAGTGACACTTCCCCCCGCCAAGCCGGCTTGGCGGGGGCGTGATTCACAGGCCGAAGCCGCTCCACGGGATGAAGCGCACCAATGTGCCTTTCTGGATATCGGCAAATCCCGCGGGCAATTCGACCAGCCCATCGGCCCAAGCCAAGCCCGACACCCGCCCCGATCCTTCCGATCCGAAGACTTCGGCGTGACCGGCTGCGCTCAGGCGCGCGCGCAGATATTCGTGACGTCCGGCCTGTTTGACCTTGGTGAAATCCGCCGGAACCATGAAGCCTTGCGGCGCGCGCCACGGCGCCCCCGCGCGTTGGAACAAAGCGGGCAAAGCGAAGACCAAGGTGCAGACCATCGCCGCCACCGGATTGCCGGGCAGGCCGAAGATCGGGATCTGCGCGGCTTGGCCTTTGGGCCAATGCGCCAAAGCCAAAGGGCGGCCCGGTTTGACGGCAATGCGCCAATCCTGCAGATCGGATTCCGCGCGCAAAAGATTGGCCACGTGATCCTCGTCCCCTTGCGAGGCCCCGCCCGAGGTCAGGATCGCATCGACCTTGCCCGCCGCATCATCCAATATCGCGCGCAAGGTATCACGCTCATCGGGGCAGATGCCCAGATCGATAGCCTCGAACCCCGCCCGCGTCAGCGCGGCCAGCAGCATGGGGCGATTGGCATCGGGGATCTTGCCTGGGGTGATCTCCGCGCGGTCAAGGTCCAACAGTTCGGATCCGGTGGACAACACCCCGACCCGCAGCCGTGGATGCACGCTGACCTGCGCAATGCCCAATGAGGCCGCAAGGCCAATATCCTGCGCCCGCAGCATCCGGCCCTTGGGAAAAGCGATATCGCCTTTGGCCATATCCTCGCCCGCCTTGCGGGTATTGGCGCCGGATTTCTTGGGGGCTTTGGTGACGCCAAGGCCCGCCGCGCTGACAAGGGCATGTTCTTGCAAGACGACGGTATCCACCCCTGCGGGCAGGATCGCGCCGGTCAGGATGCGGATGGCATGGCCTGCGGGCAGGGCGGCTGCAAACGGCTCTCCGGCGGCGGCGCGGCCCGCGACGAGCGGCACCGGACCCTTGGAGAAATCGACCGTGTCGAAAGCGAAGCCGTAGCCGTCGACGGCGGAATTGTCCAAAGGCGGATGGCTTATCCGCGCGCAGGCATCTTCGGCCAGCACATGGCCCGCGGCTTGGGCAAGCGGCAGGCGGATCTGGGCGGTGATCGGCTTCACGCTGGCTTGCAGCCGCGCCAGCACCGCATCAACCGGCGTCCAGTCGATCCCCGGCGGCATCGAGGATCCGGTTTTCTTCAACGCGTCCAAGCCGATATGCCGCGTGATGAAATCCGCGATGGCGGCAATATCATTGGGGTCCAGCACCGGCAGTCCGGTGCCCGCATCGCCCTGATCCGAAGCCATCGCGCAGATCGACGGATAGTCGGGCGCGAGCGCGGTGCCGGCAGTGGCATGGCGCCAAATTTCGATCTTGGGATGGGCGGTGTTCTTATAGCCCTCGACCAGAACCAGATCGACCGGATCCATGCGCGCCAAAAGCTCCGCCAGTTCGGGTTCCGCATCGCCGCGCAATTCATGCATCAAGGCCCAGCGTTTGTCCGACGACAGCATGACCTGCTTGGCACCGGCCGCGCGGTGGCGGTAACTGTCGCGCCCCTTCTGGTCGACATCGGTTTCATGATGGGCATGTTTGACGGTCGATACCGTGAAACCGCGTGCGGTGAACTCCGCCACCAAACGTTCGGTCAAGGTCGTCTTGCCGGAATTCTTACGGCCTGTGATGCCTACAACTCTCATTTCATCCCTGAGTGATCTTCTGCCAAATCCGGCGCGCCTGCGCGAGGTCCTCGGCGGTATTGACATTAAAGAAGGGGTCATGGTCGGTGCCGTCGAAGGCCACCAGAGCATAGCCGTGGCGTTCCGCCCACAGCAGGATCTTCGACAGCCCGTCGCGCAGGCTGTGGCGCAGATCTTCGCGCAGCGCCACCGGCCACAGCCCGAAGGTCGGCTGGCGGATCACGCGGTCTTGCCCGCGCGTGGCACTGATCGCGATCGGCTGATCGGGCCCAATCGCCGCGTGCAGCCTTGCGCCCAGATCTGGGGGGAAGAAGGGGGTATCGGCGGCAAAGCTGAGCACATGGCTAAAGCCCCGCGTCGCGGCATGATCCATCCCCGCCAGCACGCCCGCCAGCGGCCCCGGAAAATCCGCCAGACTATCGGCAACCACCGGCAGGCCATAGCTGGCAAAGCGCTCGGGCGCACCGTTGGCATTGATCACCAGATCATCGCATTGCGGCGCGGCCCTTGCGATGACTTCCTCCAAAAGCTTGCGCCCGTCCAGATCGAGCAGGCCCTTGTCGCCGCCGCCCATGCGCCGCGCTTGGCCGCCTGCCAAAATCACGCCCAAAGTCTTGCGCGTCCCGTCAGTCATGATCGGCACCCTTTCGACCGGATCGGGGGGCGTCATGGGCCACATGTGCCAGATCGGCATCGCGGATCAGCCGGTCCTCGCCCGATAGGCAGACAAACCTTTGCCCCCGCAGCCTGCCGATCAGCGTCATGCCAAGCTGCTGTGCGATGCTGGCGCCCCAAGCTGTGAAGCCCGAGCGCGAGACCAAGGTGGGAATGCCCATATGCGCCGCCTTGATGACCATTTCGGATGTCAGGCGGCCCGTGGTATACAGGATCTTGTCGCCGCCATCGATTTTGTTGCGGAACATCCATCCCGCCACCTTGTCGACGGCGTTGTGGCGGCCGACATCTTCCATGAAGACCAGCGCGCGATCCTCTTGGCACAGGACCGTGCCATGGATCGCACCGGCTTCCAGATACAGGCTTGGCGTGGTGTTGATGCGCTTGGACAAGGCATAAAGCCACGATGTCCGCAAAGGCGCATGCGGCAGCGTGATATCGGCAAGGCCTTCCATCATGTCGCCAAAAACCGTGCCGACCGCACAGCCCGAGGTGCGGGTCTTGCGCGCCAGCTTGTCTTCGTAATCGGTGATCTGATCGGTGCGCACGACCACGGCTTCGGCGTAATCATCATAATCGACGGCGGTGACCGTGATGCCATCGGGCAGCATGCCCTGATTGCGCAGGAACCCGAGCGCCAGATATTCGGGATAATCCCCGATGGTCATCGCGGTCACGATTTCGCGGGCGTTCAAATAAATGGTCAAAGGCCGCTCTTCGACGACGGAAAGCTCGACGTCGGCCCCAGTCTGATCGCGACCCATCAACCGCCGTGTCAGCCCCTGCCTGTCCGGATCAGGGGCCAAAATATACGGCAGGGGCGCGGCAGTGGACATGATATTCGGAACCTTCGTTGCAGAAGCTAGAATTGCCCAGCCGCGCCCGAGTTACAAGCTATCAGATTGAGATGCATGAAGATCTGTCGCAGCGATCCACCGCGATCGCCGCAGCCCTCCCCAAAGATGTCCCAAGCGCAGGCAGGCCGCTCCGACCTGCGGGGCTCTGGTGCAGAATTCACGCAGCCAGTTTCAGCTTTCGGGCGGGCGTGATCCTATGTCCAAAGCCCGCGTGATGCGATATCCCGCATTTTCTGGATGCTGTCGCAGATATATATAGCCCTTGTCGCTTGGGGCAATTGAGCGCGACCAAACGCATCATGGGCCCACGTGCCGCCTTGGCCAATTGCTTCGGCATCGGAAAAAGGCGGTGCCGCATGGCTAAATTGCGATGCGGCCTGCAGGATGCTTTGGCATGACCCTCACCAACGGCTGCAGATCATGTCTTGCGCAGGTGGCCATCACGCGCCGCGCTGCCGGAAAACCTGTTCGGCCAAATCCTCTTACTTTCAGTGACAGCCTCGCGCCAGAAGCGACCTGCGGTGCCCGCCAACGCCGCATCACTACCCTTCGGGTGCAACGCCCCTCATCCCTGGGGATGGAAAAGGCGGAGCCTGCATCGCTATCCTTTTCGGGCATTCAACCGCAGGATGCGGGGAGGGGAAGGCATTGCATCTGCGCGAAAAGGAGGGGACCAGCATCTTGCGCCTTTGGCGCGATGCAGGCGTTTGGCCGCTGTTAAAGCCATGGTTGTGACAGTCATGGTTGTCACAACCATAGCGGCGTCGCCTGCCCAAGCCGCCGCCGATACCGGCTGACGCTGCGCCTGCCGCGACCTGCCGTCAGAGCGAATTTGCGGGATCTCGCAATGGCAACATGACAAGGATGGCCGCAGGCCTTGCGCTATCAGCATTGCCAGACTGCCCCTCAAAACGCTCGTTGCGGAGCCAGCGCCGTCATTGCCAAGGCGCGCGAGATCGATCTGATCTATCGCCCCGATGCCGCTTCCCCCCGCGCCGGTTGCGGCTGGCGCTGCAAGGGCTGGAGGCGGCGCTACAGGATTTGAACCAAGAGGCTGCCCCCTGATCCGCCATTTCTGCACATCGGCTTTGGCCTTGGCGCTGGCCGTGGACCTGGCCGTGGGGCAAGCGGGCCTTGCGCGGGCCCAAGATCGGGACCGCAGTTCGTCTGCACGCCATCGATACCGGCCGCTCGCATATCTGCCCCCTGAGGATCCGGCTGCGGTTACGGACCGCTATCTGAACCGCCCACCGGCTTTTGACGATCTGCAAAAGATGATGGGCGAAGGGCGGGCGCGGCGACCTGCAGGGCTATGTCGGCGCGTCGCAAGGGATGGCGGGGCGTTTTCGGATGCCAATATCGTCTCGGACGGACAGGGCATCAATCTGGGCTATCGCGTGCCGCTGATCACGCGATTCGATCGCAGCCTGATGAAAGGCTGGCCGTGGCCGAATTTGGCGCCTCGATGCACTGGGGCGGCAGGTACGGGTTGCAGGCCTTGGCTGGCCTGCCGCTCAGATCGACCAGCGGTTTTGATAAATCCCAAGCTGCCAGCTTCCATCTGGGCCTGAGTGCCACATTCTGACCTATAAGCGGAATTTCCCATATCCGCCGTCCTTTCTATGCGCCGCTGAAAGCCACGGCCGCGGCCTTGTCTTTGGCCGTTACTGTGGGCCTTGCGGGGGCGGGCCTTGCCGAAGACGGCGCAGCCGCAACGGCGGAACTGGTCAATAACACCGCTTTCGGCGCGTGGCGGGTCACCTGCGAGGCTTTGACCGTGACCGTTCGGCCTATCGTCCGGCGCAGGAGCTGACCCTGCGCGAGACCGGCGATCTGGCGGTGCGCAGGGTGGCACTGCCGGTGTCAGACGGGGCGCTGTAGTTCGCGCAGGTGCCGCCTGGGGTCTATCCGCCCAGTGGCGTGGTCTATCGCATTGAGGGCAAAGATGAACTCGAACAGCGCAAACTGGTCTGGCAGCGCTGCTCGGGGCGGAGTTTGCGAAGTTGCCAACGGTCTGGATCAGACAGAACTGGACAATCTGCGCGCGGCCAAATCCATCCTGTGCGCCTATCGCATGGATGCCGCTGGCGCGCCGCCGATCCTGTCGGTCGATACCAGCCGCCTTGTCGACGGTCTGGATGCGCCCCGCGCCCAGATGCCAAACCCACAGCAGATTAATTTTGGGGATTGTCTGCCCCTGCTCGCCGTTCTGGCGGACAGGCGCAATTTCGATCCGCTGGGCGGATCACTTAAATATAAATACCGCAGTTTCCATGGCCGGAATCGCGCGCGATCTGTCCCAGTTCCGTCAGTCGTCGCTGCGGCCGCGGCTGCATCAAACGGTGTCTGCGGTGACTTTGGTGGCGGTGCTCTCGGCGCAGGTCAGCCGCGCATTCGCGCAGGTTGTGGCAGGCGATAGCCCTACAAACATGCCGTCGTCGGGCAATACCACGCTGGTCATGGGGCAGCAATTCGGCGCCACCGATGTAGCGCCCTCCAGCCAATTCGGCCTGCAGTCGGGGAGCCATGTCGATCTGCTGCTGGATAGCGGCTGGCAGCGGATGGTCAATATCATGACCAATTCCACGGCCATGGCCAGCAACGGCAGCCTGACCATGTCGATCCCGATTGAATCTTTGCGCAACCGACTGCTGATCGCCCGCGGCCAGTCCAATCTGGGGTCGGCCTTCGACAGGCTTTATGACGGTGGCGAGGATATCAACACCATCCGCGGCTAAGCGGCGGCGATCACCGCTAAGGCCAAATCGATCGCCGTGACGCTGGATCAGCCCGATGGCGCCGTGGTGGCTGGGGCCAGCATCGACAGCCACGCCAGCTATGTGGCGGTGTTCGCCCATGAATCCGTCACTCTGGAAAAGGCGGTCACGCTGCAGGCGATGGGCGGCGGTCTGGTCTGGGTCACGGCCGACAGCATCAGCGCGGGGCTGCTGGGCAGGGCACCGCCTGCGATGCAAGGCGGAGCGGGACGGGGCAGGGCGGGGCAGTGATGACCGCGCAGGCGCTGCTGTCGGCCAATGGGCCGGTCAGCAATGTCTCGTCTTCGGTGATGCGGCGCAATTCCACCTTGGAGGCGGATGGCCGCTGCGACCAAAGCGGGGCCAATCGCTTGGGGGCGCGATCGCCGAGCAGCGCGGTGGAGGCGCAAGCCTTGAGCGGGCTGACCGCGCAAGGGCGGGGGCGCAACGACTGGCGTCTGGGTGATACCGCGGCCGTGGCGGGGCTAAGCGTCAATCTGCCGGTAAATTGGCGCGCCGATGGCGGCATCTATATCCAAAGCCATGCCGAAAACAGGGTCGCCGTCAAACCGGGCGGGCTGCTGCCCATTCCGGCGTCAATCGGTGTGGCGGTGATAAATACCACCAGTCTGGTCGAGATCAGCGGCAATTTGCAGCTGATCTCGACCAAGGATCTGCAGGCCTATAGCACGGCATCCGAAACGCTGGATGCGACCGTCTCGGCAGGGTGCATCGCGGGGTGACGTTCGGCGTGATGGTCAGCCTGCGGGCGCTGCGCAATCAGCGGCTGCTCGATGCCACCCGTATCGATGTGAAAGGCAAGGCGCGTTTCGCCGCCGATACCGCGCGCAGCCATAGCGCCAGCGGCGCCGCCTCGCTGCCGCCTTGCGCTTTGTGATGCGCCAAGGTCCGGTGGTCGACGCAGCCCCCGTCGGTGCCATCGGCATGCGCCGCAACGGGGCCGCCGCCGTCCGCATGAACGGCGCCAGCCCCTGTCTTTTCCGGCCGCATTTCCAGATGAAATCCTCCAAGACACCAGAGTAATTCCGCATTTTCCATTGAACTTGACATTGTTAGGCCTAAGGTCATGCTCTTGAAGTTTGAATATGTCCTGTCGCGGCAATTGGGCTGTGGCGAGGCCTGAACATTGGAGCGATGGAGAAGGGATGAAGCACTGGACACTGACCCGCTGCGCCCTGCTGGCAGTCGCGTTTTTGACGCCGCTTTCGGCGCAGGCACAAGAACAGGCGCAGGCGCGTCCCGTGTTAGTGGTGCATGGCCCTGCTGGCCAAAGCGCTTTCGATGAGGCGGCTTTTGCCGCTTTGCCGCAAAAAGACATCACCACCCATACCGCATGGACCCAAGGGCCGCATGTTTTCACAGGCGTGCTGCTGCGCGAGGTGCTGGCCGCCGCGGGCTATGATCAATCCGCACTTGCAGGGCATCAGTTGCAGTTGCAGGCGTTGAACGATTACGTCATCACCGTGGGCGCGCAGGATGCGTTCGATTACGACACTCTGGTGGCGCGCTCGATGGACGGGGCGGCCTTGCACCGGGCGGACAAGGGGCCATTGTGGCTGGTCTATCCGCGCGATGATCATGAGGAATTGAAAGACCAGCGTTTCGACCACCGCTGGGCGTGGCAATTGGCCAAGATCACCATCGACCGGAGCCAGTGATGCTACGCGGCTGGGGCATGTCGGTGATCGCGGGGGGGCTGATCTTCGCCTTCCTTGGGATCATGACTGTCTCTTTCATGGAAATCCGCTCGATCGACCGCAGCTTGCAAAGCAATACCGGCGAGAACCTTCTGTGGTTGATGTCGCGCACCAATTACGAAGCGCAACGCTTGGCGCTTGCCATGGAGCGCGGCCCTCGGGCGGGGGCGCCCTCGCAAGTCGGCGCTGACGAGTTCGAATTTCGCCGTGACATGCTGCTCAGCCGCTTGCGGGTGGTGCTGGACCCGACGCAAGCGGCCCTCTTCGCCGCATTGGGCATGTCCGAGCCTTTCGCGATTTTTCGCGGGCTGGCAGATGAGCTGATCGGCGATCTGCAGGCGCTGGCCGGAGCTGATATCGGCACGCGCGCGCAGTTGGACCGCTTTCGCCCGCAACTGGACGCCTTGACCACGATCACCAGCGAATTGGCCAATAAGGCGATGATCGCCGAGCGCGATCAGGTGGGACGGCATTATGATGCGCAGACGGCCGCGAGCGCGCGGCTGGTGGTCGCCTCGCTCGCGCTGTTTTTATTGGGCTTTGCGATGTCGGGCCAATTGTTGCGGCTGCTGCGCCAAAAGCAGCGGGTCGCGCAGGAATTGGAAGCCCATCGCGCCAATCTGGAAACGATTGTGGCCGAACGCACCCAAGCCCTGCACGAGGCTTTGGAAACCGAGCGTCAGGCCAAGGATGTTTATCGCAGTTTCATTTCGACCGTGTCGCATCAGTTTCGCACCCCTTTGGCGGTGATCTCGATGCTGTCGCAGCGTCTGACGCGGCGGGCCTGGCAATTCACCCCCGATCAGGTGTCCGAAAAATCCTCTCGCATTACCGCGTCGACAATGCGGCTTTTGGATCTGCTTGGTTCGGTGACCAATGCGGCGGCGGTGGACCAAAGCCATATCGTGCTGCGCCGCCAACAGGTAGCACTGCGCAGCGTGGTCGAAAGTGCCTTGGACGCGCTTGCGGCCTTCCACCCCCATCGTCAGTTCAACCTTCGGCCATCACCGGCAATGGCGCTTTGCGATTGCGATCCGGTCTTGGTCGAACAGATCGTGCAAAACCTGCTCAGCAATGCGGCGAAATATTCGGAGGCCGCCGATCCGATCGATATCCGCCTGTGGCAAGAGGGGACGCAGCTTTTTTGTGCAGTGCGCGATCAGGGCATCGGCATTCCGCAGCAAGATCAGCCGCGCATTTTCGAACGTTTCCATCGAGCGAGCAATGCCGCCAATATCTTCGGATCCGGTCTGGGATTGAATTTGTCCCGCGATATCGCAGGCTTCCACGGCGGCGCTTTGAGCTTCACCTCGCAAGAGGGGGCAGGCAGCACCTTCACGCTATCGCTTCCCGCCGTCGGACCCGTTGCGGCGGATACAAGCGCCTCGGCGACAGATCCCGTCACCAATTGCCTTGAAGGGATGAAAGGGCTTGAAACCTGAGCGCGGCTCTGGTTTTCCTTGGTCTATCCCTTTGTAGTTGTCACAATGCCCCAAGTCTGCTTGCTATACATCGAAGACGAGCCCGATCTTCGCATCGAATTGGTCGAAGAATTACAGGCCATGGGCTTTGTGATCTATGGCGCAGCCGATGGCGACGCGGCCTTCGCCTTGCTGGACAGCTTGCCGCCGGAAAGCCTTGATTGCGTGATCTGTGACGTGATGATGCCCGGCCGCAGCGGCTTGCAGCTGATTGACGAGCTGCGCGCCAACGGCGCGGTGAAGCCGGCGGCGCCGTTTTTATTCGTGACCGCTTTGGCCGCGCGGGTGGATTTGATGGCGGGGCTGATCGCGGGGGCGGATGACTATCTGGTCAAACCGGTGGATATTGACCTGCTGGTGCTGACCATCCGCAATCGGCTGGCTTTGGCGGGCCGCGGCGCGGCGCGGCAATCCATTGCCCCCGCCGCCAGCTTGCGCGAGATCCCCGATTATCTGACGCGGCGCGACCAAGAGGTATTGGCCTTGCTGGGGGCAGGGGCCAAGAATGGCGACATCGCCGAACGGCTGCTGTTGTCGCGCCATACCGTCAACCAATATGTGCGCGACATCTATCGCAAGCTGGGGATCAATTCGCGCTTCGAAGCAGCCCAGCTGGCCCGTGAGATGGGATTGGTCGCGCAAGACCATCTGCGCAGCGCATAGGCTGGGGCCGATCCGCCGACCGGCTCTAGGCCTAAGGCGGCTCGACCATTTCTTATCAATGCGTTAAAGTCATGCAGGGCTGTCTGGCCGGATATGAAGCGATCCGGCGGAAGGTTTTCAGGAAAGGACAAGGCCATAAGCGGACTACGCGTTGATTATCTGAGCGGCGCAATGGCGCATCGCCTGAAATATGGCGGTGGGCGCCAGCAGGCCATCGGCCGCGCGCTCGGGATAAAGGGCAATAAAGAGTTGCATGTGGTTGATGCGACTGCGGGTTTGGGTCGGGATTCTTTCATCATGGCCTCGCTCGGCGCGCGGGTCACGCTGATCGAGCGGTCGCCGCAGATGCAGGACATGCTGCAAGAGGGTCTTGAGCAATGCCGCCAAGCGGGCGGCGAATATGCCGAGATCGCCGCGCGGATGACGCTGTTATGCGGGGATGCGAAAGACCTGTTGCCGCAGCTTTCGCCGGAAGTGATCTATGTCGATCCGATGCACCCCGAGCGGAAAAGTTCGGCCTTGGTCAAGCTTGCGCTGCGTCAGGTGCGTGAAATCGTCGGCAGTGATGAGGATTCCTTTGAACTGATGCAGGTGGCGCTGGCCTGTGCAAGCAAGCGCACGGTGCTGAAATGGCCGTTGAAGGCCAAATTCATCGACGGCATCCGCAAGCCCTCGCATCAGATCATCGGCAAATCGACGCGCTATGATGTCTTCATGTCGCCCGTTCCCGCGGCAGCCGAGCAGCCCTGAGGCGTCGAGCTCCCAATGACGCTTCAGAGGGTTATGTGCGGGCTAGGCCGGATCGTCTTCGTTATGCAAGCGACCACGCACCGCGCGCAGGCCCGACAGGGTGCGATCTTCATGCCTTTGGCGCCACGACAGCAACCGATCCATGCCTTCCAGACGCAGGGCTGTGTAATCAGGGTCTTGGGCGCGGTTGACCAATTCCTGCGGGTCGTTTTGCAGATCGAACAAAACCGGCGGCAGAGCGGCGAAATGCACGTATTTCAGCCGCTCGGTGCGCACCACTTGCAGATTGCACCACTCGCTGGGCAGCGTGATGCCCTGCGCGGCAAGGGCTGCGGCGCTGTCGCGAAAATCGGTGGACCAATAGACCGCGTCGCGCCAATCCGTCGGGGTCTCGCCTTTGCAGAACGGCAACAGGCTAAGGCCGTCGCAATTGCGCGGGGCGCTTAATGCGGCCATATCCAGCAAAGTCGGCATCAGATCGACCGCTTGGGTGAACTGTGGAACGACCCTGCCGCGCCCCGCATCGAAATCGGGATGCGGGTGGCGGATGATCAAAGGCACATGGGCGGATTGGTCGAAATAGCCCGCTTTGCCCAGCATCCAATGGTCGAACAACTGCTCGCCATGATCGGCGGTAAAGACGATGACGGTGCGCGCGTCCAGCCCCATCTCCTCCAAAGCCGCGAAGATCCGGCCCAAGCAGTCATCGACAAGGCTTGCCTGCCCCAGATAGATAGCCCGCACTTGGGCGATGGTCTTGGCATCCACATCCTTGGCCAGACCCGACAGGCCCGGTGCAAAGCCGTCGGCCGATATCTTGCCCAACAAAGCTTGCATCAACGGATGCTGCGCTTGCTCGACCGACAGATCGGCCCCGCGCAACGGGCTTTGCGTGGCATGGGCTGCGACCTTGTCGCAATAGGGGGCGGGGGCGGCAAAGGGCGGATGCGGCGCGATAAAGGACAGATGCGCGCACCACGGCGCTTTGCCCGCAACGCTGGCCCAAGACAAGAAGCGATCGGCGAGAAACGCGCTTTCGCTGTCTTGCGCCGCGAAGATGGTGGCTTGGGTGAAATGGCGCTGCGCGAATACCCCCTCGCGGCCCAGATCGGGATCGGGGATGTCATAGCCCTTGGCCTTCAGATCCGCGAGCCATGGCGTGGCGCTTTCGGTCAACAGCGTGTCCACCACCAGACCGGGCGTCACGTTTTCATAATCCCCCAGATCGGGGTCCTGCGGGCTTTTGCCCCTTGGGTCCAAAGTGGTGTCGGTATAGCCGAACAGCCGGGGGCGATAGCCGGCACGGCGCAATTCGGTGAACAGCGTCGGATGACGCGCATCCAGCGGCGTGCCGTTCAGGATGCTGCGATGTTTATGCGCGTAGAGCCCCGTCACCAGCGAGGCGCGCGAGGGACCGCAGGGATAGGCCTGACAGTAATGCTTGGCAAAAGACGTGCCCTGCGCCGCGAGGCGTTCAAGATGGGGCAAAGCCAGGCCCGCCTGGCGCGCTTGGTCGAACAGATCGGCGCGCCACTGGTCGACGGTGATGAAAAGAATGTTCATATCTGGGCTGGCCGCGGGAATGGTCATGATCACCCTGTTGCAAAACCCTGATTTGTTCAGGGCGGATCGTCCGTTGCAGGATAGCGCCCATCGATGATAGCGGCGCTGTCGCGACTTCGGCAACCGGCATATCGCGCGATATCGTATTTGGCCGCGCGAGCTTCGCCGTTCGGACGGTCAACTGCGGGCGGCCAACTGGGGCGGATCGCGGCGGCATCTCCCTCTATCTATTCCCCACGGATCTGCCATAATTTGGCCTACAACCGCGGGCAACCTGCGGGAATAGGGTTTTTTAGTCGCGATTTTTTAACCCATTTGTCTTCACGTGAGCTTTGAGGCTGCATGGAGGAAATTATGAAGGGGGGCTTGTCCAGACGCATGCTGATGGCATCGGCCCTGCTGCTGGCCTGTGCCTATATCGGTGTCCTGCTGTACCAATCGCGGCCGCTGTTTGGCACCGCCGATCCGGCCTCGGCGCGCTTGGCTGTGCTTTCCCATGCGGCCAGCGTCCGCATCGAGGAATTCGCCGTTTCCGCCGATATTCCCAAGCCATTGCCGGTTCGGTTGGGCGGCATTCACAGTGCGGCCGATCCCAACAGCGGCATCAATGCGCGTTATCGCTGGCCCGCCTTCACTGCCCAAGCCCGCTTTGAAGGCACTGCGGTGGAGTTGCGGCTGGAAGACCATCAAAACAGACTCAGATTGCGGATCGACGACGGGCGCAGCCTTGATATGATGCTGTCCAAGCCGGGCGATACGCATCTGCGGGTCAGCGGCTTGTCAAACGGCGCCCATAGCATCGCGTTGCAGGTGCTGAGCGAAGCCTCAAGCGACAGCCGCTTTGGCGGGTTTTTCCTGCCCGATGGCGGGTGGGCCCTTCCGCCTCCGGCACCGAAGTCACGCCAGATCCTGTTCATCGGCGACAGCGATACCGTGGGCTATGCCAGCACTGCGCAGACCCGTGAGTGCAGCCTAGAGCAGGTCTTTCTGGCCACCGACACCAGCCAAAGCTTCCCCGCGCTGCTTGCGCAAAGCCTTGATGCCGAAGAAACGCTCATCGCCCGTTCAGGGATCGGCTTGCTGCGCAATTACGGCGGCGCCGATCCTGGTCGCGCCATGGCCGATCTCTATCACTTGGCGCTGCCGGAAAGGCCCGATGTCCCCCTAAGCCCGACACAGCCGCCGGATGTCATCGTCATCGGCCTTGGATCGAACGATTTCGCGACGCCCTTGCAGGCGGGGGAGGCCTTCGCCAACAAAGAGATGCTCGCGAGTGCCTTTAGCGCCAAGCTCATAGGATTGCTCAAGGAAATTCATCTCAAGACACCGCTGGCGGCGCTGTTGCTGCTGATTTTTCCCAAGGAAGATCCGGCCATCACCTTGGCCTATGATGCAGCCTCGAAAGACTTGCGGGCTTTGGGGGCCCGCGTCGAGGTGGTCGCGCTGCCCGCGATGGATCGCCAAGCCTGCCATTGGCATCCGTCTCCGGCCGATCATCACCGCATTGCCACGGCATTGCGTCCCGTGGTTCTGGCTCTGCGCCCCGATTGGAAGGATGCGGCCCGATGATCCCCCCCCATCCGCCATAGCAGGCCTATCCGCGCCTATGCGCCACATCCCACGCGTCATTTGCTGTCATGAATGGATTGCTTGAGTGATTTGCCTCCGTCCTTATTCCCACACCTTGCGCAAATATCTGGGGCTTAACGGTCCCGATCTGACCGATCTTGCCTGCGAAAGCTGGCAGATATCACCGTCGGAAACCCGACAGGTCGATCCGGTGATCATTCTTCCGGGTCAGGCGGAGCGTATCGTTCGGACCGAATTCGCCTCGCTCGACATGGTGCTGCGCTCGCTGATCGGGGATCGGGCAGAACCGGTGGGGCCGACCATGGGCTATCGTCTGCGCGATGTCAGTCTGGTCGACGGCATTCTATATGCCAAGAATGCGGCAATGCATCTGCGTCAACGCAAGCATCCGCCAAGGCCCGCGCGGTTGAACAGCATTGAAAAAGCATCCCTATTCGAAACATGGGTCGGCAATCGCTGGTTCGGCAACTGGCTTTTGGATGATTGCCTAAGTTACCGCCTCGCGGAAGAAACCGGCACTCCCTGCACCACGATGCCCGAACGCGCGGGCCATGTCCCCGATTATGAGGCGCGATTAAACATGCAGCCCCGCCGGATCGGTGATTGCTATTTCGAAGAGCTGATCCTGTTTGACGATCACGCCAACAACAGCCACCGCATCGCGCGGGCGCAAGACATGCGCCACCGTTTGTTGGCGGGCGTCACGCCCGCGCCCAATGACGGCGTCTTCTTGCTTCGCGGTCGGTCGGGGGATGCGCGTTTGCTTGAAAACGAAGACGAAATTGCCAAAGGGCTGGAACAGCATTTCGGCTTCCGTGTCCTGTTCGCCGAAGATCACAGCGTCGAAAGCCTGATGCGCCTTTGCGGCCAGACCAAAGTCATTGCCGGTGTGGAAGGCAGCCAGTTGAACCACGGCATCGCCGTCATGCCGGCGGGGGGGACATTGTTTACTTTGCAACCACCGGACCGTGCGACCACCGCCATGAAGCTGCTTTCCGATCGTTGGCAACAGCGCTTTGCCATGGTGGTCGGCCACGGACGGGCCGAATCCTTCCGCATCGATTGGGAAGATATCGCGCGCACCATGGAGTTGATCCTTGCAGCTAGGGAAGCCAGAGATGCGGTTTAATCCGTTGAATTATCTGATGTCTGAAACCTTGCGGGGGGATTACCGCCGGCATGGAAGCAGTGTGACGGAAGCAGCTTTCGTCTCGCTCGCGATCTATCGCTATGGCCGTTGGGCGATTTCGGTGAAAAACCCCATGGGCCGCTGGTTTGCCCAGAAGATTTACGGGGTGATGAAGCTGTTGATCTTGAACATCACCAAGGTCTGGATCCCGCCACAGGTGAAAATCGGCAGTGATTTCCATATCATACATGCGGAAGGGTCGATTTCTATCCATCCCGATACGGTGATCGGCGACAGGGTGGGCGTCATGCATAACGTTACCCTCGGCACCAATATGCGCCGCGGGGCGCCGATCATCGGCGACGATGTGTTCATCGGCGTCAATTCCTGCGTGCTGGGGCGGGTGAAAATCGGCAATCGGGTGCGGATCGGCGCCAATACCGCCGTGACAACCAATGTGCCCGACGATAGCGTGGTCGTCGGATCCCCTGCTCGAATTTACCCTAGTCTGCCGATCTTTGCGCAAAAGAAACGGGAGGGCGTGGCTGATGTCACCGCATAATGCCAGCATGTGGGCGCTGTTGACGGACAATCTGTCGACAAGGCCTGATAAGATCGCCTGTATCGATCAGGATCGCCAGATCAGCTATGCCGATCTGGTGGCTGAGGCCGGTCGCATCGCGGATTGGCTGCAAGATCAAGGGGTTGGATCAGGTGACAGGGTGATCGTCCAGATCCGCAAGGGCATCGACGAAGTCGCGGCGATGTTCGGCATCTGGAAGATCGGCGGCGTGGTGGTGAATGTGAACACCCATTGGACGCCCGCGCAACTCGCCTATGTTGCCCGCGATTGCCGCGCTGCGGCCGTCATCGCAACCCCGCAGGCCCGCGCGGCCCAAATGGGCGAGAACGCCTTGCAGGGTCAGGTGAAATGCCTGATCCACGGCAGCCGCTCGCCCAATGCCGGCGATGGCATCTGGGCCGATCTGCCGACGGATCGGGGGGGGCAGGCAACACCGGTCGATGGGGGCGATCTGGCGATGATCATCTATACCTCGGGCTCGACCGGTCTGCCCAAGGGGGTGATGCTGTCGCATCGCAATATCCGCATCGGCGCGGTGTCGGTGGCGCAATATCTGAAGCTTACGGCAGAGGATCGCTTGCTGTCGGTGCTGCCCTATAGCTTTGATGCGGGGCTAAACCAGCTGACGACGATGCTGCTGGTGGGGGGGAGCATCGTGCATCAACCGCTGGCCATGCCCGCCGAAATCATCCGCATGGCGCAGGACCATAAGGTGACGGGCATCGCCGGTGTGCCGCCGCTCTGGGGGCCGATTGTCCGGCTGCTGCACGAGGCGCCCCAGCCGCTGCCGCATCTGCGAAGGATCACCAACACGGGCGGAAAAATCCCGCCCAACATCTTGGAACTGCTGCCGGATGTCTTTCCGGCCACCGATATCTATCTGATGTATGGCCTGACAGAGGCGTTCCGCTCCACCTATCTGCCGCCCGACCGCTTTGCCGCCAAGATGGGATCGATCGGCCAGCAGATCCCCAATGCGCAGGTCTTCGTGATCCGTCAGGGCATTGGCATCGCGGGGCCGGGGGAACAGGGGGAACTGGTCCATGCCGGACCGCTGGTCAGTCTGGGCTATTGGGAAAGGCCCGAGCTGACGGCGGCCAAAATCCGCCCCTGTCCCGAACTGGCCGATCTGATCGGCGATCAGCCGGTGGTCTATTCCGGCGATCTGGTGCGCGTCGATGAGGATGGCGATCTGTGGTTCGTCAGCCGCATGGATGAAATGATCAAGACCATGGGCTTCCGCCTCAGCCCGACCGAGGTCGAAGATCATATCGCCCGCAGCGGCTTTGTCAGCGATGTCGTGGCCTATGCCATAGAAGATGCGGATAAGGGCGAAGCCGTGCAGCTGGCCGCATCCCTGATCGGCACCGCGCAAGAGGCTGATCTGCAAGCCTATTGTCGCAAGCATATGCCGCATTACATGCAGCCGCAACGCATCCATCTTTGGCAAGGCCTGATGCCGCGCACCGCCAGCGGCAAGCTTGACCGCCCCGCCATTATCGCCGCAGCCCGCGCTGCCGTCACAACCGAAGGATCCCCCGACCATGCCGCTCACGCTTGATGATCTGACCCGCTTTCTTGCCGAAGACCTGTTCATCGATGATGCGATTCAGGGGGAAACTCCGCTGTTTTCGTCGGGCCTGCTGGATTCGGTCTCGATGGTGAACCTGATCACCTATATCGAAGAAAAGGCCGATATCACCGTCCATCCCGCTGATGTGACATTGGAAAATTTCGACACGCCGAACCTGATTATTGCCTATGTCGCAAAACTTGGATGAGGCGATGATCGATTCCCCCCTGATCGCGGCGGCGCGCCAGTTCGGCACGCCCGCCTATATCTATTCCGCGGATATCATGACGCAGCGATTGCACCGGTTGCAGGCCGCTTTCGGGCGCTGGTTCGAGATCAGCTTTGCAGTGAAAAGCAATCCCAATCCGCAGCTGCTGGGCTGGCTTAAGTCGCGGATCGGGACATTGGATATCTCGTCGCAAGGCGAATTCCAGCTGGCGCTGCTGGCCGGATGGCAACCCGAACGGCTGAGCTTCACCGGACCTGCCAAGCGGCGGGCCGAACTGGAACAGGTCATCACGGCGGGTTTGGGCGAGTTGATCGTCGAAAGCCTGCGCGAGGCGCATTTGGCCAATGAGATCGCCGCCGCTTGCGGCAAGGTCCAGCCCATCCTGATCCGCCTCAGTCCCGACCATGTACCCAAAGGCTTTGGCGATCACATGGCCGGACGGCCGACGCCTTTCGGCATCGATATCGAAGAGGCGGATCAGTCTGTGGCCGAAATCCTGAACCTCGCGCACCTCAGGCTCGACGGCTTTCATATCTATTCCGGCACCCAAAGCCTGAAAGCGCAGGCGATTTGCGAGAATTGGCGCGGGTTCATCGGCATTTTCCAGCGGATGATCACGGATCATGGCATCAGGCCAAAGCGGCTGATTTTCGGGGCAGGGCTTGGCATCCCCTACCATCTTGGCGACCAAGCCCTTGATATCGATGCGATATCGCAGGACATTGCGCCGGATTTGGACGCATTTCGCAGCCTTGATGCGCTGTCGGATTGCAGCTTTGCGCTGGAACTTGGGCGCTATCTGGTGGGTCCTGCTGGTTTCTTCGTGACCGAAGTGATTTCGACCAAAACCTCTCGCGGCGGGCGCATTGCGATTTGCGACGGCGGGATGAACGCAAATCTTGCGGCTTCAGGCAATTTCGGCATGGTCTTGCGGCGCAATTACATCATGCATCGCTTGGGGGATGCCGCTGGCCTGCCAGAGGAAAAGCAAGACATCACCGGCCCGCTTTGCACATCGATCGACAAGCTGGGCAGCGGGGTTATGCTGCCGACACTGCTCGAGGGCGATCTGATCGCCATCCATAATTGCGGCGCATACGGGCCAAGTGCCAGCCCGCTGAACTTCATCTCGCATCCCCATCCGAGGGAAATCTGGTTTGAGGCTGGCCAAGCGTCGGATATCACCCGCCTTTAGCGGTTCTGGCACTCACGCGATCAGGCGGCGCAAGACCTGGGCAGCGGCGGCTGTGACGCGGTCATGATCACGGTGCCGCCCGTCGCGCACCAGATGGCTGCCTGCCGCCCAGACATCGGAGACGCGGATGCCTTTGCCGAAAATCCAGCGGTTCAGCAGGCTTGCAGGATGGTCCAGTTCAAGCGGATCGCGCAAGGCGACCAGATCGGCCA
>DALYSR010000025.1:0-32024 GCA_031991825.1 Paracoccaceae bacterium
CGGTTGAACGGGGGCGCTTCGATTTCATCTTTCTGGCGGAAGGGTTGCGGCTGCGCGAACAAAAGGGCCGCATTCATGAATTGGACGTGGCGGGCAGGCCGAATACTTTGGCCATCCTGACCGCGCTTGCAGCGATCACCGATCATATCGGGCTGATCGGCACGCTTTCGACCACCTTCAACGAACCCTATCCCTTGGCGCGCCAATTGGCGAGCTTTGCCGCCCTGTCCGAGGGCCGCGCCGGATGGAATGTGGTGACCACGCCCGGCGCTTTCACCGGCGCGAATTTCCGCCGCGGGGATTTCCTGCCCCATGGCGAACGCTATGCCCGCGCGGAAGAGGTCTTGCTTGCTGTGCAAGCGATCCTCAAGGCGCAGGGTCAGCACTTCAGCGTCAAAACCCGCCATGTCGATATAGCGGGCCATGCCAATATCCCCAAAGCCCCCCATGGCACCCCCGTTATCGTGCAGGCCGGAGATTCCGATACTGGACGTGACCTCGCCGCGCGCCGTGCCGATATCGTCTATTCCGCCCATAGCCATTTCGAGGCGGGCCAAGACTTCTACCGCGATGTGAAAGGGCGTTTGGCCAAATACGGCCGCAAAGCGCAGGATCTGAAAATCCTGCCCGGTGCGGCTTTCGTTTTGGGCGATAGCCTTGAAGACGCTCAAGACAAGCTGCGCGCGATCCGGCTGCAGCAGGTCAGCGCGCAAACGGCGATCAATGTGGTCGAACAGCTGTGGAACCGCGATCTGTCGCAGCTTGATCCGGATGGTCCCTTGCCGCTGATCGATCCGGATGTGGATCAAGAGGCCATATCAAAAGGGCGGGCAGGGATCTACAAGGACCCGCTGAAGACCGCGCGTGAATGGCGCGCCATTGCACTGGCGGAAAATCTAAGTCTGCGTGATCTGGTCATCAAGGTCACCGCGCGCCATCATTTCATCGGCACCCCCGAACAGGTGGCCCGTCAGATCAATGATTACGTGCAGGCCGATGCGGCGGATGGCTATGTTTTCGCGCCCCATTTGACCCCGACAGGGTTTGACGCCTTCGTCGAACAGGTCATCCCGTGGTTGCAAGACTGGGGGGTATATCGCCGCGATTATGCCGGTGGCGGTTTGCGCGGCAATCTGGGATTGCAGTGAATGCCGCCCAAACATCTGGGCCTTTGGGCAAATCGCAATTACCGCTTGGTGGTATCCGCCAGCGTCTTCGCGGGGCTGTCGAGCGGTGTTTTCGCCATGGCGCTGCCGTGGTTGGCCACCGCGATCACCCGCGATCCGCTACAGATCGCGCTGGTGGCCGCATCGGTCAAGCTGCCATGGCTTTTGTTCACCTTGCCCGCAGGCGTCATCACCGATCGCGCGGATCGCCGCCATTTGGTGGCCTATGCCGATCTTGCCCGCGCGGTCCTGTCCTTTGGCATCATGCTGCTGGCGATGGGACTGGGGGCGGATACGGCGGCGATCTGGACGTTATGCGCGATCGGCATTGCCTTTGGCGCGGCGGATGTCTTGCGCGATACCGCCGCGATGACATTGGTGCCTGCCATCGTCGCGCATCGCGATCTTGAGCGCGCCAATGGCACCATGTGGAGCATCAGCCAGATCTGCGGCCAATTCATCGGCCCACCGCTGGCAGGGCTGTTGATCGGCTATGGCGCAGCCGTGCCCTTCGGGCTGGACGCGGTGACATTCGCTTTGGCGGCGGTGCTGATGTCCCTGATGATCCTGCCTGCAACCGCGAAAGGCCAACGCCCGCCCTTTGCCAAGGCCCTTCGCCAAGGCATCCTTTGGCTTTGGCGCGACCGCGCGCTGTTTCGGCTTGCCCTCGCGGTTGGCGTCTACAACTTCTTCTACATGGCCAATGCGACCATCTTGGTGCTCTATTCCCAAGAGGTCTTGGGCCTTGACGCGGCAGGCTACGGGCTATTGCTGACGGTGGCGGCCACGGGCGGGGTGGCGGGCGCATGGTATGGCGGGGTCGTGCAGGCGCGTCTGGGCCTGCATGCCACCATGACCCTTAGTCTTGGCGCCACGGCCGCGGTATATCTGCTGATCGTGCTTGGCCAATCGATCTGGATCATAGGCCCCGCTTTGGCTGTCGAGATGTTCTGCCGTCTGGTCTGGAGCGTCGTCACCGTGTCATGGCGCCAACGCCAAACGCCGGATGATCTGCTGGGCCGGATCAACAGCCTTTATCGCTTCTTCGCTTGGGGGCCGATGCCGCTGGGGGCTTTCTTCGGCGGTTGGCTGGTCGCGGTCAGCGCCGCGCCTTTGGGGCGGGCGGCGGCGCTGCATATGCCTTGGCTGATCAGCGCGCTGGCCTTGGCGGGGTTGACGCTTTACTGCGCCAAGGCCTTGCGACTGGATAAAGAGTGATCAGGCGGCGGCCAAAAGAGCCGCCCTCAGATCGGCTATCAGGTCATCGACGTCTTCCAAGCCGATATGCAGACGGATCAGGCTTCGGGCAGCATCAGGCGCGCCCAAGCTGCGATCGTTCAGATCCACAATCACCGCCAAGCTTTCATAACCGCCATAGGAATAGCCCATCGCGAAGATCTGCAGCGCATCCAAGAACCGCGCCGGATCAAGCTGCGGCGCAAGCGTGACGGAAAACAGGCTGCTCGACCCTTTGAAATCACGCGCCCAGATCGCGTGATCGGGATGGCTTTCCAAAGCGGGGTGATGGACCGCCAAAACCTCTGGCCGATCCTGCAGCCAGCGCGCGATCTGCAGGGTAGACGCTTCTTGCACCTGCAACCTTCGCCCAAGCGTGCGCAGGCCGCGCAGCACCAGATAGGCGTCATCGCCACTGACACAATGGCCGAACACCAGATTGGCACGGTCCAGCTTGCGCCAAGTGGCCGCATTGGCCGAAACGCTGCCCATCAACACATCCGAATGGCCCGAGAAATACTTCGTTGCGGCATGGATCGACAGATCCACCCCAAAATCAAGCGGGCGAAAATAGAGCGGGGTGGCCCAGCTATTGTCAATCATCGTGATCACGCCTTGGGCTTTGGCGAGCGAAACGATCTGTGGCACATCATGCAGCTCGAAACTATTCGAGCCCGGTGTTTCAAGGAAAATCACCTTGGTATTGGGCCGGATCATCCGCGCGATCCCCGCGCCGATACGGGGGGCGAAATAATCGACACTGATCCCGTAGCGCGGCAGAACCTCGTTCACGAAGCGTCGGGTCGGCCCATAGACCGAATCCGTGATCAGCAAATGATCCCCTGCCGATAAGAAGGTCAGCAATGGCAATACCACTGCCGAAAGCCCTGACGAGGTCAGCACCGTGCCTGCCGCCCCCTCTAGCGCGCTGATGGCCGCGCAGAGCGCATCGGTCGTCGGCGTGCCATGGGTGGCATAGGTATAGCGTTGGCCTTCGCTTTGCAGCGTGGCCGCATCGGGAAATAGCACCGTCGATGCGCGCACCACCGGTGGATTGACAAAGCCGTGGAAGGACAGCGGATCGTGACCGCTATGGGCAAGGCGGGTATTGGGGCCAGAGGCGGGATTGTCCATGATCTGATGCCTTTTGCAGGGGAAAGGGGGCGCGAAGAAATGCCAAAGGATGTCAAGGCGACGCACCGTTTAGCAAGAGAGCGGAAATTCTTATTGCCCCCGCGCCACAGCAGCCGCTTGCCGCGGCAGGCGTAGAATACGGAAATTTTCTTCGGCGGGCGCATGTTAGGCTTGGCGCATCCCAGCATATTGCGACAAAGGAAGACGACATGACCCAATCGAGCAGATTGAACGGGACAGAGGCCCTGCAAGCGGTGACCGAGGGCGCGCTGTTGATCGATGTGCGCAGCCAAGCCGGACGCGAGAAAAACGGCGAATTGGCCGGTGCGGTGATTATCGCCAAGGCCGATGTCGTGCCGCTTCTCACCAGCCGCTTGGGCCGGAGCGCCGCAGATCAGAAGATCGTGCTGTTTTGCGGATCTGTTGCGGGAACCGAAGGCTTGGTCGCACAGCTAAACCAAGTGGGCCTTGGCGATATCTATGATGTCGACGGCGGCTTTGCCGCGCTCACGGGCGCGGGGGGCTTGGCCGTGATCCCGCGCCCTTAAACCATGATCGCCGCCGGCTTTGCGCTTAGCTGGCGGCGGCCCTTTCTGCCAGCAGGCTGGTCAGCCATGCCTCGTGGCGGGCCTTGATGGCTTTGACCCGTGCATCGGCCGCTTGCGCGGTCACGGCAGGCGGCAGCACGGCGGCGGCTGTCGCGGGCAGAGTGTCATCCCCAATCAGCTTTTCAAACGGCAAGGACCGATAGAGGCGGGGATCGACCGCCCTGTCGAACAACGGGCGAAACCCGATTTTCAGATAAAGCGCCGCAGCTTCGGGCTGTCTGAAACCCGTCGTCAAATAAAGCCTTTTATAGCCCAATACGACCGCGCGCGCCTCAAGCGCCGCCATGATCCGCTGCGACAAGCCTTGTTTGCGCAGATCGAGCCGCGTCCAGACACGCTTTACTTCCGCCGTCTTGCCATCATGGGGCATGATCGCGCCGCCTGCGATCGTCTCGCCATCACGCTGCAGCAGCAAAAGATCGCCATGCGGCGCGCGAAAGGCGGCCTCGGGGTAGCGGTCTATTTCACTGCGCGCGCTGGCCCGTCCGGCGATGCCGCCATAAAGCGCATCATATTCGGCAACCAATCCCTCCAGCAAAGGCCGCGTCGCCGCTGCGCCAAGGGATGCGGAAATCAACACCTCTGTCATGGGAACACCTCAGGTTAAAAGCCCGAGCCGCAGGATGGAAATTAAGGCCTCTTCCGGCAAGAGAGGCGATTGGTCGAAGATCGCGCCGAGACAGCAGCCCTGCACTACAAGCCCCCCCTTCCTAAGAAAATCCGCGTCGAAGCGGGCAGTTCCCGCCGTATCACGACGCATGATTTCTGCGCAAAAAGCGGGGCCTTGAGTCTTTGAATGAGTTTAATCATTTAATTTCAGCATGTTACAACGTGTTTGCGGAACGGCATAAAACGTCCTTTCCCTAGGCCCGCAGGCGACAACAGAAATTCTGCCGCCGGACTGGGCAAAAAGAGCTCGGCTGTTTCATTTACCCAGAAATCTACACTGGTATTGTCGAGATTAACGCGGAAGCCCGTTTTCGCGCTCCATCCCCTGACCGCAAGGAGCATAGGATGACCGCATTCTCTCGTAAGCCGCCCCTATCGGATGCCCAAAGCCATGTGTTGGCGCATATCAATGATTTCGTGGCTTTGCGTCACGAATTGCATGCCGCGCCTGAACTGGCCTTTCATGAATATGCGACCACCGCACGGATTGCGGCACTGCTGGAAAGCTGTGGCTATGGCGTCGAGCGTCTGACCCAGACGGGGCTGATCGCGACCCTGCAGAGTGGTGACGGCCCGCGCCTTGGCCTGCGCGCCGATATCGATGCCTTGCCGATCACCGAAGCCACGGGCTTGAGCTATGCGAGCAAAGCGGCGGGTGTGATGCATGCCTGCGGCCATGACGGCCATAGCGCGATCTTGTTGGCGGCCGCGCATAGCTTGGCGAAACGCAAAGCCTTTCGCGGCACTTTGCATCTGATCTTCCAACCGGCCGAAGAAATCGGCGCGGGCGCGAAGGCCTTGCTGGATGCGGGCCTGTTCAGCCGCTTCCCGATGGATGCGATCTTCGGCTTGCACAATTGGCCCGGTCTTGACGTCGGGCGTTTCGGTTTCGTCGAGGGCCCCGCCATGGCCGCCATCGACAAGATCGAAGCCCGCATCTATGGGCGCGGCGGCCATGGCGCAGAGCCGCATCTGGCGACCGATCCGGTGCTGGTCGCCGCCCATGCGGTGACGGCTTTGCAATCGGTGGTCTCGCGCAATGTCGATCCGCGCCAGATGGCGGTGGTCACGGTCGGCGCGCTTCATGCCGGAGAGGCCAATAACGTCATCCCCGACAGCGCCGAAATGAAGCTGACCCTGCGCAGCTATGCGCCTGAGGTGCGCGACCTTTTGAAGGTCCGCGTGCCGCAGATCCTGCATGGCGTCAGCGCGGGTTTCGGGGCACGCGCGCAGGTCGAAGTTTACCACGGCTTTCCGGCGGTGATCAACCATCCCGCCCAGACCGCGCTGATCCGTAGGATTGCCGCGCAGGTGCTGGGCGATGCGGCGATCGAGCCGGATTTCGCACCGCGCACCGCATCGGAAGACTTCGCCTATTACCTGCAGCAGCGCCCCGGCGCTTTCATCTTCTGCGGCAATGGCGACAGCGCGCCTTTGCACAGCCCCGAATACCGTTTCAACGATGACGCCATCGCGCCCGCAGCCAGCCTTTGGGTCGCGCTGGCCGAAGATTTCCTTGGATGGAGGCCCTGATGCCCGACACCTTCCTGATCACCTCGACGCTGGATCCCCGCGCAAAACCCTTGGGTGAAGATCTGATCCGCGAATATGACGATCGCTATGGCACCTTGTTCAGCGCAGGCGGCGCGCGTGACGAGGTGTTCCGCTATCCGCCAGAAACCTTCGCGCCGCCAAACGGCCTATTCCTGATCTTGCAACGCGACGGGCAAACCATCGGCGGCGGCGCCTTCATGCGCTATGACGCACAAACCGCCGAGTTCAAACGCATCTGGACCCGCGGCGATCTGCGCAGGCAGGGGCTGGCCCGCAAGGTGGTCTTGGCCTTAGAGGATCACGCGGCCAAGCTTGGCTATAGCCGTGTCTATTTGACCACCGGCTTCCGACAGCCCGAGGCCAAGGCGCTGTATCTGGGGCTTGCATATCGCCCGCTCTTCGATCCCGCTCTGCCCCCCGAACTTTACGCGACCTTGCCGTTCGAAAAACACATCGGCGTGGCGCAGGGCAAGGCGGGCACCAGCCCGTTGAAAGAACCTGCGGCCAGCCCCGATGCCGCTGTCGCCGCGATGGCCGCCCAAAAAGCCGCCGCGCCCTTGCCCTATGTAGGAGCAGACCGATGAGCCTGACCGACCTTCATCCAACCGCGCCTGTGCGCGTGGCGCTCAAAGACTATAGCGGCTTGCGGGTGGTGCCGGTTAAGCATCGCGCGCGGACCATCGGCACGCTCGTGGCAGGCGTGATCCTGCTGGCGATCCTCAATTCCATCTTCGGCAACGAACGTTGGGGATGGGGGGTCTTTGCCGAATGGTTCCTGTCGGAGGCGGTGATCGCAGGCTTGGGCCGCACGCTGTTGCTGACCGCATTGGGGGCCTTCTTCGGCTTCAGTCTGGGCACGGTGCTGGCGCTCGCGCGGGTGTCGCAGTCGCCCTTGCTCGCGGGGCTGGCCTGGGGCTTCATCTGGCTGTTCCGATCCTTGCCCCTGATCGTGCTTTTGCTGATCCTGAACAATCTTGGCTATCTGTATGAAAGCGTGTCTTTGGGCGTGCCTTTCACCGATATCAGCTTCTTCAGCTATAACACGACACAACTGATGACGCCGTTTCTGGCCGCGGTCATCGGCCTTGCGCTCAACCTTGGTGCCTTTTCGGCGGAAGTGATCCGCGGCGGCATTCTTTCGGTGGATCAAGGCCAGCACGAAGCCGCTGCCGCCTTGGGGCTGCCGCGCGGCCATCAGGCGCGCCGGATCGTGCTACCGCAAGCGATGCGCTCGATTGTCCCGACCGCTTTCAATGAAATCATCGGTTTGGCCAAAGGCACGTCGGTGGTCTATGTGCTGGCACTGCCGGAATTGTTCTACACCATCCAGATCATCTATCGCCGCAATCTGGAAGTGATCCCGCTGCTGATGGTCGCAACCGTCTGGTATCTGATCATCCTGTCGGTGCTATCGGTGGTGCAATACCATATCGAACGCCATTTCGCCCGTGGTGCCTTGCGCAGCCTGCCGCCCAATGCCTTCCGCGTCTTCTTTGCCAAACTGGGGCTGGTCTCGATTGATCCGCCACCGCGCGCGGTCATAGCCCCCCCGCCGAGCCGCGAAACCACTGGCGCCGTGCCCGCCAGCGACTGGGCCGCGAGCCTGCCGAAAGGCGGCACCGTAGAAATCCATCAGGTGACGAAATCCTATGGTAGCCTGACGGTTTTGAACGAGGTCGAGCTGACCATACCGGCGGGCAGCGTCACCGCGATCATCGGGCCGTCCGGCTCGGGCAAATCCACGCTGTTGCGCACCATCAACCATCTGGAAACGGTGGACAGCGGCTTCATCGCCATCGATGGTGAGTTGATCGGCTACCGCCGTGAGGGCAACACCCTGCATGAGCTGCCCGAAAAGGATATCCTCGCACGGCGCACAAATGTTGGCATGGTGTTCCAAAGCTTCAATCTTTTCCCGCATCTCAGCGTCTTGGAAAATATCACCGAAGCCCCGATCAAAGTGCGCGGTCTGCCACGCAGTGAAGCGGAAAAGCTGGGCCGCGATCTTCTGGCCCGTGTCGGACTGGCCGACAAGGCCGACGCCTATCCCCGCCAATTGTCGGGCGGACAGCAACAGCGCGTGGCCATTGCGCGGACCTTGGCACTGAAACCCAAAGTGCTGCTCTTTGACGAGCCGACCTCGGCCTTGGACCCTGAACTGGTGGGCGAAGTGCTTGCGGTCATTAAGGAACTGGCCTCATCGGGCATCACCTTGATCATCGTCACCCATGAGATCGGCTTTGCCCGCGAAGTGGCCGACCGTGTGGTCTTCATGGAACAGGGCCGCGTGGTCGAAGAAGGATCGCCGCAGCAGGTGCTGCTCAATCCGCTGCATCCCCGCACCGCCGATTTCGTGGCCCGCGTTTTGTAACCTCCAAAGCCTTCCCGCCAAAGCCTTCCCGAAAATTCACCTGCTTCGGATGCCTCAGGCACCCGGCTGGCCTCTTATACCCTGAAAGGATTATCCCCATGTCATATCTGCCCCGCCTGCGTGGCCTTGTTGCCGCAACGCTTACCGCAGCCTTACTGCCTTTGGCCGGCCATGCCGTGGCCTTCGACCTTAGCCCCGAACAGCCCGCGCGGATCCGCGCCGAAAAGGTGCAAGCCGCCATTGATCTGCTGCCCGCCGATTACAAATGGGCCAATCCGGGCAAGTTGACGGTGGCATCGGTGCCCAACCGCTTGCCCTTCGCCGTCTATGCCACCGATAGCAAAACCCCCGTCGGCGGCGAGCCGGATCTGGCACAGATCGTTGCCGATAGTCTGGGGCTGGAACTGGAACTGGTACCGGTGGCTTGGGCTGACTGGCCCTTGGGCGTGGTTTCGGGCAAATATGATGCGGTCATCCATAATGTCACCGTCACCGAAGAGCGCAAAGAGAAGTTCGATTTTTCGACCTATCGTCATGATTTACTTGGGTTCTACGTCAAAACCGGCAATCCGGAAATCCGCTCGATCACCAAGGCCGCGGATATTGCGGGGCTGAAAGGTTCGGTGTCGTCGGGCACCAATCAAGAAGAGATCCTGCTGCGGTGGATCGATGAAAACAAAGTCGCCGGATTGGCCCCCACGGAACTAAGCTATTTCGACGATGAAACCGTTTTGGATCTGGCATTGGAATCCGGACGGATCGATTTCTATCTTGGCCCCAATGCCACATCGGCCTTCAAAGCGCTGCAGGACGGCAAGATCGAAAGCGTAGGCTCGCTGTCGGGCGGCTTCCCGTTGACGGCTGAAATCGCCGTGGCCACCCGCAAGGATGCGGGTCTGGCGGATGCCATCACCGCGGCGCTCAATGCCCAGATCGAACGCGGTGTTTATGGCAAGGTCTTGGGCAAATGGGGCTTGGACGCCGAGGCTTTGTCGCAATCGCGCACCAATCCGCAGGGCTTGCCGAAAAAGAAATGATGCCATCAGGGGGGCGGCCCTCGCCCCTTTTTCACGCGTTTTTCATAATTTCAGAAAGGATGGATCATGGATCTGTTCGGCCGCACTTTGACTGCAATCCTGACGGGTCTTGTACTGGCAGGTCCCGCTTTGGCGGTGGATGCAAGCCCCTTCGACCTAAGCCCCGAACAACCCGCCCGCGAACATGTGGCGCCCAATCCCGAGGCGATCGCCGCCCTGCCGAAGGATTTCGCCTTCGCCAGCCAAGGCGTTTTCACGGTCGGATCAACACTGAGCGCGCCGCCCCAAAGCACCTATGCATTGGATAACAAAACCGCCGTCGGATCGGATATTGATCTGGCGATCCTGATTGCTGAAAGCCTTGGGTTGAAAGCCGAAATCCTGCCGACCGCTTGGGCCGATTGGCCCTTGGCGCTTCAATCGGGCAAGGTGGATGCGGTGATATCGAATGTGGGTGTCACCGAAGAGCGCAAAGAGAAGTTCGACTTCTCCAGCTATCGCCAAGGCTTGCACGGCTTTTTCGTGCATCAAAACAGCAAGATCGAAAAAATCGACGCACCGAAGGATATCGCGGGGCTGACCATTATCGTGGGGGTGGGCACCAACCAAGAGCGTATCTTGAACAAATGGAACGATGAAAATATCGCGGCCGGTCTGCATGCTGCGAGTTTGGTCTATTATGATGACGAAGCCACCAAGCTTCTGGCCTTGCGGGCAGGCAGGGCGGATGTGATCGTGCAGCCCCATGCGCAACTGGTCTATATCGCGCTGCGGGATGGCGATTTCAAAAAGGTAGGCACCTTGTCGGCGGGCTGGCCCGAACGGTCGGATGTGGCGGTGACCACGCGCAAAGGATCGGGTCTGGCGGAGGCGATCACCATTGCGGTCAATGGCTTGATCAAGGACGGCGCCTATCAGCGCACATTGGCGCGCTGGCATATCGCGGACGAGGCGCTTGATCTGTCCCAAACCAATCCTGCGGGACTGCCGAAGTTCTGACCATGGGTATTGAGCATTTCGCCATTTTGATCCCCGGCAATTACGCCAGCGATGATCCCTATACGGGGTTGGAAGCGACGCTCCAGCTTTTCGAATTGGCCGAAGAGCTGGGCTATGACAGCGCTTGGGTCCGCCAGCGCCATCTTGAAACCGGCGTGTCATCGGCCGCGACCTTTTTGGCGGCTGCCAGCCAAAGGACCAGCCGGATCGGTTTGGGATCGGCGGTGATCCAGCTTGGCTATGAAAACCCCTTCCGTCTGGCCGAAGATCTGGCAACGGCGGATGTGCTCTCGCGCGGGCGGGTGAATGTCGGCGTCAGTGCGGGCCCTGCGCCTTTTGCGGGGCTGTTGGGCGATCTGTTGCCGCAGCCCGCGGCAGGCGACCACAAATTCGCCCAAGCCGAACGGCTGCAGCGCGCGATCCGCGCCGCGCCTTTGTCGGATGAAAAGCTGTCGGGCAATGCGGCAGGCGATCAAACCCCGCGCCGCCATCCGATTGCCGCAGGCTTGGACCAGCGGCTTTGGTATGGTGGCGGATCAAGCGCATCGGCCCGATGGGCGGGGTCGCAGGGCTGGAACCTGTTGACCGGCAATGTGATCACCGCCGAGGGGTCAGACGATTTCCTGACCACCCAAACCCAACTGATCGCGACATGGCGACAGCATTTGGGCGTGCAGAAAGCGCGCGTCGGATTGGGCCGCGTGATCCTGCCCACAGACAATGCGGATGCCGATACAAAGGCGCGCTATCTGGCCTTCAGGGATGCGCGTCTTGCCCGCACCCGCCAGCCCAATGGCCCCAAGCGCATGATGTTCCTGCCCGATCTGGTCGGCAGCACCGACGAGATCCTGAGCGCTTTGCGCCAAGATCCGGTGCTGCCATTGGTCAAGGATCTGCGGGTGGAATTGCCCTATGAGTTCAGCACGGAAAATTATGCCCAGATCCTGAAGGATTGCGCCAAGCTGTTTGCCGTCCTGCGCTAAATCGGTGCGCTAAATCCGTTAGACCACAAGGCATTAAGGCCGCCGGATCATATCCGGCGGCCCTATGCTTTCCAGACTTGGAAGGTTCATCTAGCCCGCTCTGGCAACGCCCAAAGCTGCTGCGGCATAGCGGCTTTCCTTGCGCGCAAGGCCCAGATGATCGCGCAAAGTTTCGCCCTTCAGGACGCGGTCATAGCGGCCTCTGGCTTCCAGCTCGGGGATCACCAGATCAATGAAATCCTGTAGCCCCTCGGCGGCAACCGCAAAGCCCAAGATGAAGCCGTCACAAGCGCCTGCATCGATCCATTCGATGATCCGTTCGGCGATTTCTGCGCCGGTGCCGATGAAATCGGGCCGTGGCGTGGCCGCATCCAGCGCCACTTGGCGAAGGGTCAATCCTTGTTCGGTCGCCTCTTGCTTGATCCGGTCGGTGGTCGAGCGGAAGCTGTTGCGTCCCAGATCGCCCAGATCGGGGAAGGGCGCATCCAGATCATATTGGCTGAAATCATGATGGTCGAAATAGCGGCCCAGATAGGCGAGCGCCTCGTCGATGGTCAGCAGGTTGCGGATGGTGTCGTATTTCGCTTCGGCTTCGGCGCGGCTGCGCCCGACAATCGGATGGATGCCGGGATAGATTTTGACATCATCGCGGCTGCGGCCATGGGCAAGGGCTGCATCCTTGACGCGATGGGTGAAGCTGCGGGTCTCGTCCAGATTGGGCGCATGGGTGAAGACCCCATCGGCATATTTGCCCGCAAGCCCGATCCCCGCATCGGAAGAACCGGCTTGGAAAATCACCGGCTGACCCTGTTTCGAACGCGGCGCATTCAGCGGCCCCGCCACGTGGAAGAACCGCCCCTTGTGGTTCAGCGCATGCAGCTTTGCAGGATCGAAGAAGCGCCCCGTTTCCCGATCGCGCAGCACCGCATCATCATCCCAGCTGTCCCAAAGCCCTTGAGTCACCTCAAGATATTCATCGGCGATCTCATAGCGTTGTGCATGTTCAGGGTGGCTGCGGGAATAATTCAGCGCGCTGCCCTCCAAGGGCGTGGTGACCACGTTCCAGCCCGCGCGCCCCCCTGAAATCAGGTCAAGCGAGGCGAATTGGCGCGCGATGGTGAAGGGATCGGAATATGAGGTCGACACCGTGCCCGCGAGCCCGATCTTCTTGGTCGCCACCGCCAGAGCCGACAGAATGGTCAAGGGCTCGAACCGGTTCAAGAAATGCGGGATCGATTTTTCATTGATATAAAGCCCGTCCGCCACAAAGGCGAAGGCAATGCCTGCGGCTTCGGCCTTTCGGGTCTGTTCGATGTAGAAGTCCAGATTGACGCTCGCATCCGCCGGACCTGACGGGTGTTTCCACGCATTCATATGCCCGCCTGCGCCATGCAGCATGACACCAAAAGAAATAGCTTTATTGCTCATGATAGCTCCTTTGCCTCAGGCCACGGCACGGCGTGGCTGGGAGGCGATCAATGCGATGGAGGAAAGCCGCGCGGCCAGATCGGCGACGGGCTGGTCAAGGATGAAATCGCTGATGTTCAGATCGGCCTGCAGCGCGTCAAGCTGGCCACGCACATCCTCGCCGGTGCCAGAGATCACTTTGGGGCTGCGGGTTTCGATATGATAGTCTTGGCTGCCATATTGGCGGGCATATTCATGCGCCGCATCCTCACTGCCCAGATTGACCACATGGCCGTCGGCAAAGATCGGACGCACGATCTGCAATGCGCCGATGCGGTCTTCGGCCTCGGCGCGGCTTGGGGCGGCAAAGGCCGATACCGCGACGATGGGTCTTTTGCCACTGATCGCCTCATAGGCGTCCAAGGCGGCCAGCGTGGCGCGGCGCTCGCCCTGTTGATGGCCGGCATAGACAAAGCCCCAGCCCAATTTGCCTGCTTGTTCGGCGCTTTCCACGCTGGCCCCCAATAAGAAGCGTTGGGCCAATATCTGCGGGCGGGGCGAGATATCCGCATCTTGATGCGGGCCGTTGAGCCATGCCTCCAATGCTTGCAACTTGCGTGTCAGGCTTTGTGCCGATCCTGCGGCAAGTTCGGCTTGGATCGCGCGGGTCGCATGGGGCAGGCCGCCCGGTGATTTGCCCACCCCCAGATCCACCCGATCCGGCGCAAGGCTTGCAAGGACAGAAAAGACCTCGGCGATTTTGTAGGGCGCGTAATGTTGCAACAATACCCCGCCGCTGCCGACACGGATATGGCGAGTCTGGGCCAAGATATGTGCGATCAAAAGCTCTGGCGCCGCGCTGGCCAGACTGGGCGTGCCATGATGTTCGGCCAGCCAATAGCGGTGATAGCCCAGCTCATCGGCCCGCTTGGCGACGGTTACCGTTGCAGCGAGTGCCTGCGCGCCGCTGTGCCCTGTGGCGATGTGAGATTTATCGAGAAGGCTAAGATTATAGGCCATATCAGGCTCCGATCAGGCAAGGCGGGACTGATCAAAGCCTAAGAAGTCAGGCTGGGGCGGTAAATGGAGCGGATCGGTCGATTTTTCCACCGCTGATGGAGGATTTACCTGCCGATTGGCCTTGGCGCAGTAATAGCCTTTCCGCGCGCTGGACAAAATTCACATAACATAATGGAATGATTATATTTTGTTTGGCTTAAAGCGAAAGCTGCCCTTTGCGTGCCGCGATGAGGTGCTAAAGCGCGGGGCCAAGCTGCAATCTGCTGCCATCGCTGAAGCGGGACAGCCGGAAACGGCTGATGTCGTGACCAAGCGGTTTGTTTTGGATCAAATCCGCCAAAACGCGGCCGAAGCCCGGGCCGATGCCAAAGCCATGCGCGCTCATGCCGGTGCCGATGAACAGCCCGCCGATACGGGGCGCTTGGTCGATGATCGGCACGAAATCGGGCATGGCATCGATCATGCCGGCCCAAGTGGATGTCAAGCGGATCGGCCCCAATGTCGGGAAAGCCGCCGCAAAGTTGCGCGTGATCTTGGCCAAGGACCGCTGGTCGGGCGTGGGGTCCAAGACCCGCATCCGCTCGAATGGCGATATCCGGTCCGGCGCGGACACGCTGCCAATCCGCCACGCTTCGGGATAGTCCTTGGGGGCGAAGGGCCGCAATTGGGTGCCGAACAGGTCCTGCCTCAAGGCCGGAAGATAGTGGCGGAAATGGCGGAAGCTGTCGGGACTGATGAACAGCTGTTTGCGCCCGCCCGTTGCCAAAGTATAGCCGCCATCCTCGCGTCTGCGCCACGCGACGGCGCCATTGCTGGCCGCCCCCGTGGTGATCTGCGGCAGCGGGGCGGTGGCGGCCACCGTCGCCCGTAGATTAAGCTGCGGAATGTTCACCCCATGGCCGCGCAAAAACAACGACGACCAAGCGCCCCCCGCCACAAGCACGCGCCCCGTGCGCACCAGACCCAATTCGGTGATGACGCCGCTAACATGGCCATTCGTGATGTCCAAAGCACGCGCGGCACAGTTTTCGATGATGCCTACCCCCTCACGCTGGGCCAGTCGGGCGATGGCGGGCACCGCCAGCCATGGCTCGGCGCGCATATCACTTGGTGTATGGGCCGCGCCCGCATAGTGGATCGCCGAGTCGGGATAAAGCGCCTGCACCTCCTTCGCGCTCAACAGACGCGTGCCAACGCCCAATTCAGCCGACAAAGCCAACAGGTCTTCGAAGCGGCGCATCTGTTCGGGCTTGCGCGCCAGATAGGTCACGCCGCCTTGACGCAGGCCGAAATCCTCGCCCGATTGCGCCGCAAGCTCCAGCCAGAGCCGCCTGCTTTCGACCATGATCGGCATTTCTGCCGCATCGCGTCCCTGCTGGCGAATCCATCCCCAATTGCGCGAGGATTGTTCCGCCGCGACACGGCCCTTTTCCACCACCAGCACGCGCAGACCCGCACGGTTGAGGAAAAGCGACGTCATGATCCCGATCACGCCGCCCCCGATGATCACCACATCGACTTCGCGGGGCAAGGGGTTTTGAAATTGAGCGGGAAGCGGCAGATGGAAAGGAAAGTTCAAGACCTGATCCTTATCGTTGAGCGAGACTGACTTCCGCCGCATACCTCACCGCTTACCCCTGACTGCGCCTTCGATGTGAAGCCGCGACAGGATCCGACAAATCATTACCCAGAACCTATGAGCCATCGCGCAAGACTATCTGGCAGATTCCTGCATGTTAATTTCGTTTATACGCCGGTGAAAGGCAGAAGCTGTCTGCGCGACAGCGCTTCAAGAGTAATTATATGGCCTAGGCAAAAGGCCCATCAAATTATTTAACATAATGCCTGCTATCCGCCTCATAGATAGATAAATGCCCAGTTCATCGGCACACCAGCTGTCCAGTTCGGGCTGGCAGAGGAATTTCCTGCGCGCCCCTAGATCGACCTCTTGCTTTGGCAGCGCGGCGGCCAGTATCCAACCCATCCTCATGAGCGGTCAGGAGCCTAGATAGTAAATTTTCGAACAGAGCTATGAATCCGACCGCATATTTACCCAAGGGAATTGCTTAGAATTTCAGCATCATTATGAATACAATGCATGTGTGGCGGAATTGACATTTCACTGCTTGACCGTCAGTTAGAAGACGACCTTTCAGATATGGAAGGTCGGCGAATGGGTGAATTAGTTTACTCTTTGATAAAGAAAATAAATTCTAATCTCATTTTCTGGAACCGGAAAAAATCGGCCATTCGCAGCTTAACGGCGAGTTTGACATGGAGCGTCAGGTATGAACGAAATTCAACATCGTGCCAATAATCCGAGCGCTCAGATAGACCGCAGCATTCGCGACATCGAGCCGCGTCTTATTGAAATCCGTCGTGATATTCATACCCATCCAGAAGTCGGTTTTGAAACCCTTCGCACGGCAAGGATTGTCGCGGAAGAACTGCGCGCTCTTGGCCTTGAACCGCAAACCGGTGTCGGCCGCGTCGGCGTGGTCGCGGAAATCAAAGGCGGTGGCGAAGGCCCGACCATTTTACTGCGTGCGGATATGGATGCTTTGCCGATCCACGAAATGACCGGTCTGCCCTATGCGTCAAAGATCGACGGCAAGATGCATGCCTGCGGCCATGATTTGCATACCGCGGCGCTTTTGGGCACGGCCAAAGCATTGAAGGAATTCGCGCCGCAGTTGAATGGCACGGTCCGTCTGGTGTTCCAGCCTGCGGAAGAAACCCAAGAATCCGGTGCTGCAGCCATGGTGGCCGAAGGCGCAGCGCAAGGCATTTCGGCGGCAATCACCTTCCATAACCGCCCCGAAGATGCTGCGGGGCTGGTCTCGCTCAATCGCGGCGCATCGACGGCATCCAGCGATGAATTCAAAGTCGTGGTGCGCGGGGTGTCGGGCCATGCGGCGCGTCCCCATGCGACGGTCGATCCGATCGTGACCGCCGCTTTGATGATCACCCAGCTGCAGACCATGGTTTCGCGCGTGATGGATCCGGCTTTGTCGGCGGTGCTGACCGTTGGCCATATCCAAGGCGGGGCGACCCAAAACATCATTCCCGATAGCTGCATGTTCGAAGGCACGGTGCGGTGCCGCTCGCCGCAATCGCGCGATCTGGCGGAAAGCAGCTTCCGGCGGATCTGTGAAGGCGTCGCTTTGGCCCAAGGCGCGCAGGTCGATATCGACTATGTGCGCGGCGCACCAGCATTGATGAATGACGATGCGCTTGTCGACCGCGCGATCGCGTCCTTCACGCAGCAATTCGACGCAGCGCCCCATGTCGAGCAAGGCAGCACCTTCGGCGCCGAGGATTTCTCTTACTTCACTGAACTGGCGCCAGGGCTGCAGATCTTCATCGGTTCCGGTCAAGAGGGTCGAGACGACCGCGTGCATAATTCCGACTACCAGCCCGACGAAAGCTGTATCGCGCAAAGCGCCATCGCGATGACGCGGATCGCCATCGATTTACTTTCCTAAATAAGATCATCAGGACTTCGCCAATGACCATTACTCGTAAAACCTTCTTGCGCGCGGGATTTGCTGCGGCCGCCCTCGCCGCTTTGCTGCCGCAAAGCCTGATCGCGCAAGAGCGCAAGAAATTCGTCTTCGCCACCGAAGGCGCGTTTCCTCCTTTCAACTTGACCCGTCAAGACGGCTCGCTCGACGGCTTCGAGGTCGACCTGCTGGCCGAAATGGCGAAACGGTCGAACTTCGACTACGAGCTGATCGCCCAAGGCTGGGACGGCATGATCCAAGGCGTGATCGACGGCAAATACGACGCGGTGCTGGATTCCGTGTCGATCACCGACAAGCGCTTGGAAGTCGTTGATTTCTCGCTGCCCTATACCACGGGCGGTTCGACCTTCTTCGTGCTGAAGGACAGCGGTATCGAGCTGCCGCTGGCTGGCAGCGAGGTCGATCTCGACGACGCCGAAGCCATCAAGGCCGCGATTGCGCAAGTCGTCGAAGTCTTGGCGGGCAAAACCGTCGGCGTGCATATGGCCACGATCCAATCGGATTTCATCGAGCAATATCTGGTGCCCCATGGCATCAAGATCCGCACCTATCCGACCGGCCCCGATGTCTATCAGGACCTCAAGAACGGTCGCATCGATGCCGGTATCGCGGCCACGACCAATGTAGCAGCTTTCCTTGAGAAAAACGCCGATGTCGCAGCGGTGAGCGGCCCGATCTGGAAGGGCGGCGTCTTTGGTCGCGGTGCGGCGGCAGTGATCAAGAAAGACAATGCCGAACTGGCAGGACTGCTTGATAGCGCGCTCAAGTCGATGTCGGCGGATGGCAGCTTGGCTGAACTGTCGAAAAAGTGGTTCGGAATGAACGTCACGCCGGCGCTCTGACGTGGGGGATCTGTCGCTTCTCGGTTTCGGCGCCGACGGCTGGGGCCTTGTCCTTATCAAATCGGCTCTGATGACCCTTTCTGTCGCGGTGACGGCCTTCGTGCTTGGTCTTTTCCTGGGCACGCTGATCGCTTGGGCGCGGATAGCGGGCAATCGCATCCTTCGCAAATTTGCGGAGATCTACTGTGTGATCCTGCGAGGAGTGCCAGATATCCTTATGATCTACTTGTTCTATTTCGGTGGCCGTCAAGTCGTGACGGCCGTCGGAACGGCTTTGGGCTTTGAAGGCCCCTTCGATATCAGCGGCTTTGTGGCGGGGATGGTGGCGATCGGCCTCATCTCGGCGGCGGGCCAATCGGAGGTGCTGCGCGGGGCCTATCAGGCGGTGCCCAACGGCACGATCGAGGCGGGCCGCGCCTGCGGCATGACGCGCTGGACCTTGTTCCGCCGCGTGATCGCGCCGCAAGCCACCGTGACCGCGATCCCGGGCATGGGCAATCAATGGCAATCGGTGGTGAAGGAAACGACGCTTGTCTCGGTCACCGGTCTTGTCGAAATCATGCGTCAGGTGCAGGTCGCGGCAGGCTCGACCCAAGAACATTTCCTGTTCTTCTTCGCCGGCACGGTGATGTATCTGGCCATTACCGCGATATCGGACTTGCTGTTCGGCTTTGCCGAACGTCGCGCCACCAAGGGCCTTGTCGGGGGGGCGAGATAAGCTATGGATTTCGCTTTCTATCTGGACCTGTTCCCCAAGATCATCAAAGGCTTGCCGCTCACGCTGAACTTGGGCGTGCTTAGCCTTTTGGGCGGCGGGCTGCTGGCTTTGTTCTTGAACGCCATCCGCGTGACCCGCTTGGGAGCGGCGATTGCCTCTAGCTATGTCTGGGCGTTGCGCGGCACGCCGCTGCTGATCTTGATGTTCCTGATCTATTACGGCCTTGCGAGCTTTCCCTTCATTCGCCAAAGCATCCTGTGGCCCCTCCTGCGCGAGCCCTATTGGTGCGGGCTTTTGGCGCTGATCTTGTGCGATGCGGCCTATACCAGTGAAATTCTGCGCGGCGGGCTGAAATCGGTGCCGCAGGGCGTGATCGAGGCTGGACGCGCGGCGGGCATGTCGCGCTTCACCATCTTCCGCCGCATCACCTTGCCCTTGGCCTTCCGCCAAGCTTTGCCGGCCTATTCGAACGAAGTGATCTCGATGTTCAAATCGACCGCGCTGGTCTCGACCATCACCTTGATGGACATCACCGGCATCGCGCGGGAACAGGTGTCGGTCAGCTGGCGTGCGGTTGAAATCTTTATCAGTGCGGGCTTGATCTATCTGGCTATCTCGCTTGCCATCACTTGGGGCGCGGCTGCCATCGAACGCCGCCTCTCGCCTTGGGCTTTCGGAGGCCAAAAATGACCGCCACTCTCTCCCTGAGCAATCTGCATAAATCCTTTGGCGCCAATGAGGTGCTGAAAGGTGTGTCGCTTGATGCCAATGATGGCGAAGTGATTTCACTGATCGGCGCGTCGGGTTCGGGCAAATCCACGCTGTTGCGCTGTATCCCGATGCTAGAAGTGCCCAATTCCGGCAGTGTCAGCTTGGGCGGCCTGAGCTTGGCCCCCAAGGGCGGCAAGCTGACCCGCGCCGAAGAGCGCACCGCGCGCCAGATGCGTCAAGGCTTGGGCTTCGTGTTCCAGAACTTCAATCTTTGGCCACATCGCACTGTGCTGGAAAACGTGATCGAAGCACCATTATTCGTGCAGGGCCGCAGCCGCGCCGAAGCGGTGGAAGAAGCCTTGTCGCTTTTGGAAAAAGTCGGCCTGTCCGAAAAGCGCGACGCCTATCCGGCGCATCTGTCGGGCGGTCAACAACAGCGTGTGGCCATTGCGCGCGCGCTGGCGCAGCGCCCTGCGGCGCTGTTGTTTGACGAACCGACATCGGCCCTTGATCCTGAATTGGTGGGGGAAGTGCTCAAAGTCATCCGAAGCCTTGCCGAAGAAGGCCGCACCATGTTGATCGTGACCCATGAGATGGGCTTTGCCCGCGAAGTGTCATCGCGCGCGGTCTTCTTGCATCAAGGCCGCATCGAAGAAGAAGGCCCGCCCGCGCAGGTCTTCGACAATCCCAATTCCGAGCGGTGCCGCGCCTTTGTCAGCGGACATTTCAACCGCAATCGTTAAATAGCCCGCAATCGCTACGTAGAAAGTAAGCAGATGTCCGAACTCCTGATCCTTGATGGCGGCATGGGCCGCGAGTTGGAACGCACCGGCGCGCCCTTCCGTCAGCCCGAATGGTCGGCCCTTGCGCTGATCGAAGCGCCCGAAACCGTGCGTGCCGTACATGAAAGCTATGTCGCGGCGGGGGCCGATATCATCACCACCAATTCCTATGCCTTGGTGCCCTTCCATATCGGCCAAGAGCGCTTTGATGCCGATGGCGAACGTCTGGCCGCTTTGGCAGGCCAAATGGCGCGCGAAGCTGCGGCAGGAAGCGATGTGCGGGTCGCGGGCTCCATCCCACCGGTTTTCGGCTCCTATCAGCCGGAATTGTTTGACCCCGTCGCGGCCAAGGCATTGTTTGCCCCACTGGTTGCGGGGCTTGCGCCTTATGTCGACTTCTGGCTGGCAGAAACCCAATCGAGCCTTGCCGAAGCCACCGGCGCAGCACAAGCGGTGCAAGCGACCGGCAAGCCGCTGTGGATTTCCTTCACCTTGAAAGACGAAGTGACAGGTCAGGCCGCGCCGCAACTGCGTTCAGGCGAAAGCGTGGCGGATGCGGCGCGTCTGGCCAAAAGCCTTGGCGCCGAAGCGATCTTGTTCAACTGCGCGAAACCCGAAGTGATGGGCCCTGCGCTCGCCATCGCCAAGGCCCAAGCGCCCGATCTTCTGCATGGTGTCTATGCCAATGCCTTCGAGGAATCTCAGGATGAAGACGGCGCGGCCAATGAAACCGTTTCGGCCTTGCGCGAAGAATTGAACCCGCATGGCTATTGCGACTGGGCCAAGCAATGGCAAGAGGCGGGCGCGCGGATCATCGGCGGATGCTGCGGCATTGGCCATGAACATATCCACCACATCGCGCATCATCTGAAATAACATCTTTAAGGGCGGGTTTCCCCGCCCTTTTCATCTCCCAGCCGCATCACCTATGATTCCTTTTCCCTTTGGGTGACTGCCGCTCTTGACGCGCGACCGCGGCACAGGCGCGCTGATGGTGATGAAATTTCCCAGAGATATCTTGGGCTTTGATGATGGGTTGGATAGCCCCTTCTGACAGTCCTTGTGGCAGTATGGTGTCACAAACAATGACGGTATTTGCCCTCGGGCGGCGGCGGATCATGATAGGCTGATCCTTGAGGACGGGATCGGCCATTGGCGGGAGCCATGCCAGACGTCACTCTCATCGGGATCGATATTGCTAAGAACGTGTTCAGCTTACCGGCGCCACTGCGACGGGGGCGGTTGCAGGCCGCAAGAAGCGATCGCTAGCCAATTCTTGGCTTTCGTGCAAGGCCAGCCCCCAGCATTGGTCGTCATGAAGGCCTGTGCCACCGCCCATCACTGGGGCCGAGAGATCCTTAAGCTGGCCATGACGTCCGGCTGATCCCGCCCATCTAGGTGAAGCCCTTCGTGACGCGCCAATCGGGAACATCCCGCCAGTAGGAGCAGAAGCCAACTTCTACGCTGCTCTGGAAACCAGTCGCTCAACTGAAATCAGCTTTGGCAACCGCTTTTTCGACGGCGTGGTTTTCTCGGCGCTTCATGAAAAGTCTCATCTGTTGATCGGTTACATGGCGACCAAGCACAAAGATGGCTCTCCCTGCAAGAAAACCTCTATTGTATCGGGTCGGCCGCGATCACAGATGTATCGAGACTGAACCGCATCCTGAAGGAACACTGCATCCACCGCCCCCGCTTCGAGAGCAGCCAGCACGCCACCCGCGTGATCGCGGACTGGATATCCTTTTACAACAACCGGAGGCCTCATCAGGCGCTTGCAATGCGCACACACGCTGAGGCATTCAAATGAGCCGCATGAACTGAGCAGGAACTGCTGGGGCATTACACAGATGCAGAAACTGAAAACCGCGGTGGGCATTTGCCTTCAGTCGGGCTACGCCCTCCTTCCGTCACATGCCCGCCGCGGCGTCTCATCCAGTTTGTCGCGTCATACTCATGCGCCGAAATTCCTGAATTGCGATGCCAAATCAGAACCACTGGTGGGGTCAGAACAGGCGCCGCAGCCGTTCAAGGGCTTCCTCGTGCGGTGCCTGATAAGAGATATTTGTCACAAATTCGCCATCCCTCGAGAACAGCAGAACCGAAGAGCTGTGATCCATGGTGTATGCCCCGTTCGCGGTCGGTACCTTGCGGGCAAAGACCCTGAAGGCACGCATGGCGGCGTTGATGTCGTCTTGCGAGCCGGTCACGCCAACGCCGCCTGGCAGCCAGCCGATATAATCGGCCAGCACCTCGGCTGTGTCCCGCTCTGGATCGACGGTCACAAAGAACACGCGCAGATCGTCAGCCAATCCGCCCAGTTCTTCCTGCCAGGTCATGATATCGCCGATGGTCGTCGGGCAGACATCAGGACAGTGCGTGAAGCCAAAGAACACCAGTGAAGGCTGCCCCTGTAGCGAGGACTGTGTGAAGGCCTTACCGTCATGGGTCATCAACTGATACTCGCCCCGCCCGAACTCTGCCGTTCCGATCCGATCGCGGTCCGGCGACAGCACAAGGAACCACAGTGCAACGCCAAGGGCCGCGACGGCGCTGGCCCAAAGCAGCGCAAGCACCAGTTTCAGTCGAGAAATCGCCATTTTTCACGCCCCCAAGGCAAGGCGGAGCTTCGCGACCACCTGTGCCGGATCCTCCTGATAGTTGAAGATCTGATTGAACCGGCCTTCGGCGTCAAAGAGCATCACATAGGCGGTGTGGTTCATCGTGTAATCGCCATTCTCCAGCGGCACTCGGCTGGCATAGATGCGGAAAGCGCGAATGGCGTTCTGCATCTCTTCTGCCGTGCCGGTCACGCCCTGTCCGCCGTCGATCCAGCCGACATAGTCGCGAAGCATCTCGGGGGTGTCGCGTTCCCGATCGACGGTGATCAGGAACACCCGGAGCTCGCTGCCGAGCTCGCCCAGATCATCCTTCCAGCCGGCAATATCGCCAATGGTGGTCGGGCAGACATCAGGGCAATGGGTGAAGCCGAAAAAGACCAGCGAAGGCTGACCGCGCAGCGTCGCTTCGGTGAAGGGGGCGCCATTGTCGATGACAAGCTGATAGTCGCCTCGACCAATATCGGCATTGGCCATCTGTTGCGTTGGGATCGGCTGCGGGCGCAAAAAGAACCAACTGCTGGTCAGCCCCACCAACAGGATAAGACCCCAAAGTACGATGCGGAAGGTGCGGATGGATATGCGGGTCATGTCAGGTCTCAGTGCTGGCTGTGGGCATCATGACCGGCCGCGCTGTCGAAGAACAACTCTTCGCCAAAGAGGTCCAGCCGCGCGGCATGCTCGGGAGTGAGGGCGGCTTCTGCTTCTGCCTGCGCTATGGCAAGGCGTGCAGCGGCATCTGGGGCAATCCCCATCTGTACCATGTTGGCCTCGCCCTGCAGCCCGTCGCCAGCACAAATGCTGACATGCCAAAACCCGACTGCATCTCGGCGCAAGAGCGCCCGCCCGCCCCGACCGTCCTGCGACCAGCCGATAATGGCAATATCGCCGTCAACCAGCAGCGGCGCGACGGTCAGCGGATTATCCGAGGTCTCGAACATGTTTTTCAGCAGGCCGATGATACGCGCCTCATCACCTTCAACGCTGTGTTGGTCAAACCCGGCAGCATCCTGCGACGGGATGTCATGACCCATGGCTGCATGGTCATGTCGGATGTCCTGTTCGTCAGCAGCGCCATGCATCGGCCAATCAGGATGGAAGCGGGCGTTGAGCGCAAGAATGTCAAAAGACATGGTCAAGGCACCGGCCTTCTCAAAAGTCAGCACAAGATCGAGCCGGTTACCCTCCTGCAGCCGCTCGGTCAGCCCGTTGATCATCAGATGCATGCCGCTTGGATCTAGAGAGACGCTCTCCCCTGCCGGGATGGGCAGGCCTTCGGCCATTAGCCGCATCGACATCACACCATTCTGCATCGACATTTCATGCAGTTCGACATTGCGACCGACAGGTGCCGTGGCGCCCAGCAACCGGTCATCCTCTGACCCGGCATTGGTGATCGTCAGATAGGCCCCCCCCACCGGCGCGCGCGGCAGGGTTGCACGGATGAAGGCACCGGTGACTGTGATCTCGCCGATCTGCGCCTGTGCGGCGGGGCTGTGGGCGTGGTGCTGCGCGAATGCGGGCTGGCCCATTAGGCCAACGGCGATCATCAAAGGCAGAATTGCGGTTTTCATGGTCAAGGTCCACTTTGTCATTGGATGGTCACCGTGCCCTCGATTCGGCTTATCGAGAACCGGGTCATGCGGATTTCTAGGTCAATCTGCCAGTCGCCCGCCAGCGGCAGGATCAGATCAGGGACATGCCAGACACCCTCGGTATCGACGCGGGCCTCTCGGCTCATGCGCTCGATACCGCGCGTGGGCATTGCGAGACTCAGCGTCACGGCCTGCGGGCTGACCGGCTGCATGGCGCTGTCCGAAAGCCAGATCGCGGTGGCCACAGTGCCGGTGTTGCCGGGAGTGATCGTCAGATCAGCCATCAAATCAGCCGTCATGATATGGGCATATGCCGGTGGGGCCGCGGCAACCATGGCCAGCGCGCGTGGCGGCGGGGTGAAGCGCCAGCCTGCGGCAAGACCAAGGATCCCAGTCACAAGGATCAGCTCGATGATGATCACCATGCGCAAACGTAAGATCGCTTTCGGTTCGGCTTGCAAGGCGGGCGTCGTCAAAGACCAGCGGTTCCAGGCAGCCAACAGGAAGAGCATGGCCAGAAGCACAAGCTTTGCCACAAGGATCCGGCCATAGGCCGTGCTCCAGCCACCAAAACCAGCGTCCCCCATCTGCAAGAGGCCAAGGGCAAAACCAGATGCCGCCAGTAGTATCACCGCAACGGGAATAAGGTCAGAGAAGCGCTGCAACGCCGCTGCTCCATCCGCGCGCCGCAGCCAGCGCAGGAGTGGGATCAGCGCACCCAGCCAAAAGGTCAGCGCGGCCAGATGTGCAAAGACCATAGACCGGCTGAGCCAGCGCGGATCGGCGGCACCGGCATGACCGGCCGAGGCATAGGCCGCCGCCAACAGCGCCACGGCGACAAAAGCCAGCGGCCGGATGGAAAGGCCCGCCAATCCTAACAGCCCGGCCATTACGGCCAGCACCGTCATCGTCCCGAAACTTGTGGCCCAGCCGGTGCCCCATGCCTCGGCGGTGAAAAGACCCGCAAGCGGCAACCCAAGCGCATCGGCGCCATGCAGGCCTAGCGCCAGCGGCGTCATGACAAGGCCCAGCCAGATCAGGTGGGACAGAGGTGGTGACGTGCCGGGGGGCAGCCTAGCCAGCGCCCCGAACAATGCCCCGCCGATGCCCAGGAGCAATCCGACCGACATCAGCAGCTTCGCCCCCCAAAGGAAGCCGGCAACCAGCGGATCACCCACCGCGACCTCGGCGGCACCGCTGACGTCACCGACCGAGAAGACCAGCGTACCGGTCACCGGATGCCCGTCATCCGAGGTGACGCGCCAACTGAGGACTTGGGTGCCGCGCGCGAGATCCGGCAGCGCAATGGTCAGCGTGCTGTCCCCGCTGGCCGCAGAGGTCAGATCGCGGCTGTCGCCATCGGGGCCGATCAGCATGATCGCCAGCGGACGGACGGTTTCGTTGAATGTCATCACCACTTCGGCCGGGGCATCGTCCAACAACGCGCCCTCGGAGGGCGTGACCGCCGTCAGCGCGGCATGGGCATGTGCAGCTACAGGTGACAGCAAAGACGCCAGCGCAAGTAGGCCAGAGCATAAAATTGAGGCAAGGCGGGTCATGAAACAGGCTCCCAGAGATCGATGGGGGAAGATGCGGGGCGACTGAACCGCCCCACATCCCGGGTTCAGTGGCCCGAGGGTGCCGACGCTTCAATCACCGTGATGAACGGTGCCGGACCTTCGGCGTCATGGTTGCCCGAGGTATCAAGCCAGACCGCCTCACCGGTTGCGCATTGCTGCACCACGGCGAAGAAAAGCTGGGTGCCAGGCGCGACGCTGGATGCGACGGCACCGCGCAGCACAAACTCATCGTAGAAGTGCGAAGGCAGATCGCCGCCCGACCAGACCAGTTCGGTCACGCCCGAGGTCACTTCATTATCACGGTGGGTGACAGGGGCGGCATAGTCGCCACGCACGGCCTCAGTGGTCCAGCCGGCTTTGACCATCGGCTGGACGTTTACAAAGCCCGCCGGAATCTGCACGCGCAGGGTATGGGTGGCTTCATCGCCACAGCCATGTGGTACGCGCAGCGCCAGACGCACGGTAGCATTGGCCGCAGCCTCACGCGTATCGAGCGTGACATGCGCCATGGCGGGAGCGGTTAGAACAGTCAGGGTGGTGGCCGCGACAGCGGCGCCAAGAAGATTGCGGATCATGTGTGAACTCCATTTTGTCTTGAAAGGGTTTGGCGGGACGCCCCGCCGGATTCAGCCGTGCCGCGCCATGGGGGGCGCGCGCGGCTGGACTGAAGTTTCAAAGACCCGGAGAGGGTGATGTTGCGACGACAGATTCGGCGCAAGCGCCACATAATTTGGGGAAATGTCTAGGAAGGCCGACGGATCATAGGGCAACAGACCGCCGCCGCCGATGGTCTTACCGGGGCAGAGCGTGATCAGCTGACCGACATCATCGGTCTGCCCGGTCGGGATGCAAAGCGACCAGTCGCTGGCAGTCTGGTATCCCGCGACCCGCAGATCCGCGGCCATGCGCGAGACCAGATGCATCGGTGCGAGCAACGACATGAGCCAGATCGCCAGAACCGCGCAGGCAAATCTGACCTCGCGTAGAAGGATGCGCGCAGTAAGCGCGTCGATGTGCTGCGCCGAACGGGTCATTCGGTACTGGCCTCCGAGAGCAGAACCGTGCCGGGAAAGGCATCGAACCTCGCGATGAAAGCGGTGCCAAGAGCCGCCTCGGTAGCGGAGAGCTCAGATCGTAAGCGGTCCCCGACGCTGCGCGGCACGCCCCTACTGGTCAGAGTCGTCGGCAGGCTCAAGCTGGGGCCGGACCACATTTCGACGTGCCAGCCATCCGAGCTACGCCGTAGGAGGGCCCGCGCGCCCATATGACCCAAAGTCCAACCTGCAATCGCAGTGTCGCCGTCCAGCACGATGGGGGCGATCATCGCCTCGGGGGCGCCGAGTGCCGCGCGCAATGCCGCCGCAACGCCCCTGATCTCGGCAGGGCGGTCGAGGGTGTCAGGCTCCGCCACTGCAACTGCAGCATCTTCGTCCTCGATATCCAACGGATCAATTATGAAGAACATTTCGAACAGGCCACGCTTCTCAAAGACCATCGTGCCATCGAGTTTGCCGCCCTCGAACAATGGGCGGGAAATACCCTCGATGACACCGCGCATCTCGCCGCGAAACAGCGTCGCCATATCGCCCGCTGGAATGTCGATCCAGGCCACGCGCTCCCATCGTGTCGATCCGTCGTCGGCCGTCGCCGGACGTTCGAACCGCACCGGGCCAAAGGGCGTCTCGATGGCCAGCAACCGCTCTGGCTGATCGGTGTCATTGGCCAGCACCATATAGATCGGCGCCGATGTCGCATTCATCGGTGTCGCCGAAATGGCGGGGTGGATGATCTGCAGTTCCCCCAGCAGGAACTCATGTGCCAATGCCGGCGCGGCGGCGAAGAGCAGCAACAACGCAATCAGGCGCCTCATGGCTCCACCCTTTTCGTCCTAGCCGGATGGGTCTCTGGCCAGGGATCGGCATAGGCGGGGTTGGTCAAGAAACCCTCATCCGTCAGGCTTTCGAGAAAGGTGATGATGTCCGCGATCTCGGCATCAGAGGCGGTAAAGCCCACCAGCATCCCGTCCTTGTGCGGGTTTTGTGATCCGTCCCCGGCATAGGGGCCAGCTGCGATGCTGCGCCCCCCAGCGGCATAATGGTCCAGCACATCGCGCAGCGTCTCGGCCGAGCCGTCATGGAAGTAGGGTGCCGTCACTGCGACATTGCGCAAGCTTGGCGTGCGGAACCGGCCCATATCTGACGGGTTTCCGGTGATTTCGTAAAATCCGGTCGCCCAAAGCGGATAGGCGCCGGTCCCCTCGATGTTGTAGAGGCCGTTGTTGTGGCGGCCGCTTTCTGCAAAGGCGCTGCGCGAAGTCTGTAGATTGTCGGTGAACAGCACGCCGGTGTGGCAGTGGTAGCATTCAAATCGATGGTCGAAGAACAACTGCTCGCCGCGGCGGGCGGCCTCAGACATTGCGTCAACTTCGCCCCAGTATTTGAACCGGTCATAGGCACTGTCGACCGAGATCAAGGTGCGCTGGAAGGCACCAAGCGCCCGCGTAACGGTGAACAGATCGATCTCGGGTCGATCGGGAAACGCTGCCGGGAAAGCCTCGGCATAGTATGGGTCAAAAGCCAGACGCGCGAAGATCTCGGCCTCGCGCCCGTTGCTGCCCATCTCTTCCGGATTGTCGCCAAAGATCGGGATCAGCGCCTGGAATTCCAGCGTGGTCACATGCGGGTTGGCCCAGGTGAGCTGCGGATAATAGCCAACATTCGCCAGCGACGGCGAATTGCGGATGCCCAGCGTGCCATTGATCCCGACGGCGAGAGCCCTGCCATCGGTGAAGGCGCGCTCCTGCACATGGCAGGAGACACAGGCCACAGTTCCATCCCGCGACAGGCGGGAATCGTAGAACAGACGTCGTCCCAGTTCGACCACCTCGGGCGTCATCGGATTGTCCTCGGGCACGGGTGGGGTCGGCATCCAGGCCGGAACCGGCCAGACGAAATGACCCCCGATCTGCGCAACACCGGTCTGGGCAAGACCGATCTGGGCAAGACCGCCCCCCCCGGCGGCAAAAGCCGCCGAGATGGTGAGGAGCGCAAGCAGGGCAAGGCTCCGCTTCATCACTTAGCGCACCGAAAGCAACAACTGTTCGCCGGCCGGAATGCCGTCGAAGGGGAGTCCCAGCCGGGACATGACAGTGTTGCAATCAGCGTCACCGGGAAAGGACATACAGCCGGGCGAGGTATCGGCGGCGTTGACTGTCAGATCAGCTCCAGAAACGACCGGTGCCGGATCGATCACGACCACATTCGCGGCCGGATCGAAATTGGGAAAGGTGACGATCACCCGATTTGGATTGGCGCAGGCCGAGGGCGCTTCGGTACGCGACTCCGCTGCGCATTGGGTCGAGCCGAGATGCAAAAACCAGCCCGACGCCCCGCCGTGCTCACCGTGACCGGCTTCGGCAGCGTCTGCCCCATGCGCCATGCCGCCCATGCCTTGTGCGACCGGAACCATGTCAATGCGCACAAAGCGGAAGCCGTTCTGCCAGTTCCAAAACATGCCGGTGGTGTTCAAAGGCGCGGGCGACAGCGTCGGGTCGATGTGGTTCTGCCCAAAAGGCACGCCAAGGGTGAAGGTCAGCCCGATGTAATCGCCTTCGGGCACAGTGCCGCGAAAGCTGGTGTTCAAATCGGCGTTGCCCGCGGTGGAACAGCCATGGCTACCATTTTCAAAATCCAGCAACGCAAGGGTTTCCAACTGCCATTTGCCGTCTTGATCCAGTGCGATCGGCTGCACACCGCCATCCGCGCGCACCAGAGCGGCATCATGGACGAACAGGCGAAAATCGGTGCCGGACACGGTGGTTTTGGCCGCGCCCAAGCCCTCATAGCTGTCAGCGCAAGAGAAGGGTTTGCCACCGATCTCGGCCGCGAAATTGATCGTGACCGGCTGGTCGGCATGGGCCGCCCTAGCCAGCAGAGTGCAAGCGAGTGCGAGAGAGCTAGAGGATAACAGGTTGGTTTTCATGGCTGGTTCTTTCGGATTGTGGGGCAATTGGTCGATCATGCAGCAGGTGAATGGGCCGCGAGCCAAGTGGCAAGGTCATCGCCGTCCGCGCGAAGGGCGAAGGGCGAAGGGCATGGCAGTCCGCGCTGCGGGATCGTTCAACTGGCTACACAAAAAGCCTGTCGGATCCGACGCCACCTGCGGAACCGTCTCCTCAGACCAAACAAGGCCGCTGGCATTGAGCGCCTGAAGTCCGGCGGAATAGCGAAAGCCCTCGATGCTGCCAGCCGGGCGGCCAATCAAGCCATAGAGGTCGGGACCAGTCCGACCGCCCCGCTCGATCTGGATGCCGTCCGGTCCCGTAATCGCATGACAGGCCCAGCAGCGGGTGAAGGCCCGTTCTCGCGCAGAAAGGTCCGGTTCCGCACGCAAGGGCAACGGGCTGAGTGCGAGAACCAGCAACAAGGCTGGCCGCATGGAGGGATGAAAGTTCATCAGCTTTTCCGAGCAGGGGAATCGTCGCGATGTCACTGGCCGAGCGTTGCGGCGTCAGGTCATCGGAAGCGGTGATGGCATCCTGGGTATGTCCACACGAAACCCTCCGCGTGACAAATGCCATCTGCCGCGCGCACCAAAGGCGCGGCGGGGAATGCCAGATTCAGCTGTGGATCGGCGGTGCGCGGGGCTGCCCAGGTTCGGATTGGAACCGTGACCAAAACCGTTCCGGCGTCAGATCAAATCCGTCCAGCAGCACAGCCGGAACCGCAACCGCAAGCAGAACAGCCGGCATCGGTACCAGCATATCGGACTTGCCTATGCCCTGCGCCGGGCAGAGGGTGACAGGTCCGTCAGGGCCATCGCCATCTAGATCGAGCGGAACGCAGAGCGACCAATGGGACACCGTGATGATGCCCGCCTGGGACAATTCGCCGATCAGCCGTGAGACCTGGTGCATGGGCGCCAGCAATGACATGAGCCAGATCGACAGGACGGCGAGCGCCATCCCGATCTCTCTAGTCACCATGTATTTTGCATTGCTCACGGCGCGCTCCCCCAACCTTCTCATACTGGAAGCTTGGGGGGTAGGGCAAGTCAAAGCCTGCCGACAATCAGAATGCTGCAGCAACCCAGAGGCCATGCGACGGCTCGACGGAGCGAAGCAAACCTCAAATGAGGTTGGAACTGCGCAGGCTGATCTCACGCCCTGCCCCGATGATAATGTGGTCATGCAGCGTCAACCCCAGCGCATTACAGCCCTTCTGGATCTCTTTCGTCATCTTCATATCCGCATCGGAAGGTTCGGGATCATTCGAAGGATGTTTGTGGACAAGGATCAAAGCTGTCGCGTTCATCAAGATGGCATGTTTCAGGACCTCGCGCGGGTAGACCGTGCCAGTAAACGCATCCTTGCGCAGCAGGTTCAGGGGGACAGTGTTTGTCTGTCGCTCGAAAAGGGGACCTTCTGGATCTGGGCGATTGGGGACGGCTCTATCACCACAGCGCGCTGACG
>DALYSR010000026.1:0-31865 GCA_031991825.1 Paracoccaceae bacterium
AAAGTATCGGCGCCCATGCCGCCAAAAATCTGGTCGCTGCCGCCATTGCCCTGCAATTCATCATTGCCCGAGCCGCCATAGATCCAATCATCGCCCTCCCCGCCATAGATCAGATCATCCCCCTCAAATCCGCGCAGAAGATCGGGGCCATCGCCGCCATAAAGGGTGTCGTTGCCCGCACCGGGGGCCAAGGTCTCTGGCAAGGGCGGATCGGGGCTGCGCATTTCCACCACCCACAGGCCGCTGGTCCCCAAACTGCCGTTCAAAAAGGGCAAATTCCCCAGATCCGCCCAGAGCCCCGCAACCGTCAGCTGCTGCGGCATGCGGATGCCTTGCTGGTGCAGCGCCCCCCACAGCGCCCCGCCGCCGCCCAATTCCCCCCCCATCAGCGGCGACGACCAGCCGATCCGTTCATAGCGGAACACGATGTCGAAATTGCCGCTGCCACGATCGTAAAGCTGCAACTGGAAGCGATTGGGGCTGTCGCTGTCATAGCGGTAGCGCCCCACCAGATCCCAGGTGAAGCTGACCACATCGCGCATAGGGTCGATATCGACATAAAGCTGGCCGCTTTCTTGCCCTTCGCCCCGCAGGCGGGTATCGACATCGGCCCAGAAGACCGAAATCTGATCCAGCAGCAGGCTGTCGCTGGCGCCATAGCTGGGACCGGATTGCCCCTGCCCGAAGGAAATCACGCCGTTATTGCTCAGCCAGACATCGCCTGCGCCATAAGAGCGGTCAAAGAACCTAAACCCGTTTTCGAAAACCGCCGAGAGGTCCAGCCGCCAGAGCCCGTCATCGACCCGCTCGATCACCCTCTCGCCATAGCCGACAGGGCCGCCCAGGCCCGAAACCGCAATGCCGCTGCCACTTACCGCGCCCGCGACCATGCCCTATCCCCTCATGCCGCGCCCGATGATGTGTCACCGCGATGGACCCAGCGCGCGGCACGGCACCAGAAGCTAGCGGTGATATCCTCGCGATAGACGGCTTGGGCAGGGGGCAATTGGGGCGGCATGGCAAAATCCGGCTGATGCGGCGCTACGGCCCGTGCCAGCGCAGCGTTTCGCCCCGCCCCATAATCCAGCAAGCGGTGCATTTCATCGCGTTGCCACAGCACGCTTGGCCGGCTTTCCCCATATTCCACCTCGAAGGCGCCGGTGCAGGCTTTGACCAGCCGTGGTGAGGCGGGGGCGGGATGGGCCACCACATTGGCCGCCCACCCCGCCAAGGCCACCGGCGAGACATTCGAGCGCCCCCCATGCGGCATATCCAGATCCTCAAGCGCCAGATCGACCCCCAGATAGCCAAGCATCTGCCCCAGCACCCCGCCAGGCGCCGCCGCCCAATCGGCATAGCTGAAAAAGCGGATCTCTGCGGCGGCGAAGACCTGCAAAAGATCGCTGTAAAGGCGGGTATAATCCGCCCAAAGCCCCTGCGGCATATCGGTGGCAAACAGGTTTGCCACCCAATGCGCGGGCGGGGCGGATTGGCTGTGGCGCGAGATTTCCAGATAGATCGATTGCAGGAATTGCCATTGCTCGCGCAGCAGGCACACCAGTTCGATGCTGGAAAATCCGGCCGCGGCCTGTCTGAGCGCGGCAAAATCCACCCTTGCGCCGGGCGAGGCGCGGGAAAATTCCTCGCTCGACAAGAAAACCGTGCCATCGGCCAGACCGTAGTCTTGGGCAAGCTTGTGCATCGCCGCCAAACTGCCGCCTTCGATGGCATAATCCAGCGGCAGGCCGACCCAGTCCATCACCAAGCCATGATGCCCGTTCGCGCGGTTGAGCCGCGGATAGATCACCCCATGGGTCGCCAACAGATCGGCATTGCGGGCGAAGCAATCCTGAATCGTGGTGGTGGCGGTCTTATGGGTGCCGATATGCAAGACTAACTTGGCCATGTCATCTCCTTGAGCTCACGAGGCGCGGGCGACGGGCACCACAGGCGCTTGATCCGCGGCGAGGACCGCCTGATCCAGCCTGTCGCGCAGCACCTCCAGATTGGCGCGTCCAAAGAGCAGGCTCGGCTCCATCATCGCCTTTTCCCCCCATTCGTTCCAGGCATTGATCATGATTTCCTGCCGGTAAGATCCTTGCAAAGGGGGGCCCAGCAAGCCGTGGATCCATTGCGCAAAGCGTGCCGGATTGGCGCCATAGGCGATATGGGCTTTGGACCCGCGACGGGCGGAATTGTCCCAGCTTGGCATCACGCCAGCGATGGTATTGGGCGGCAGGCTGGCCCGATAGGCGGGATCGAGCGCACGGCGGCTGACCTTGGCATAATCATAGATCAAGCCTGAAAATCCGGCTGAAACCGGCACCGGCATGCGGTGGCTGTGGGGAGTGCTCCAGCGGTAATCTTCGGCCTGCACCAGACCATGCGGGGGCATTTCAATCCAGAAATCAAACAGATCATCGGCCATGGCCTTGTCTTGCGGCAGATGGAACCGTACCGCGCCCAACTCGATCTCGCCCACCCCCAAGGTGCGGAACGCGCGGCGCAGGCGGGCGATATTGACGTTTGGATCCGGCAGGTCATCGGGGCGATATATCACCAAGCGCGGCCTGATCCCGTCGGGGCGCAAATAGCGCGGATCCGCCATGAAACGGCGCAGATCGGCGGCCAAAGCCGCCTCAAATCCCGGCTGATAGGATTGCGCCTGTAACACCTCTCCGGACAGGCCATCCCAGTTGCGCCGCCAGGTTTCATTGGCCCAGGCCAGATAGAAGGGAAAATCAAGCTTCGGGGTCTGCAGCAGCATTTCCATCGGCGCTTCAAGCTGGCGCGCGCCGTCAAACCAGTAATGATAGACACAAAACGCATCGATCCCGTGGCTGCGCGCCAGATCGGCTTGGGCTTGCAAGGTCTGGGCAAGGCGAAGATCGTAATAGCCAAGTTCGCCCGGCAGCATCGGCTGCAGGTGACCGGCGAATTGCGATTGCGTGCCGACCAGCTTCGTCCATTCGGTAAAGCCGCGCCCCCACCAGCGATCATTATCCGGCGTGGGATGGAATTGCGGCAAATAGAAAGCCGAAACCAGTTGCGGAGGGCCGCCTGTCACAACGGCGCGGCCCCGCAATTCATGGGTTTGGCGGATCTTTTGCCCCGCCGCGGCGGCCAAACATCCCAGAACCCGTTCGAGCGCATGCGCAAGCGTTCCATCCAATTGGCCCGCTTCGCGCTCGAAATGCTCCACACCCAGTTGCATCCCTTGCAAAAGGCGCAATATCAACGGCTTGAGCCAATAGATCGATCCGGCGGGGAAAGAGGGCGCATCGCCTTGCGGCAAATCGATTTCAAGCCGCGTCAGAAGATCACGCACCTTTGCGCGATTGCTGCCCCACCAGCGATTATCGGTCAAATGCTGGCCATCCGCCACCCAGATCGCCGCCTCGGGATCAGCCAGAAAGACCTGCAGACGTGCCGCGCTATGCGGGCTTTGCAAAATGCCCGTGACCAGATCGCGCCGCCACGCGCGGCCATCGGATCGATGCGGCGATTTCTTGCCATGCAGCTTTGCCACCGCACGATAGCCCTCCAGACATCCGGAATTGACGAACATCAAAAACGGCAACAGATCGCGGCCGTGATTTGGCGTGCAGCACACGAAGGCCGTGGGGAAGGCCTGTCTGATCTCTTCGGCCAAGGCCGCCGTTTCCGGGCCGTGCCAAGTGAGCGAGACATAGAGGTCGAAATCGATATCCACCTGCTGCAGATCGCTGCGGAACTCGGGCCAGAGATCGGCATAATAAAGATGCAGCACAATGGCCTGCGCGGCCTTCGGCCGCTTGGCATCAAAGCGCAATTGCGGCCAGTCGATCGGCGGCAGCGCTGGTGCGACAGGCGGCGCCTTGGTCTTGCGCCCTTCGCGTTTGCCATAGAAGAGATAATGCTTGAGCGGCGCCATGGCGCCCGCGCGCAGGTCTTCATTCATCCGCAAATAATCGTCTGGCACGAAAGTCGCGTTTGCGCTTAAGCCCATAGCTTCGCCGAAACAGATATAATGGTGGCGCGGCATCAACCGATAGACGGGATGCAGCTGCCGATTCTGACGCCGGTAATGGGCCGCATCAAACAGCGCACTGCGCCGCAAAAGCCACCAATAGCGCCAATGCCGCAGGTTCAATCCCAAGGTCGCGACCTGCAACAGACGCCACAGCCGATCAAGGCGCATCGATTTGGCATAGGGCATAATGGTCTCTTTCATGGGGGGTTAGGCGCCTTCGGCGATCAAAAAACGGGTATGGCGGCGCAACAGCAACAAACCCAAAAAAAGACAGGGCATCCCAATGGCATAGACATAGGCAGGACTGACCAGCCGCGCTTCGTAAAGCGGATAGAAGCCCGCGCGGATGGCGCTGATCACATGGGTGAGCGGGTTCCACATCACCGCATCGCGCAACAAGGGCGCCATCGTATCGGGCAGGAAAAACACGCCCGATGCGAAGAACAGCGGGCGGGTCAGGATCGCCCAAAGCCGCTCCCACAGCGGAAAGCGGCTGAAGAGGTAACAATTGAGCGCGCCGATGCCGAAGACCAGAACCACCAGCATCGACAGGGCTTGCCACAGCCAGCCTGCCGCCAGATCGGGGTGAACGGCAAACCACAGATGAATGCCGCCCATCATCAGGATGAACACCACCAATTCGCTGCCCATATTCAGCAAAAGCCGCCCCAAAAGCGCGTCGAGATAGGTCACGCGGGGATAGGCCAGCAGCGGGCGCGAATAGCGGATCGCTTGGCCAATTTTCATGGTCAGATCGGTGAAAGCCGCGAAGGCCAAATAGCCGGTCGCATAGAAAAGCGCGAAACTGCCCCCCAATGGTGGCGCGGGAATAACCAAAGAAAACACCACCGTTAGCAGGGCAACCCCCGCCAAAGGATCGAAGATCGCCCAAAGATAGCCCCCCGGCGAGCGGCCATAGGTGCTGGCCATCTCGCGCAGGATCAAAGCGAACACCGCCCTGAAGCCGCTCAGGCGGGAAAAAGACGGATCGCCAGTCGCAAAGCGCATCCACAGCCTCCGAAGGATCAACCACGGCAGAAAGGCCACCGCGCGTTCCTGATTCCTGCCATGCGCGGGTTAATTTTCGCTTTAATCGCGTCGAAAAAAAACGCCGACGCGCTTTGAGGCTTTCTTAACCCCTTTGTGGCACAACAAAGCCCAGAGCAGGAAGGACCGCACCGCGATGAGCATCCGATCCAGTAAATATTACAATGTTTTAGGCGACATTAGGGGCGTTATAAGATGAATGCGCTCCCCCCGCCTCGGCCCGTGATCTCGCCCTTTTCGCCGCCGCGGGTGCCATTCGAGGCGCAGGCGGTGGCGGTGACGCCCGCTCTTCCCGCAGCCCTACCGCCGTTTCGCTGGAGGGCGCGCCATATGGCGGTCATGCTGAGTTTTGTGATGCTGGTCTTGCTGCCGACTTTGGGCGCGGCGCTGTATTTGTACCGGGTGGCGGCCGATCAATATGTGTCAGAGCTGGGCTTTTCGGTGCGCTCCGAAACCAGCCCTTCGGCGCTTTCCCTGCTGGGCGGTCTGGGGGCTTTGACCGGCGGCAGCAGCAGCGACAGCGATATCCTCTATCGCTTCGTCCACAGCCGCAGCCTGATCGATCAACTGGATCAACAGCTTGATCTGCGTAAGATCTATGGCAAACCGCAAAAGGATGTCTGGTTCCGCTTCAGCCCCGAGGGCTCGATCGAGGATCTGACCGACTATTGGGGCCGCATGCTGAAGGTGGATTACGATACCGCCAGCGGTCTTTTGGAACTGCGCGTGCATGCCTTCACGCCGCAAGATGCCCAAAGCGTCGCGCAAACCCTGTTTGCCAATGCGGCGGATATGATCAATGCGCTCTCGGATACCGCCCGCGCGGATGCAACCCGCTATGCCAAAGCCGAACTCGCCGCGGCGCGCTTGCGGCTGGATGAGGCGCGGCTTGCTTTGACCGATTTCCGTTCCCGCCATCAATTCGTCGATCCCAGCGCCGATGTGCAAAGCCAAATGGGCTTGCTCAATGACTTGCAACAACAACGCATTGCCGCGCGGGTGGAACAAGACATGCTGCAAGGCACGACACATGCGAAAGATCCGCGCCTGTCGCAAGCCGCCCGCAAGCTCGGCGTGGTGGATGCGATGATCGCGGCCGAACGGAAAAAGCTGGGCTTCGGGGCGGAAGACACGGCCGATCACAGCAGCGATTTCGCGGTGCTGACTGGGGAATATGAACGCTTGAACGTGGATCGCGGCTTTGCCGAACAGGCCTATCTGGCGGCTTTGGCGGCCTATCACGCGGCAGAGGCGGAAGCACAGCGCAAAAGCCGCTATCTTGCGGCCTATACCGGCCCGAGCCTGCCGCAAGAGGCGCTTTATCCGCAGCGCTTTTGGTTAAGCGCGGGGGTCTTCGGCTTTGCTTTGCTGGGATGGGCGATCATGGTCTTGATCTATTACAGCCTGCGCGACCGCCGATGATCGAACTGATCGGATTGCGCAAGACCTACCATCTGCACGGGGCGCATAAGCTGGTGGCCGACCGCATCAGCTATCGCTTTCCGGCGGGGATCTGTGTCGGGTTGCTGGGCCGCAATGGGGCAGGGAAATCAAGCCTTTTGCAGATGATCGCGGGGACCATCCAGCCTGATGGCGGCGAGATCCGCCACGAGGGGCGGGTGTCATGGCCGGTGGGATTTTCGGGCAGCTTTCATGGCGACATGACGGGGGCGCAAAACGCTAAATTCATCGCGCGGCTCTATGGGGTGGATTGCGATGACATGTTGCGCTTTGTGACTGATGTGGCAGAAGTGGGCGCGCATCTGCACCTGCCGCTGCGCAGCTATTCGTCGGGGATGCGGGCAAGGCTTGCTTTCGCGGTATCGATGGCGATCCCGTTCGACACCTATCTGATCGACGAAATCACCGCCGTGGGCGATGGCGCCTTTCGCACCAAAAGCGAGGCGATGCTGAAAGATCGGCTGCGCCATGCCGGTGCGATCATCGTCTCCCATGCGACGGCGCAATTGCGCAGCCTGTGTCAGGCGGGCGTGGTGCTGGAGGCGGGTAGGCTTTACCCCTATGCCAGCATCGAAGAAGCGATCCGCCATCATGACCATCTGATGCGGGGCCAGATCCCGCCATGGTTGCAGCGCGATCCGGTCGCATGATGCTTATGGCTGGTCTTGATCGATCTCGCGGCGCAAGGGGCGCGACAACAAGGCCTCGATCGCCTCCTGCAAGCTGCACTCCCCTTTCAGGAAAGCCGCAACCATCTGGGTCACCGGCAGGTCCTGATCCCCCGCGGCTTCCGCCACCGCATAGGCCGTCATCACCCCTTCGACCGTCACCGAAGGATCAACGGGCGCGCCCGCGCCCAAGGCCAGGCCATGGCGCAGGTTGCGCGACTGCGGCGAGGTGCAGGTCAAGACCAGATCGCCAAAGCCCGACAGACCGAACAGGGTTTCCGCCCGCGCGCCCTTATGCGCCGCAAAGCGGACCATTTCGGCAAATCCCCGCGTCATCAGCGCCGCCCGTGCGCTTTCGCCCAGACCCGCCCCGATGGCGATACCGGCGGCGATGGCGATCACGTTTTTCAACGCCCCCCCCAGCTGCGCGCCGATCGGATCATCGCTCAGATAGACCCGCAGGCTGGGCCGCGACAATTGGGATTGCAGAACCTCGGCCTGCAGATCAAGGCTTGCGAAGGTTAAGGCGGTGGGCTTGCCCCGCGCGATATCGGCGGCAAAGCTGGGGCCGGTCAGCACGCCGATGCGCGCTTCAGGCAAGACATCGGCAATCACCTGGCTGGGCAACAGCCCCGTGCCGCGTTCGACCCCCTTGCAGCAGGCGACCAGCACATGGCCTGCCAAAGCCTCACGCTGCGCCTCCAGAAGGCCGCGCAGGGTTTGGGTCGGCACCGCCAGCAGAATGATCGAACCGCGTGCAATCTGGGCAAGGTCGGTGCAGAACTGCAGTCCCTCGGGAAAAGCCACCCCTGCCAGATGCTTGCGGTTTTCACGCAAGTCCTGCAGCTCGGCAAAGCCCGCGCTCGGGCGGCCCCAGAGCAGGCTTTGGCCGCCCTCTTCGGTCAAAGCGATTGCCAAAGCGGTGCCGAAAGCGCCCGCCCCCATCACCACAACCGGTTGGCTGATCCCCGTCATGCCGCGCCTACTTTCATCACCAGAACTCCTTCGGGGGGCGGTGGCGCGCGGGGCAGGATATGCCCCCTCATGCCGAAAACCGCCCTGATCGGCGCAACTTAGCCGCCGCCCCCCCCGCGTCAAGCCTAGACCCAGCGCCCGATCGCCAGTGCCGCCAGTTCGGTGGCAATGGCCGCCGTGCGATAGATCGCCAAATCGCAGCCGGTGGCGGTCAGATTGGTATATCCCAGCCGCAGGCCCGAACTGCCGGGGCTGGCGTCTTGCGCGCTTAGCTGCACCACCACACTGCCGCCCGCCACGAAAGCGGCTGGAAAGGTCCAGTTCAACGTGGCGGTGGTGGCGGCCGCAGGCGTATGGCTGCGCTTGAGCCAGACGATCTGGCTGCCATCGGCAAAGCGGCAATAGTCGCCATGACTGGCATGGCTGCCGCGTTCGATGATGGCCCCGCTCGGCAGCCCGCTGGTTTGGGCGACGGTGCCCAAGATATTGCCGCGCCTGTATAAACTGGCATCCAACTGCTGATGCCCCGCCCCCATTTTCAACAGCCGCCCCGCGGTGGTATCGCTGGCGCTTGCCGCCACCGCCGCCCCCGATGCCAGCCCCGAACTGCGCGACAGCCGCAAGGCATCGATGAAGCCGCTGCCATCGGCGCTGAGTTTGATGGCGAAATCATCCTGCCCCATCAGCCCCATTTCCGCCCGCCCCGACCAGTTGGACTGGAACAATAGGCTTGCGGTGTCGCCAGCCGCCGCCTTGTTGATCTTCAGCTGATGGCCCGCGCCCCGATGGCTCAGCAGGCTGGCCGGGGCCGATAGCGCCAAGCCATTGGTGGCATCGGCCACAGCATTGATGCCGATGGCGCCCACCTGCAGGGGCTGGGCGCTTGCCAGCTGCCACAGGCCATCGGCAAAGCGCAGCGCATCGCCATTGGGCAGGGCCATCCGCCAGCCATCGCGCGGGGTAATGAAGATCCAGCCGCCGTTCACAAAGCCCGCGATGCGGCCCGCTTGCCCCGCCCAAAGCCCCGTCGCCCCCCCCGCCACGATATGGCACTGGCCCGGTGCCGGATCGGCAGGCGGGCTGGTGCGGTGGATATCTTGCACCAGGCCCTGCACCAGAAGATCGACCAGAGCCAAGGCCTCGTTATGGGTGACATGCTTTTGCGCCTGCCCCGCCAGCAACAAAGGCAATCCCAGATTGGCAGTGATATCAGCCATTTCGCCCTCCGCAAGGAAACTGGCGGCAGGCTAGGTGTTGCGCGGTTAAGACAGCTTAAGGCCTGCGCGCTCAGATCTTGCCCAGACAGGTCGCAAGCCACAGCCCCGCCTGTCCGCTGGCCCTTTGGCGATACAGCCCGCTCTGTTTCAGCCCCGCCAATCTGGCCCGCATCCCACCGCCCCGCCAGCTTGCAAAAGCCTCCAGCAGGGCGCGGTTCTCCCCGCTCAGCCGCAAAGCCGATGCCTGCAACGCCGCGATATTCCTCCCGTTCCACCGCGACAGCCGACCCGTCAGCATCCAAAACCCGCGCTTGATCGCGGCCCCTGCCCCGCGATTGGCGCCGATCTGGTTGCGCCCGTGCTGCCGATATAAGACCAAGGGCTGAAAGCCGAATTGCACCTGCCCGCCCGCGCCGCTGATCAGCTGATAGATCCACCAATCATGCACCACCGGCACCACGCCCGCGCGCCGCAGATCCCCCACCGCCGCTTGCAGCAGATCGATGCCCGCGCGATTGACCATCATCGTATTGCCACCGGCAAAATTCTGCACCAAGGCATGCCGAAATCCCAAAGGCCTGCAGGGCGCGCGCGACACCCCCAAGGGCGCAAGGCGGCGCGTGCAGATCAGGCTGGGCCCGCCGATCAGCACGGGGCCCGCGCGCGCCTGCAGCCGCGACACCAGCCGCCAATCCCGCGCCAGCTTCCCCGCCAGCCAGACATCATCCTGATCGGCAAAGGCCAGCCATTGCGCCCAATCCGGCACCAAGGCGATCAGCTGCAGGAAATTCTCCACCCCGCCGCGGCAGGGCCCCTGATGCAGATCCACCGCGAAACCCGGCCCGCTTGCGATGAAATCATGGATCACCCCCAGACTATCATCGCGCGAGCCGTCATCGCGGATGATCAGCAGAGCGGGCCGCAGGGATTGCGCGGCGATGCTGTCCAATTGCGCCCGCAGATGCGCGGCCCCCTCATGACAGGCCAAAACCACCACACCGCCCATCGCCGCCTCCTGTCCTCGCTATCGGATAGGCTGCACCTTCGGTGTTGAAAAACCCTTAAAGCCGCCGCAGCCCTGCCATATTCTGGGCGCCTATCCACCAGAACGGCCCCGCGGCGGAATATCCGTCCAGCGGTCATCGCGAAGTCGGGAAAGCCACCCTTTCTCAGCAGGATAGTTTGGATCTCATGGGAATTTTTACCAATTTCAGCTATGACCCTAGGGCCATCAGATAGAGTATGCCGATGCAGATGCCCCTCTCCCCTCGCCCCGCCCTTCTTGACGCCCACGCCTTGGCGCCCGCCCGCCTGACCCATTTGCAGCGCTTGGAGGCGGAAAGCATCCATATCCTGCGCGAGGTTATGGCCAATGCCGATAATCCGGTGATGCTTTATTCGGTGGGCAAGGATAGCGCCTGCATGTTGCATCTGGCGAAGAAAGCCTTCTATCCCGCGCCGCCGCCCTTCCCGCTGCTGCATGTCGATACCACGTGGAAATTCCGCGACATGTATGCCTTGCGCGACCGCGCCGCGCGCGAAGCGGGGATGGAGCTTTTGGTCCATCAAAACCCCGATGCGGTGGATCAGGGCATCAACCCCTTCGACCACGGCTCTTTGCATACCGATCTGTGGAAGACCGAAGGGCTGAAACAGGCGCTGAGCCTGCATAATTTCGACGTGGCCTTTGGCGGCGCGCGGCGTGACGAAGAAAAATCCCGCGCCAAGGAACGGGTGTTTTCTTTCCGCGCGGCCAATCACCGCTGGGATCCCAAGCAACAGCGCCCCGAACTTTGGAAGCTCTATAATACCCGTAAAGCCAAGGGCGAAAGCATCCGTGTCTTCCCGCTGTCGAATTGGACCGAACTGGATATCTGGCAATATATCCAGCTGGAACAGATCGAAATCGTGCCGCTCTATTTCGCAGCGCCGCGTCCGGTGGTCAGCCGCGACGGCATGCTTTTGATGGTCGATGACGACCGCTTCCCCTTGCGCGCGGGCGAGGTGCCGGAATTGAAATCGATCCGCTTCCGCACGCTGGGCTGCTATCCGCTGACCGGCGCCGTGCAATCCACCGCCGCCACCTTGCCACAGGTCATCCAAGAGATGTTGCTGACCACCACCTCCGAACGCCAGGGCCGGGCGATCGACCATGACCAATCCGGCTCGATGGAAAAGAAGAAGCAGGAAGGGTATTTCTGACATGGGCGCGCCACTTTACAAAACCGATGCGCTGATTGCCGAAGATATCGACGCCTATCTCGACCGCCACCAGCATAAGACCATGCTGCGCTTCATCACCTGCGGCTCGGTGGATGATGGCAAATCCACTTTGATCGGGCGGCTGCTATATGACACCAAGATGATCTTCGAAGATCAATTGGCCAGTCTGGAACGCGACAGCAAGGCCGTCGGCACCCAAGGCGGCGAGATCGATTTCGCGCTGCTGGTCGATGGTTTGGCCGCCGAACGCGAACAGGGCATCACCATCGATGTGGCCTACCGCTTCTTTGCCACCGAAAAGCGCAAGTTCATCGTGGCCGATACGCCGGGTCACGAACAATATACCCGCAATATGGTGACCGGCGCCTCCACCGCCGATCTGGCGGTGATCTTGATCGATGCGCGCCAAGGTGTTTTGACCCAGACACGGCGGCACAGCTATCTGGTCAATCTGTTGGGGATCAAGAATATCGTCTTGGCAATCAACAAGATGGACCTTGTGGGCTATGACCAGAACCGCTTCGATCAGATTGTGAATGATTATTCACAATTCGCGGCGCAGATCGGCATGGGGTCGTTCTTGGCGATCCCGATCTCGGGGCTGAAGGGCGATAATATCGCCGAAAAATCAGCAGCGATGCCATGGTATCAAGGCCCGAGCCTGCTGGCCCATCTGGAAGAGGCGCCGATCACCGGTCAGGCCTTGGCCGACCAGCCCTTCCGGCTGCCGGTGCAATGGGTCAACCGTCCGCATCTGGATTTCCGCGGCTTTGCCGGTCAGATCGCGGCCGGCAGCCTGCATCCGGGCGATGCGATCCGCGTGCTGCCATCGGGCAAGACCAGCCGCGTCAAAGCCATCGTCACCTATGACGGCGATCTGGCGATGGCGGTGGCGGGCCAATCGGTGACCGTGACCTTGGACGATGAGATCGACTGTTCGCGCGGGGATCTGATCGTGGCGGCAGATGCCCCTTGCGAGGTGGCCGATCAATTCGAGGCGACCTTGGTCTGGATGAGCGAGGCCGCCATGTTGCCCGGTCGCCCCTATCTGTTGAAGATCGGCCCCCAGACCGTCACCGCCACGGTGACCGAGCCGAAATACGAGGTCAATATCAACACGCTCGACCATTCCGCCACCAAAACCTTGGGCTTGAATGCGATCGGCGTGGTCAATCTGTCGCTGGATCGTGCGGTGCCCTTCGCGCCTTTCGCGGAAAATGCCGATCTGGGCGGCTTCATCCTGATCGACCGGATGAGCAATGCCACTGTCGCCGCCGGCATGATCCATTTCGCGTTGCGCCGCAGCCAGAACATCCATTGGCAGGCCTTGGACATCAACCGCGACGCCCATGCCGCGCAAAAGGGCCAGAAGCCTGCGGTCTTGTGGTTCACCGGCCTGTCGGGATCGGGCAAATCGACCATCGCCAATCTGGTCGAGAAAAAACTGCATGCCATGGGCAAGCATAGCTTCCTGCTGGACGGCGACAATATCCGCCACGGGCTGAACCGCGATCTGGGCTTTACCGATGCCGACCGCGTCGAAAACATCCGCCGCGTCGGCGAGGTGGCGAAACTGATGACCGATGCGGGGCTGATCGTGTTGACGGCCTTCATCTCGCCCTTCCGCGCCGAACGCCGGATGGTGCGCGAATTGCTGCCAGCGGGCGAATTCATGGAAATCCACGTCAACACGCCCTTGGAAGTCGCCGAAAGCCGCGATGTGAAGGGTCTGTATAAAAAGGCCCGCGCCGGACAGTTGAAAAACTTCACCGGCATCGACAGCCCCTATGAAGCGCCCGATGCCCCCGAGCTGGTGGTCAACACCGTCGATCTGACCCCCGAACAAGCGGCAGACCGCGTGATCGAGGCGCTGATGCGGCGCTAAATGTTTCGCATGCGAAACGTCTGAGATGCAAAAACGCGGCCCTATTGGCCGCGTTTTTTGATCCAGCCCAGAAAGGCCCCGTCGGGACTGCGCAGCCGCGGCCGCCCCGATCTTTGCCACATCTCGCGCCAATCGGCCTCTAGCGCATAGATATCCCAGCCCGGCATCAAGGCGCGCGCGCGGTCCATGGTCTCGGCTTTCAGCACCGGCCCCTCGCCCGGCAGGACCACCTGATCGCGCCGACGCACCACCAGCATATCGCCCGCCTCTTCGGCCAGATGATATTCGGGCAGCGCATCACTGGCGATCATGTCGCGGATCATCTTGCGAAACACCCGCAAAGGCGAGGCCGAGCCGGATTTCTTCTGCAAGACCTCGATCGACACCCGCCATTCCGGCTGGCGCCCGCAATGCTTGCGCGCCAATTCATAGACACGGCGTTCCAAGGGCTTGCGCAGGCTGAAATAATCCCGGCTCAAGGTCAGCACCGATTTCGACAGCACCGCGCGGAACAACCAGTCCGATAGGGTCACCGTCACCTGCACCATCCGCCCGCCTTTGGTCGCGCGCAGGATCTGCCAATTCTCGATCAGGCCGAAACCGGTGGTCGCCTCGATGCCGCCGGTTTCTATATTGGTGGTGATGCGGGTGCCTGCCAGCCGTTCAAACGCCTCGCGCAGACGGGCATAGCCATCGCCCGAGGTATCGCGATTGGTCGCCACCATCAGATCATGCGCGGTCAGCCGCACATGGCGCGACACCTCGCGTCCCGCATTGATCGCCGCCATCAGCTGGCTGATGCAATAGATCAGGATGTCCTTGTCAAACAGCGTGGCCAATCCCTTGACCGAAGGCACCACCGTCACCTCGACACCGTTATGGATATAGTTCAGGATCCGCCGATCGGGCCGCGTCGACAGCGAGAACAACGGATGCTCCATGCTCGCCATATCGTTCTTCGGCAGGGCGTCGAAAATATCGCATAAGAAGAAATTCCCGCCCGAAGACGCGCTTGCAACCGGCGCCGCCGTCACTGCCGCGATATCTGAGGCGCTCATCCCTGCCATCCTTCACATCCGCGATCTGAGCCGCGCTTAAACCTCAATCCACATGGCCCCTGCTCTGGGCCAGCCGCTGTTGGCGCGGCTTTGAAACTTCGTGGTTTCATTGACGCCCAAGTTATCCACAAGCAACCGGAAAGGCAAAGCCAGATCGCGCAAGCGATCGGGGTATCAGAGTCGCAGGCTCGGGGTATCAGAGTCACCCTAACGGTGTTTCAGAGTCACTTTGATGATAAGATGATATATATTATCAATATATATCAGTGTCTTAATGAAGCTATCGTTTCTCTGTAACTATATATATAACATCTAATTAACTCTATAGGCGCCAAAGCCCTTCCAATCGGCTATAGTTCTGATAGGAAGCGTAACCCTGACAGTACGTTGATATTGCATAGAAAAATCACAATATAAGCGGATATGTTGTGCATTTCCTTTCATGTGCCGTCTTTTCATGTATATTCGTAAAAAATGCATACATGAGGCAAGATGGCACGCGAATCGAGCCGTGAGGCGGGATCCGACCTCCCCCCCTATTTCAACATCTCTCCCGATAGCGCCATGGCCGCTTTGGGTGCCCCCGTCGGCACCCAGGACCTTGCGCGGATCGCCGATCAGGCGGGGCGCGGGCGCGATGATCTGGCCGCGCGGGGCATGGGGGAAGCGGGACGCAAAAGCCTGCGGCTGTTTTCCACCTGGGAGATTTGCCGCTATCTGATCCCCGTGGCGCAGGGCCATTTCCGCCGTGTGCTGAAGGCCAATCCCGATCTGCCGCAGGGGGCATCGGAAACCGAGGGCGGCGCCAAATGGTTCAGTCTGGACGAGGTGCTGCGCCTGCGTGCCTTCTTTGCCGCCGAAGGTGCCAAGAACAAGGATTACCTGCCCTATCGTCCGGCGGGGCTGCCCGCCAAGATGGTGGCGGTCGCCAATTTCAAAGGCGGCGTCGGCAAGACATCGACCTGCGCGCATCTGGCGATGTCGGCGGCGCTGGACGGCTATCGTGTGCTGGTGATCGATCTGGACGCCCAAGGCTCGATGACCTCGATCTTTGGCGGCAAGGTGCAAGATGAATGGCAGACCGCCTTCCCGCTGCTGGCGCGCCACTATGCCCGCCATTTGCAACAGGAAAATCGCGGCCGCGTCGACCGTGGCGACCTGCCCCATCCGCTGGATGACACCCTGACAGAGGCCTTGAAGATCACGCCGCAAGAGGTGATCCAGAACACCCATTGGCCCAATATCGACCTGATCGGTTCGCAATTGAACCTGTATTGGGCCGAATTCCAGATCCCGGTCTGGCGGATGCAGGCGCGCGGCTGGAAGCTGTGGGACGCTTTGAGCGATGCCTTGGACGAAGGCGGCATTCTGGACCAATACGACCTGATCTTTATCGATACCCCCCCCGCCCTTGGCTATCTGACGATCAACGGCTTGGCGGCGGCGGATATCTTGCTGGTGCCGCTGGGGGCGTCTTTCTTGGAATTCGATTCCACGGGGCGTTTCTTCGATATGCTGCATTCGACCTTCTCCTCGATCGAGGAGGGCGAAAATGTCGCCGCCCGCGCTTTGGGAAGGCCGGAACTGGCCTTCGAATGGGACGCGGTGCGCACGGTCATCACGCGCTTCGATTCCAGCCAGCAGGGTGAATTGGCCTCTTTCATGCAGGCCTATTTGGGCCGCGCGATGACGCCGCAACGGCAGGATTTCACCGCGTTGATCGGCCAGGCGGGCGAACAGGTGAATGGCATCTACGAGGCCGATTACCGCGATTTCAACCGCGAAACCTATATGCGCGGGCGCGAAACATTCGATGCGACTTGGGCCGAATTCAAGCGCTTGCTCTATGGCATCTGGCGGCGCGACGAGCTGGCGGCGCAGGATGCGAAAAATTGATCTGTGTTGTTAATCGAGTTTTCATGCAGGGCCGCCATGCTCGCCCTGTAGGAGGTGCCCAATGGCCAAACGTCGTCGCTTGATCCCCAATCCACAATTCGCCCCCGGCGGTATCGATGAGGCTGATACCGGCACCGATGTGCTGGCGCGCCCCGCTTTGTCCAGCGGGTTGAACACCAGCCCGCCGATCGCCCGGGTGGCGGCTGAGGCTGCGGCCCAAGCGGCGCTGGATGAATTGGCGGGCGTCTTGTCGCAAGCGCGCGCCGAAGGCCGCATGGTGCTGCGTCTGCCCTTGGCGCAGGTCGATCTGACCCATCTGGTGCGCGACCGCATCGGCTTGGACGAAGAGGAACTGGAAAACCTGATCGGCTCGATCCGCCTGCATGGCCAGCGGATGCCGATCGAGGTCTGCGATCTGGGCGATGGCCGTTATGGCTTGATTTCCGGCTGGCGGCGGATGCAGGCCTTGTTGCGCCTATCGGCAGAAGATCCCCGCTTTGGCGCGGTGCAGGCCCTGTTGCGCCAGCCCGCCGATGCGGCAGATGCCTATATCGCCATGGTTGAAGAAAACGAAGTGCGCCAGGGCCTGTCCTATTACGAACGCGCCCGCATTGCGGCGCGCGCGGTGGATATGGGGGTATTTGGCAGCGAAAAGCAGGCGCTGCAGGTGTTGTTTGCCGCCGCAAGTCGGGCGCGGCGCTCGAAGATCGGCTCTTTCCTCGGGCTGTACCGCGCCTTGGACCCGCTGCTTCGCTTCCCGACCGCGATTGCCGAACGGCTGGGTTTGGCTTTGGCAAAGACTTTGGAGGAAGACCCTGTCGCGCGGGCGGATCTGGTCGCGCAATTGCAAAACGCCACGCCTGCAACGGCAGAAGCGGAATTGGCGATTTTGAACGCCTTTTTGGCCCCCCCCGTTGTGGCAGCCAAACCGGCGGGCGACACAGCGGCCAAACCGGCGCCGGAAGAAATGCGCATGGGGGTGTTTTTGGAAGTGGGCGGTGGCTTCACCAAGCCTGTCTTGACCATTTCGGGTCCCGGTGTTGATCCGGTCTTTCGCGAAAGACTGGAACATTGGCTGCGCTACGGCAGCTAAGCCCGCATCAAATGTTTCGCGCGCGAAACATTTTGGTCTAGTTCTCGCGCAGCGCCTGACGGAAATAGCGCTGCGCGGGGGACCAGACATAGGCCAAAGGGCTATGGCTGGCGGTTTCGATAAAGCCCTGCACCGGCAGGCCCGCTTGCAGGCCAAAGGCCAAAGCCTCAGCATCAAGCTGCACTTCCGCCCGATAAAAGCTTTGCCCGCTGTCCGGATCGCCAAAGGCATCGGGCGAGATTTGCACGACACGCCCCTGCAGCATCGGGCTGTCGGAGGTCATGCCGGACAACAGCAGACGCACCCTTTGGCCTGCCGCAACTTCATGGATGTTATGCGCGGCGATCTGCAGCCAGATCCGCAGGGCTGTGTCGCTTGGGATGATCCGCGCCAGGACCGCGGCAGGGGCAAGCACGCCGCCGGCCGTGGCAGCCTGAAGGCCGAAGATCCGGCCATCGATCGGCGCGCGCAGTTCGGTTTGGCGCAGCCTAAGGTCGATGGCATCCAGCACGGCTTGCAGATGGCCGGTATCGGCTTCGGTCTGGCGCAGATCGGTCTCCAGCTCTTGGCGGTGGCTGGCCTGCAGGCGCTGTGCTTCCAGATGGGCTTGGGCGATTTCGCCGCTCAGCCGCGCGCCTTCAGCGGTGATTTCACCCTCTATCCCCTCCAGCCGTGCGATTTCGCGCTGCAGGCTGTAGAGCTTGGTGCTTTGCGCCAGACCCTGATCGCGCAGGGATTGCTGGGTTTGCGCCTCTTCGCGCAGCAAGCGCAGCTGGGTCGTGGTGGCGGCCCTTTCGCGGACTAGGCCCTTCAGCGCCAAGCGCGCTGTCTGGGCGCGTTGGGACAGCTGCGCGCGCATATGGCGTAATGTGTCGCGCCGGCTTTGCAGCAGTTGGGCCTCCTTTGGCAGCAGTTCGGCCAGCGCCTGCCGAGCGGGGTGATCTTGCGGGATAGACTGCGGCATCGGCGCGTTGGATAATTCCGCCGTCAAGCGCAGGCGCTTGGCGTCCAAGGCGGACCATTGCTGCAGATAGCTGGCGCGTTCCGCCAAAAGCCGCTGCGGATCAAGCCGGACCAGCAGCGCGCCTTGCCGCACCTCTTGGCCTTCGCGGATGGTGATTTCTGCGATCACCCCGCCATCGGGATGTTGCAGGCTATAGCTGCCGCCATCGACATCGATGCGGCCGGTGGCGACCACCGCGCCGGCAATGCGCGCCTGTGCCGCCCAGAGGCCAAGCCCCAGCAGCAACAGGAGCAGCGTGATGGCGCCCAGCCACAGGCTGGCCCGCAGGGCGGGCAGTGGCGGGTCTGGGGGGAAATCCGTCATGCGGCCCCTTGCCATGCCGCTTGGCGCAGCACGGGCACGGGCGGGGCCAAGGCTTTGATCTGGCCCGCCTCCAGCCAAAGCAGCTGATCGCAGCGCTGCAGGATCCGGTCCTGATGGCTGATCACCACCACCAGATGTCCGGCCGCGCGCAACTGGTCCAGCGCCTGCAGCAGATCGCCAAGCCCCTGTTGGTCGAGATGGGTTTCCGGCTCGTCCAGCACCAAAAGATGCGGCCTGCCGTAATAGGCCCGCGCCAAGGCCAGCCGTTGCAGCGCCCCGCGCGACAGCGCAAGCCCCGCCCCCGCCGGTGTCTGCCAGCCCTGCGGCAGACGGTTGACCGGATCATGACAGCCGACCAAGCTTGCCGCTTGCATCACCGCCTGCGCATCGGCTGCCGGATCAAGGCGGCTGATATTTTCCGCAAGGCTAAGCGGCAGCAGCTGGCTGTTTTGGGGCAGATAGCCGATGGCGCGGCCCAGATTATCGGCGGCGTAATGGCCAAGCGCATGGTTGCCCAGCAAGACCCGCCCCGCCAGCACCGGCTGCAGCCCCACCATCACCCGCGCCAAGGTGGATTTGCCCGCGCCGCTTTCCCCCATGATGCCCAACATCTCGCCCGGCTGCAGCGTCAGGGATATCTGCTGCAAAAGCGGGCGGGGATTGCCGTCGCGCATCACCGACACGCCGTGCAGCTGCAAGGGGCCGGAGGGTGGCGGCAAGGGCACCGCCGCACGGGGCCGTGGCGGATGCAGGTCCAACAGCCGGATGATGCGGCGGCGCCCTTCGGTGGCGCTCAGCAGCACCGGCCACTGGGTGATCAGCTGTTCGATCGGCGTCAGCCCGCGTCCCATCAGGATCGAGCCCGCGATCATCGCGCCGGTGCTGAGCGCGCCTTGCAACACCAGCCATGCCCCCAAGCCCAGGATCGCCGATTGAAAGCCCAGCCGCAGCATCCGGCTTAGCCCTGCGAACAAGCCCGTCAGATCGGTGCTGTCCAGCTGGGCCAGACGGGCAGGCGCGCGGGCGTGCAGCCAGCGGTGGAAGGCGCGGTTTTCGATGCCCATGGCGCTGAGATCATCGGCGGCGGCGCTTAGCCCCTGGGCGGCGGTTTCGGTGCGAAACGCCAGATGGCGGGCGCGCAGGCTGGGGCCTGCGACCACCAGCTGTTGCAAAAGCGTGACCCCCACCAGCAGCGCGCCCGCGCAGGCCGCCATCCCCCCCAGCGCCGGATGCAGCAGATAAAGGGCGGCCAGAAAGAACGCGACCCAAGGCAGGTCCAGCATCGCCACCGCCACAGGGGTCGACCAGAAGCGTTGCAGCGCATCCAAGGCGCGACCGGCTTGGGCGGGCAGCGGATCGGCGGGATGGCTGCGCTGACGGGCCAGGGCCGCGGCCAAGACCGGGCGTTCCAGCCGCGCCTGCACGCGCGCCCCGATCCGCGCCAGCAGCCGGTTGCGGCTGTGATCCAGACAGCCCATCACCACGAAAAGAAAGCCCAGCAGCACTGAAAGCGTCAGCAGGCTGGGGGCTGATCCGCTGACCAGCACCCGATCATAGACCAGCAGCATATAGAAGGACGGCGCCAGCATCAGCAGGTTGAAGACCACGCCGAACAATGCGGCCATCAGGAATATCCCGCGATCGGCCCGATGCGCCGCGCGCAGGGCCGCAGCCCCCAAATCGGGCCCCAGATCGGGCCTATGGGGTGACATCAAAGGCGGTATCTGCGCGGGCATGGGACCCCTTGATTTGCGACCTGCCCGCCCATCCTGCGCGCAAATACTGACAAATCGGTAAAGAGCCAGCCGCGCGCGAGCTTTCCCCGCCTTAAGAATATGCGGGATTTGAACCAAATTCGGCACGCTCTTGCCGCAAATTTATCACAAATGCAGGCGATCACGGTGTCATCCTCACAGAAGGTGACGCGACATGCAGACCGACCGTTCCGATATGCTTTTGACTGCCGCTCTGACCCGTGCGGGCCGCGCGCAATCGCGTGAAAGCTTTGATATGCGGGCCGAGTTGGAGGCCTTGCTGCGTGCGACGGCCCCCCGTCAGGGCAGCCAAGGCGCCCCTCTGGGGCATAAGGCGGCGTAAGGCCGCCGCCCTATCGATCCGCCGCGTTTAGAATTTATACGACAGTTTCAACTGCACCGCATCCGTATCGGCATTCAGTCCCGAGATACCGGCCAGATCGTCGAAGCTTTGGCGGGTATATTCCAGACCCATGATGACATTCTGGGTCAGTGCAAAATCGACGCCCAGGCCATAGGTATAGCCGTTCTCGCTGAAATCGACGCCGCTGATGGTGCCGTCGGCCTTGGCGAAGCCTGCGGTCAGATAGGGCATCACCCGCCCGCCATCATAGCCCAGCTTGCCGCGCAGACGCAGCAGATCGACATCATTGCTGTCATAGGTCAGCTCGGCACCGACCACATATTGGCCCATATCCTGCTGATAGCCGAAATGCAGGCCACCGGCATTCTCGCTGGCCGATCCGCTGAGGCCCGCGCCATCGACATCGGTCTCGAAGCGGCCGTATTGCACACCGGCATAAAAGCCGGTCCAGTCCATTTCAGGCGTCGAGACGATCACCGGGGCGACGGCGGGTTCCAGCACGGGGCTGGCCAGGCCGCCGGCCATGGCGGGGGCCGCAAGGCCAAGGCAGGCGCCGCCCAGCACTGCCGCCAGGCCGTAAGCGCCGCGTCGTTTCAGCTGCGATGTGGTCATGATCCGTCCCTCCGGTGCAATAGGATTTGTGATGCCGCTCTCGGGCAGGGCGTAAACGCCCGCCCGCGCTTTGTGTTCCCGCGCCGTGACAGGTTTCGGCGTGGTTTGGCCGATGCGCCTTTGGCGCGCGTTACGCCCTTAAGGCTTTGTTTACCGTGGCGGGGGTAGAAAAGCCGGCGGGACGGATCTGCCAGACAAGCGGGGGGAGGGAGCGGTCATGATGGCATCGCGCGGCGCGGTGGTCTTTGGCGGCGCGGGATCTATCGGCGGGCATCTGCTGGGACGGCTGCGACAGGCGGGGGTGGCCCCGCTTTACAGCGTCGATCTGGTGGCGCCGAAGGAGGCGCTGCCCGATGTCGGTTATATCATGCAGGATATCCGCGATCTAAGCGGGCTGGTCCTGCCGCAACCGGTCGATCTGGCCTTCGATCTGGTGGGGATCGCGGGGGCGGATAGGGCGCATCTGGCCTATGAGCGGGCGATTGGCGGGGCGACCTGCCTGAGCGCTTTCGCGCGGCGCGGCGGGATCCGGCGGCTGGTCTGTCTGGGCTCGACCGCCGTCTATGGCCATGGCGGCCACAGCCTGAGCGAGCAAAGCCCGATTGCGCCGCAAAGCGCGCAGGGCTGGGCGTCCTGGCTGGCGGAAGGGATCTATCGCAGCTGGCAGCAAGAGGCTTCGGGGCGGCGCTTGGTGATCTGTCGGGCGGGGGCGATTTTCGGGGCGGGCTGTGGCGGGCCGCTTGGGCGAATGGCGCGGATGATGGCGCGCGGCATGGTGATCTATGAGGGGCGCAAGGATCTGTTATGCCCTTGTTATCATGTCGACGATCTGATCGATGCGCTGTTCTATGCCGTGGCGCAGGAGGATCCGCAGGTGGTCTTCAATGCCTGCTATCCCGAACGCCATAGCTTGGGCGATATCGCGGCGCTGCTGCGTGCCTATGCCTTTCCGGCCGCGCGCGAGATGGTGCTGCCTTGGGCGGTGGTGGTGCTTTTGGCGATCTGGCGCGGGGGCGGCAAGGTCGCGGCAGGTTTCGCCGCGCAACAAAGCCCCCAAGATGTGGTGCCGGGTTGGCTGAATGCGCGCGGACGCGCCAAATCCGGTGGTCTGCAGGCGGGCTTGCGCGCCTGGATCAAGGCTGATCCCGCGCTGTTTCCCCCAGCGCTGCGGCCAAACCCCCGCCCCACCGCTTTGCCGCTTATCCGACGGGTTTTTCGCCCCAATGGTCGGTGAACATCATATCGGCCAGATCGAATTGCTGGGCCCAGCCGCGCGCCTGCAATTCGGGGCTGTCGTATAATTCGCGCACATGGCCCAGACAGAGATAGGCGACCGGCACCACATGATCGGGCAGGCGCAAGATCCGCTTGAGATCGGCTTCGCGGAAGATGCTGACCCAGCCGACGCCGATCCCTTCGGCCCGCGCGGCCAGCCACAGGTTTTGCACCGCGCAGACGGTGGAATAGAGATCGGTCTGCGGATCATGGGTGCGCCCCAAGACCACTTTGCCGCCGCGGGTGCGATCACAGGTGATGCATAGATTGACCGGTGCCTCGCTGATCCCTTGCAGCTTCAGCGCCGAATAGAGCTGACGGCGCGCGCCCTCGAACATGGCTTCGGCTTCGTGATTGGCCGCTTCAAAGGCCGTGCGGATATCTTGGCGCAAAGCGGGGCTTTGGATGCGGATGAAGTTCCATGGCTGCGACAGCCCCACCGAAGGGGCGGCATGGGCGGCGGCAAGCAGGCGGTGCAGCACGCCCTCGTCGATCGGATCGGGCAGGAATTGGCTGCGCACATCGCGGCGTTCATGGATGGCGCGATAGACCGCATCGCGTTCGGATTGCGAAAAGGCGCCCGCCGGTTGCAGATGGCCTTGGGGAAGACCTTGCTGCGGGGATTTGCTGTGGGGATCTGTCATGGCGGGCCTTGTGCTGAAGCTTTTGGTCACCGGCGGGCCGTCAAGCTGCCGCAGACCCTAAGCCCGAATGTCGCATGACGGGGCCTGCCGGACAAGGTATGGTATATTTCCGCCGCCTTGGGCCCCTGCGCGGGCTTGGTCGCAATTGCGCTGATAGGCGCGGGCAGGATAAGGGATTCCTCTCGCAGCCAAGGGGTGTTTCATGGCGAAGCTATCGTTTCGGTCGGGGGCGCTGCCCCTGTTGTTGGCGGGGATCGCGGGCTGGGGCGTGCTGCCCCATCCGGCGCGCGCCGCTTGTGCGGGGTCCACCACCCTGGCCATGACCCAATGCGCGGCGGCAGAATATAGCGTGGCGGATAAAGAGCTGAATGCGCTCTATCGCAGCCTGCGCGGGCTTTTGGTGTCCCGAGACAACGCGCCCCCTGTCGGTGCCCCCCCTGTCGGCACGCGGGCGGCACGCCTGCAACAGGCGCAGCGCCAGTGGATCACCTTGCGCGATCTGGATTGCCGGCTTGAGGCGGGGTCGGTCGAAGGCGGCAGCCTTGCGCCCCTGATCGAACAGGCTTGCCTGACCCGCCATACGCGGGCCCGCATCGGTCAGCTTGACGCGCTCTATCAGGCCTATCGTCCGCTTTGAAGCTTGCCGCCGCCGCCCTAGGTATTGCGACATCTGCGACAGATTGGACCAATTTGGTGGGGGCCGCTTTTCACTAGATTTAAAAATAACGTCACTTTTATCACTTTTATTGCGCCGGACTGTCGGTTTCCCTTGCGGTTTCGTCAGAAGCCGCTCATTGGTATGTCTTACTGACCCATTTGGCAGCCTGCGACGACTGGGCTGTCGGGCGGCTGTCAGATGCCAAGATCCGTCCATTCGGGAAACACCCATGTCTATCAAAACCTCGCCGCTTGCTTTCGAGATCACCCGCAATCCGCAGCCGCTGCCGGTTGCGGCGCGTGAAGAAGCCTTCCAGACTCTGGGCTTTGGCACCTTGTTCAGTGACCACATGGCGGTGGTCGAATGGGACGAGCAAACCGGTTGGCATTCGGCCCGCGTCAGCGCGCGCGGCCCCTTCCAGATCGATCCGGCCGCGGCCGTGCTGCATTATGCGCAAGAGATCTTCGAGGGCATGAAGGCCTATCGCAATGCCGAGGGCCGCATCGTCTTGTTCCGCCCCGATGAAAACGCCAAGCGTTTCAATGAATCCGCCCGCCGCATGGCGATGCCGGAAATGCCCGAAGAGATGTTCCTTCAGGCCATCGAGGAATTGGTGAAGCTCGATTGCGACTGGGTGCCCAATGCCGAAGGCGCCAGCCTTTACCTGCGTCCCTTCATGTTCGCCTCGGAAGCTTTCTTGGGGGTGCGTCCGTCGAAGAAATATATCTTCTGCGTCATCGCATCGCCGGTGGGACCCTATTTCAAAGGCGGCATCAAGCCGGTCTCGATCTGGGTGTCGCAAGATTACACCCGCGCCTCGCGCGGCGGCACCGGCACCGCCAAATGCGGCGGCAATTATGCGGCCAGCCTTTCGGCCCAAGCCGAAGCCTATGACAATGGCTGTGATCAGGTGGTGTTCTTGGATGCGGTGGAGCAGCGCTGGATCGAAGAGCTGGGCGGCATGAATGTCTTCTTCGTTTTCAAGGACGGCAGCATCGTCACGCCTGAGCTGGGCACCATTTTGCCCGGCATCACCCGCAAATCGCTGATGCAACTTGCGCGCGATGCGGGCATCCCGCTCACCGAGCGCCCCTATTCCTTCGCCGAATGGCAAGAGGATGTGGCCAGCGGCAAGATGACCGAAGCCTTCGCCTGCGGCACCGCCGCCGTCGTGGCCGCGATCGGCACCGTCAAATTCCGCGACGGCAGCTTCACGATTGCCGATGGTCAGGAAGGCCCCGTCACCACCCGCCTGCGCAATGCCCTGATCGGCATCCAGCGCGGTCAGCTGGCCGATCCCTATGGCTGGACCATGCCGATCACCCTTTAAGACGATGTTGTGAAGGCCTGCGCGGCTCAGGGCGGCGCAGGCCTTCATTTTTCAATCTTTCCAAGCGGATAACGCTTGAAATGCGCGATTTCTTTCCCGATCATCGCCCGTGACCCCATCCTTCTGATATATTGCCCCTTGCCCGCGCCCATGCGAATGTATTGATCTGTCGCGCATCACGCGGACAGCTCAGTTCCAGATGGTCCTCTATGACGTTGTCGCGCGCCTTCAGTTTTGTTTGTACCTGGGGCAAGTTTGCCCTTCCGGCCCTGGCCGCTTCGGCCGTGGCCGTTTCGGTTTTGGCCGCCGCGGCCACGGCCGAGGATCTTGCCCACCCCACCGCTCTTGCTCAACCCAAGGGCGAGGTGATCTTGACGGTGACCGGCAATATCGAAAAGACCAATGATGGCGATAGCGCCAAATTCGACCGTGAGATGTTGGAATCCATCGGGATGACCACCATCACCACCTCCTCGCCGTGGTATGACACGAAGATGGATTTCGAAGGCGTCTCCTTCAAGAAGCTGATGGAGCTGGTCGGCGCCAAGGGCGATACCATCCATGCTTTCGCGCTGAATGATTATGACACCGAAATCCCCATGAGCGATCTGAATGACACCGGCGTCATTCTGGCGATGAAACTGAATGGCGAGATCATGAAGATCCGTGACAAAGGTCCGATTTTCGTGATCTATCCTTATGATAGTGCTTCGCCCTATCAGGCACAGACCTATTATGCCCGCTCGGCATGGCAGGTAACGAGGATTGCCGTCGAATAAGGACCCCGCCACCGTGACAAGATTGCTGGGGATCCTGATCTGCCTGTTCATCGCGGCCACCGCTTATATGTCGAGCACGGTCAGCAAACGTCAGCAGGTGCTGCGCCATACCGCGCAGCATAATGACAGCTGGGCAATCTCTCAGGCGGTGTCGGAATTCCTGCGGCTGGAATCGGAAGTGGCGGCGCATGAGCTGGATCTGGCGGGTCAATCGCCCGACCGGCTGCAGCTGCGCCTGGATATCGTCTATAGCAGGCTGGCCTCGTTCAAGGTCGGCACGCTGAAGACCTTTTTCGACAGCTCGCTCGAGCGGCGCCAATTGATCGCGCGGATGAATGCCATTGTCGCGCGGCTCGATACCGGGGTCGAGGCGCTTTCGCCCGCAGATCTGCGCGCGGTTCTGGTCGAAATGCGCGCGCTGCATGGCAGTCTGACATCGTTGTCATCGCAAGCCGTGCAACAGGGCTGGAGCGATGTCGAAAGCAATCTGGACGCGCTCGAACGGCTGCATGCGGTCTATTCGATCGTGGTGGGATTCTTGATCCTGTGCTGGGCGGGCTTGATCATCCTTCTGGTGCGTCAGAACCATCTGATGAAACGCGCCCAGCGGCGCGCCGAGATTTTGAACGACAATCTCACCATCGTCGGCGAGGAATTGCGCGACAAGAACCGCTCGTTGGAATATGTCGCCCATCATGATGCGCTGACCCAATTGCCCAATCGCATTCTGTTCTGGCAAGAGCTGGAAACCGTGCTGAAAGAGGCGCATGCGGCGGAATCCAAGATCAGCCTGCTGCTGTTCGATCTGGATAATTTCAAAAGCATCAATGACACTCTGGGCCATGATTTCGGCGATCTGCTGCTGGATCAGGTCAGCTCGCGGATGCTGAGTTTCGGCACAAGGGCGCATATGTTCTGCCGCTTGGGCGGGGATGAATTCGCCTGTCTCTTGCTGCGCCACAGCCCCGAAGGCGCGCGCGATTTCGCCCGCGCCTTGCTGGCGAAACTGGTGGTGCCCTATCAGCTGGACAACCGCGAGGTGCAGATCGGCTGTTCGGTGGGCATCGCCCATGCCGATCACCCCTATTGCCGCGAGGCGCAGCTGTTGTTCAAACGCGCCGATATCGGGCTGTACCGCGCCAAAGACGCCCCCGAAGACCGCATCTGCCTGTTCGAAGATTACATGCAGGCGGAATTCGACGATCGCAAGGAATTGGAAAACGACCTGCATCTGGCGTTGGAGCGGGGGGAATTCCATCTGGTCTATCAGCAGCAGGTCGATATGCAGAGCCGCGAGCTGCGCGGCTTTGAAGCCTTGGTGCGCTGGCACCATCCGACACGGGGCGAAATCCAGCCGGGGCTGTTCATCGCCTTGGCCGAAGAGCTGGGCCTGATCCGCGAGCTGGGTCATCGCATCTTGCGCGCGGCCTGCACGGAGGCCGCCAGCTGGAACCAGCCTTTGAACATCGCGGTCAATCTGTCGCCGCTGCAACTGCTGGGCCAAAGCGAAAAGCTGGTCGATCAGGTGGCCGATACCCTGCGCGAGACCGGCCTTGATCCGGCGCGGCTGGAATTGGAAATCACCGAGACGGTGTTTTTGAACGATCCCAAACAGGGCCTGCAGGTGTTGGAGGAATTGCGCGCGCTTGGGGTGTCGATCGCGATGGATGATTTCGGCACCGGCTATTCGTCTTTGGCGATGCTGCGCGATATTCCCTTCGACACCATCAAGCTGGACCGCAGCTTCGTGCGCGAGATCGGCAAGAATACCGAAGCCGAGGTTTTGCTGCGGCTGGTGGTCGATATCGGCCGCTCGATGGGCAAGACGGTGGTGATCGAGGGCATCGAGACCGAATTGCAATACCGCCGCATCCTGCCGATGGGCTGCCATCTGGGACAGGGGTTCTTATTCGCAAGTCCCGTCCCCGCCACAAATTTGTCCTATCTGCATAGCGCGGAAGTTGTTACGCTGCGCCAAGAATAAGCCCATAGGGACAAGGGACGACAGATGGAGGCACAATGTGCTGGAACGGACAACGGCTTCAGCCTGCATGGGTTGAACCTGCCGTTGCGCGAAGAGGATGTCTCGCCGGTGATCTGGCAGGCATTGCAGCAGGGCAAATATGAAGCCAAGGAAGCGCGCCATGTGGCAAACTTGCTGCGCGCAGGCGACCGGGTCTTGGAGCTGGGCACCGGCATCGGCGTGATCACTTGCGTCATGGCACAGGTCGACGGCGTCAGGATCTGGTCCTTCGACGCCAATCCCCATACCGTCGCCTTGGCCGAACGGGTGGCGCGCGCCAATGGGGTGGACAATGTCACCTTCGGCCATCGGCTGATGATGGTGGGGGCGGCGCAATCCTATCCCTTCTATCTGCGCCGCGATTTCTGGATGTCTTCGATGATCGAAGCCCAAGGTCCCTATGAAGAGGTGATCGCGGTCGGATCGGAAGATATCGATGCCTTCATCGCGGCCCAGGATATCAATGTGCTGGTGATGGATATCGAAGGGGCCGAGCGCTATTTGCTGCCGCAAGCCGATCTGAGCCGCATCGACCGCGTCTTTTTGGAATTGCATGACCATCTTTACGGGCTGACCGGTCTGCGCGAGATCTTTGCCGCCATGGCGGCAAAGGGCTTTGGCTATGATCCGCGCAATTCCTCGGGGCCTTGCGTGCAATTCAGCCGCGATCTGGGCGAAGAGCGCAGCTATTGCGACAGCTGATCCGCCCGTCCCCGCCATAAACGCCCGCCAAAGGCCGCTCGCTGCAGCGCAGGGGCGGCCTGTTTCATTGGCTTGGGCTTGGCTCTGTCCCGCCAAAGCGCGGGCTTTTAGCAAGAATGCGCCGAATTGTCGCGTTTTATCCCCCCAAGCCATCGTTTTCCCTTGGATTTCCGCCGCGAAAATTTGATATCACCCCTGAGCCTACGCCACGTAAGCGCTCGGGATCGAAAGCGGGCAGGCTTTGTCGAAAAGCCACCCTTGAAGAAGAGGAAACTGGAAATATGGCGCATACCCAAATGCCGAATATCGTCTATACCAAGGTCGATGAGGCGCCCGAGCTGGCTTCGGCCTCGTTCCTGCCGATCATCCGCAGTTTCCTCGCGCCGGCCGGTATTTCGATCGAAACCCGCGATATTTCGCTGGCGGGCCGCATTCTGGCCACTTTCGCCGATCATCTGAGCGCGGCGCAGCGTCAGGCCGATGATCTGGCGGGTTTGGGCGATTGGGTGAAAACCGCCGAAGCCAATGTGATCAAGCTGCCGAACGTTTCGGCATCCGTGCCGCAGCTGGTGGCCGCGGTCAAGGAATTGCAGGGCCAAGGCTATGCGGTGCCGGATTATCCCGAAGCGCCGCAAACCGAAGCCGAAAAGGAAATCCGCGCCAAATATGACGCGATCAAGGGATCGGCGGTCAATCCGGTGCTGCGCGAAGGCAATTCGGATCGCCGTGCTGCGCGGGCGGTCAAGGCCTATGCCCAGGCCCATCCCCATTCGATGGGGGTCTGGTCCAAGGACAGCAAGACCCGTGTCTCGGCGATGTCGGGCAATGATTTCTTCTCGAACGAGAAATCGGTGACTTTGAGCGCAGCCCAAGCGGGCAAGCTGAAGATCCAACTGAAAGCCGCGGATGGCGCGATCACCGTCTTGAAAGACGGCGTCTCGATCCCCGCAGGCGCGGTGGTCGATGGCACCTTCATGTCGGCCAAAGCGCTGAGCGCGTTTTTGGACGAGCAGATTGAAGCGACCAAAGCCGATGGCACGCTGTTCTCGCTGCATCTGAAGGCCACCATGATGAAGGTGTCCGACCCGATCCTGTTCGGCCATGCGGTGAAGGCTTGGCTGAAGCCTATCTTCGCCAAATATGGCGATGCGCTTGCGGCCGCGGGCGTCAATCCCGACCAGGGCTTGGGCGATGTGCTCGAGCGGATCGCGGGTATGGAAAACGGGGCGGCGATCCGCGCTGAAATCGATGCCGTGATGGCCGAACGTCCGCCGCTTTACATGGTGAATTCCGACAAGGGCATCACCAATCTGCATGTGCCCTCGGATGTGATCATCGACGCCTCGATGCCGGCTTTGATCCGCGCGGGCGGCAAAGGCTGGGGTCCGGATGGGCGCGAGGCCGATTGCAACTGCGTGATCCCCGATACCTCTTATGCGCCGGTCTATGACGAGGCGGTCGAATATTTCAAACGCACCGGCGCTTTGGACCCGCGCACCGCAGGCACCGTGCAAAACGTCGGCCTGATGGCGCAAAAGGCCGAAGAATACGGCTCGCATCCGACCACCTTCAAGATCGCCACCGACGGCACCGTCGAGGTGATCGCGGCCAATGGCGATCTGCTGTTCAGCCATGATGTGGAAGCAGGCGACATCTGGCGCATGGCCTCGACCCGCCAAGCGCCGATCGAAGATTGGGTGCGTCTGGCGATTTCGCGTCAGCGTCTGGAAGGCTGCCAAGCGATCTTCTGGCTGGACGAGGCCCGCGCCCATGACGCGCAACTGCTGGCCTATGTCAAACCGATCCTGAAAGCCGAAGGCGTCGAAGACAAATTCCTGATCTTGGCGCCGCGCGAAGCGACCCGTTTGTCGCTGGAAACCATCCGCGCGGGCAAAGACTCGATCGCCATCACCGGCAACGTCTTGCGCGATTATCTGACCGATCTGTTCCCGATCCTGGAGCTGGGCACCTCGGCCAAGATGCTGTCGATCGTCAAGCTGATGCAGGGCGGGGCGATGTTCGAGACCGGTGCCGGCGGCTCGGCGCCCAAACATGTCCAGCAATTGGTCGAAGAAAACCACCTGCGCTGGGACAGTCTGGGCGAATTCTGCGCCTTGGCCGAAAGCCTGCGCTTCTTGGCGGATGAACAAGGCGTGGCTGCGGCGAAAGTCTTGGGCGATGCGGCCGATAAGGCCACTTTGGGCGTGTTGAACTTCGACCGCTCACCCGGCCGCAAGGCAGGCCAGCCCGACAACCGCGACAGCCATTTCTACTTCGCGCAATATTGGGCGCAGGCTCTGGCCGAACAGACCGATCATGCGGAATTGGCCGCGCATTTCGCGCCGATCGCCAAAGCGCTGCGCGAGGGCGAGGCGGAGATCGTGGCGGAACTGCGCGCGGCGCGGGGCCAGAGCGTGGATCTGGGAGGCTATTACCACACCGATCCGGCGAAGATGGCCGCCGTCATGCGTCCTTCCGCCAAGCTGAATGCGATCATCGGCTGATCCGCGCTTTATGATTGACAATCAAGCCCCCGACCAAGCGATTGGTCGGGGGCTTTTCTATTCAAATAGCCTTTGGCGAAGACACGGCAAAATGGCGTCACATGGCGCTAATAGGACCACTGGGCCCCGGTGCGGGCAGTTTTCGACTTTTTTGCAAAAACTTTCCAACACCCCCTTGCGCTTGCCCTGCATCCCCCCTAGATAGATCGAACTGAAGCGGACAGGGGCAACCTTGGCAAGCTTCACTGGAGATAAGGTTGCGGTTGCGCCCATGAAAATTGGCGTTTCCGTTCATTTTGTGTCTGCGCTCTTTGACATTGATGAATGATGAAGGGATATGTGGGCGGTTTGGACGCAT
>DALYSR010000027.1:0-25525 GCA_031991825.1 Paracoccaceae bacterium
TGTCGGCGGCACCATGTTCCTGATGTGGCTGGGTGAGCAAATCACCGCGCGCGGCATCGGTAACGGCATCTCGCTGATCATTTTCGTCGGTATCGTCGCTGAAATTCCGGCGGCTTTGGCGGCCTTCCTGAGCCAAGGGCGTTCGGGCGCGATCTCACCGCTGGTCATCCTGCTGATGGTGGTGATGGTGGTCGCGGTGATCGCCTGTGTGGTCTTTATGGAACGCGCACTGCGCAAGATTCATATCCAGTACCCCCGTCGCCAAGTCGGCATGAAGATCTATGACGGCGGTTCTTCGCACTTGCCGATCAAGGTCAATCCGGCTGGCGTGATTCCCGCGATCTTCGCCTCGTCGCTGCTGCTGTTGCCGACCACGATCGCGACCTTCTCGGGGGCGAATACCGGTCCGGTGATGTCGACCATCCTGGCCTATTTCGGTCCCGGTCAGCCGCTGTATCTGCTGTTCTTCGTCGGCATGATCGTCTTCTTCAGCTACTTCTACACCTACAATGTCGCCTTCAAAGTCGATGATGTTGCAGAGAATTTGAAGAACCAGAACGGTTTCATCCCGGGTATCCGTCCGGGCAAAAAGACCGAAGACTACCTGACCTATGTGGTCACGCGTGTTCTGGTCATCGGTTCGGCCTATCTTGCGGCAGTTTGTCTCTTGCCCGAGATTCTCCGTAGCCAATTCGCAATTCCCTTCTATTTTGGCGGCACCTCGGTCCTGATCGTTGTTTCGGTGACGATGGACACGATCAATCAGGTGCAATCGCATCTGCTTGCTCACCAATACGAAGGTTTGATCGAAAAATCGCAGCTGCGCGGTCGTAAGCGTAGCGCTAACAAGGCTCCGGCACGGCGCTAAGAGACATATGACAAACATTATCCTTCTCGGCCCCCCGGGCGCAGGCAAAGGCACTCAGGCAAAACGTCTGGTGGAAGAGCGCGGCATGGTGCAGCTGTCGACTGGCGACATGCTGCGCGAGGCAAAGACCAGCGGCACCGAAATGGGCCGCAAAGTCGCTGAAGTCATGGACAAGGGCCAGCTGGTCACCGATGAGATCGTTATCGGTCTGATCGCCGAAAAGCTGGAGCAGGGCGCTGAGGGTGGTTTCATCTTCGACGGCTTCCCGCGCACCTTGAAGCAGGCGGATGCTTTGTCAGAGCTGCTGGCCTCTAAGGGTCAGGCTTTGGACGCCGTTATCGAGATGCAGGTTGATGACGCGGCTTTGGTCGCGCGCATCACCGGTCGTTACACCTGCGGCGATTGCGGCGAGGTCTATCACGACCAAACCCGTCCGTCGAAAGTGGAAGGCACCTGCGATGTCTGCGGCAGCCATAACCTCAAGCGTCGTGCAGATGACAACGAGGATGCGCTCAAGACCCGCCTGATGGAATATTACAAGAAAACCTCGCCGCTGATCGGTTATTACTATGCCAAGGATCAGTTGAGCGCGGTCGACGGCCTTGCCGAGATGGACGCTGTCTCGGCGGCAGTCGCGAAAATTCTTGACAAAGCCTGAAATGACAAACCTCACTCTTGACGGGTGGGGTTTTTCTCAATAAATCACGACGTCCCTGAGCGGAATCGCGCTTTGGGTATCCCATTCTGGGAATCGGTTCGGTCGGACGTCTTCGCGTCTGTCCGAGTTGTGAAAAAAGGTTCTGGCATTACGGAACCGCAACCAAGAAAAGGACACACGCGTGGCACGTATTGCTGGCGTTAATATCCCTACCGGGAAACGCGTTCCGATCTCGCTCCAGTACATTGCTGGCATCGGCGCACATAATGCAGAAACCATCTGCGAAGCTCTGAACATCGACCGCACTCGTCGCGTAAACGAGCTGTCGGATGCTGAAGTTCTGGCAATCCGCGAATTCATCGACGCTAACTTCACCGTAGAAGGCGACCTGCGTCGCGAGATCTCGATGAACATCAAGCGCCTGATGGATCTGGGCTGCTACCGTGGCCTGCGTCACCGTAAGGGCTTGCCGGTCCGCGGTCAGCGCACCCATACCAACGCACGTACCCGCAAAGGCCCGGCAAAGGCCATCGCTGGTAAGAAGAAGTAAGGGAGCGTAGATAATGGCACGTGATACCAAATCGCGCGGTGGTAAGAAAAAAGAGCGCAAGAACATCGCCACTGGCGTTGCTCATGTGAACTCGTCGTTCAACAACACCAAAATCCTGATCTCGGACGTTCAGGGCAACGCAATCTCGTGGTCGTCCTCGGGCACCATGGGCTTCAAGGGTTCGCGCAAATCGACCCCTTACGCTGCTCAGATGGCTGCTGAAGATGCAGGCCGCAAAGCTCAAGAGCACGGCGTGAAAACGCTGGAAGTCGAAGTTCAAGGTCCGGGTTCGGGTCGTGAATCGGCTCTGCGCGCACTGGCTGCTGTTGGCTTCAACATCACCGCAATCCGCGACGTTACCCCGCTGGCGCACAATGGTTGCCGCCCGCCGAAGCGTCGCCGCGTCTGATTTTTAGAACTAAGGTCGGGCCGTGCTGTTATGCGCGGCCCGATTTCGGCTTTTTCGGACCCTCGGGCGTTTCCCGCTTGCTGGACATGGGCGGTGAAACAAGAATGGAGGCGACAGCATGATCCATAAGAACTGGCAGGAACTCATCAAGCCGACGCAATTGGTCGTCAAGGCGGGCGCAGATGCGTCGCGCGTGGCAACCATCGTCGCCGAACCGCTGGAACGCGGCTTCGGTCTGACTTTGGGCAATGCCCTGCGTCGTGTTCTGATGTCGAGCCTGCAAGGCGCTGCCATTACCAGCGTTCAGATCGACAATGTTTTGCACGAGTTCTCGTCGATCGCCGGTGTGCGTGAAGACGTGACCGATGTGGTGCTGAACCTCAAAGGCGTGTCCATCAAGATGGACGTCGAAGGCCCGAAACGCCTTTCGATCTCGGCTAAGGGCCCGGGCGTCGTGACCGCTGCAGAGATCTCGGAAACCGCAGGTATCGAGATCCTGAACAAGGACCATGTGATCTGCCACCTCGACGATGGTGCTGATCTGTTCATGGAACTGACCGTGAATACCGGCAAAGGCTATGTCTCTGCTGACAAAAACCGTCCTGAAGACGCGCCGATCGGCCTGATTCCGATCGATGCGATCTACTCGCCGGTGAAGAAGGTTTCGTACGAAGTTCAACCGACCCGCGAAGGTCAGGTTCTGGACTACGACAAACTGACCATGAAGGTGGAAACCGACGGCTCGCTGACCCCGGAAGATGCTGTGGCTTATGCTGCGCGCATCCTGCAGGACCAGCTGTCGATCTTCGTTAACTTCGAAGAGCCGGAAGCTGCCAAACTGGGTGAAGTCGATGCAGGTCTGGAATTCAATCCGCTGCTGCTGAAGAAAGTTGACGAGCTGGAGCTTTCGGTCCGTTCGGCCAACTGCCTGAAGAACGACAATATCGTCTATATCGGCGATCTCATCCAAAAAACCGAAGCCGAGATGCTCCGCACCCCGAACTTCGGTCGCAAGTCGCTCAACGAGATCAAAGAAGTTCTCTCGGGTATGGGTCTGCACCTCGGCATGGAAGTCGAGGATTGGCCGCCGGAGAACATCGAAGATCTGGCAAAGCGCTTCGAAGACCAATTCTAATGTGTGTGTGATGGGGGGAAGCAATTTCCCCCATCTGCCTACCCTGGGCATTCCGCCCCAACGAAGTAGGTCCAACGCAGACCTACAGCACAAAGTAAAACAAGACCTTAGGAGACTATCATGCGTCACGCACGTGGCTACCGCCGCCTGAACCGCACCCACGAACACCGTAAAGCGCTGTTCGCGAACATGGCTGGCTCGCTGATCGAGCACGAGCAGATCAAAACCACTCTGCCGAAAGCAAAAGAATTGCGTCCGGTCGTGGAAAAGCTGATCACCTTGGCGAAGCGCGGCGACCTGCACGCTCGCCGTCAAGCAAATGCTCAGCTGAACGACGAGAAGCACACCGCGCGTCTCTTCGAGATCCTCGGCGCACGCTACAAAGACCGTCAGGGCGGCTACGTTCGCATCCTGAAAGCTGGCTTCCGTTATGGCGACATGGCTCCGATGGCGATCATCGAGCTGGTTGACCGCGACGTGTCGGCTAAAGGCGCTGCAGACCGTGCACGTCTGGAAGCTGAAGAAGCTGCAGAAGCTTAATCGCTTCCTCACTTCGGTGAGATAGGCCCGTCGCAGGTAACTGCGGCGGGTTTTTCTATGGCGAAAGCGTGAAGCGACAAGGTCTTGCGGGGGTTTCGGCCCGCGCGCATAGTCGGTGGCGATCCAAAGACGTCAGGGATGATTTCATGCGTCATATTCTTTTCTCCGCCCTTTACCTGTGCCTTGCGCCGCTGTCGCTTCAGGCACAAACCGCCGTGCCTGAAACATCTGGGCAGATCAGTCTGAGTTTCTCGCCGGTGGTGAAGCAGACATCGCCGGCGGTTGTGAACATCTATGCTAGCCGCGTGGTGCAGGAACGGGTGTCCCCCTTTGCGAATGATCCGCTGTTCAGCCAGTTGTTCGGCGATCTGGGCCGCACGCAGCCGCGTGTGCAAAATTCGCTCGGCTCGGGCGTATTGGTCGACCGGCAGGGCGTGGTGGTGTCGAACTATCATGTGGTCGGTCAGGCGACCGATATCCGCGTCGTGCTGAACGACCGCCGCGAATATGCCGCCGAGGTGATGCTGGCGGATGAACAAAGCGATCTGGCGGTACTGAAGCTGAAAGACGCCAAGGATTTGCCGTCGCTGGCCTTCGCCAATTCCGACGCCTTGGAGGTGGGCGATCTGGTGCTGGCGATCGGCAATCCCTTCGGCGTGGGGCAGACGGTGTCGCAAGGCATCATTTCGGGGCTGTCGCGCAGCTGGGCGGGTCTGGGGCGTGGTTACTTCGTCCAGACCGATGCGGCGATCAATCCGGGGAATTCGGGCGGGGCGCTGATCGATCTGAAGGGGCAATTGGTTGGCATCAATACCGCGATCCTGAGCCAAGGAGGCGGGTCGAACGGCATCGGCTTTGCGATCCCTGCCAATCTGGTGCAGACGGTGGTGAAGCAGGCTATGGCGGGCGAGACCAGCTTCCAGCGGCCATGGGCCGGTGTCGGCGGTCAGGCGATGGAATCCTCTATGGCCGATGCCATGGGTCTGTCGCGGCCCGATGGGGTGGTGCTGACCCAGATGCATCCCGAAAGCCCCTTCCTGAAAGCCGGTCTGGAACCGGGCGATGTGGTGCTGCAGGTCGCGGGGGAGCCGACCAATACGCCGCAGGAAATGATCTTCCGTTTGGCGGCCTTGGGTGTGGGTACGACAGTCAAAGTCCATTACCTGCGCGATGGCAAAGCGATGGATGCCGATGTCGCGCTGATCGCGCCGCCCGAAAGTCCCGCGCGCGATGCGGTGGCGATCAGCGACAATGTGGCGCTTCGCGGCTTGGCGGTGGCGCAGATCAACCCTGCGGTGCAGGCCGAACTTGATCTACCGCTGACCGCCGAAGGGGTCATCGTGACCGCAGCCGATGAACTGGCAGGCCGGATCGGCTTGCGGGTGGGCGATCAGCTGCTGGCCATCAACGAGACCGAAGTCAGAACCACCGCCGATGTGCGCGCCGCCGCCACTGCGCAGACCCGCAACTGGGCTTTGACCGTGCTGCGCGATGGTCAAGTGCTGCGGATGCGTGTGCGCCTCTAGCGTCAGGCGCGGCGGAGGGTTATCTTCAGATCATGGCTGATCTTTTCGACACCCCCGCCGCCTCGTCCGATGGCCCCTCCGATGCACCGCGCCAAGGGAACCGTCCCTTGGCCGACCGCCTGCGTCCGAACACGCTTGCCCAAGTCATCGGGCAGGAACATGTGCTGGGGCCGGATGGGCCATTGGGGGCGATGCTGGCGGCGGGGAGCCTGTCGTCGCTGATCCTGTGGGGGCCGCCCGGTGTGGGCAAAACCACCATCGCGCGGCTTCTGGCCCATGAGACCAGCCTGCATTTCGTGCAAATCTCGGCGATCTTCACCGGTGTGCCCGATCTGAAGAAGGTGTTCGAAGCCGCCAAGGTGCGGCGGCAGACGGGGCAGGGCACGCTCTTGTTCGTCGATGAAATCCACCGCTTCAACAAGGCACAGCAGGACGGCTTTTTGCCCTTCATGGAAGACGGCACCATCCTGTTGGTCGGTGCGACCACCGAAAACCCGTCCTTTGAGTTGAACGCGGCATTGCTGTCGCGGGCGCAGGTGGTGGTGCTGGAACGGCTGTCGCTTGCTGATCTGGAACGTCTGGTCCAGCGCGCCGAAAAGGAATTGGACCGACATCTGCCGCTGACGGGCGATGCGCGCGATGCCTTGATCGAAATGGCCGATGGCGATGGGCGCGCGCTTCTGAACCTGATCGAACAGGTTGCGGCATGGCGCGTGACCACCCCGCTGGATCGCGACCAATTGGCGACCCGCCTGATGCGCAGGGCTGCGAAATACGACAAATCGGGCGAAGAACATTATAACCTGATCTCTGCCTTGCATAAATCCATCCGAGGGTCGGACCCCGATGCGGCGCTCTATTGGTTCGCGCGGATGCTGGAAGGCGGCGAGGACCCACGTTTTCTGGCCCGCCGCCTGACCCGCATGGCGGTCGAGGATATCTCGCTCGCCGATCCGCAGGCCCAAGCCGTGTGTATCGACGCGTGGCAGACCTATGAACGCCTTGGCAGTCCCGAAGGGGAATTGGCCTTGGCGCAAGCCGTGGTCTATCTGGCCTTGGCCCCCAAATCCAACGCGGTCTATAGCGCCTATAAGGCGGCGCGGGCGGCGGCACGCGACACCGGCAGCCTGATGCCGCCCAAGCATATCCTGAACGCGCCCACGAAGCTGATGAAGGATCTGGGCTATAATGCGGGCTATGCCTATGACCATGACGCGGAAGACGGCTTTTCGGGGCAGAATTACTTCCCCGATGGCATGAAGCGTCCGGTCTTCTATCTGCCCCCCGAACGCGGTTTTGAGCGCGAGTTGAAAAAGCGCGTCGACTACTTCGCCAAGCTGCGCAGCAAGAGGCAGGGCGGCGAATAGGGCGTTTAGGTCGCAGCGGGCCCGATTTCTCCAGCTATGGTTGACAATTCCGGCCCTGCGGATGATTGAGAGCCGATGTTTCTGACCCTTCTCCATGTTGCCCTTGGCGGGGCCATAGGCGCAGTTCTGCGCTTTGCGACCAATATCGGCGCGCAGCGTCTGTTGGCCGGTGGCTTTCCCTATGCGACGGTTGTGGTCAATGTGCTTGGTTCATTCGTCATGGGAGTGTTGTCCGTGGCTTTGGCCAAGAAGAACCTGACGGCCTTATCGCCGTTTCTGATGACGGGCATCTTGGGTGGCTTCACCACCTTTTCAGCCTTTTCGCTGGATGCCGTCACTTTGTGGGAACAAAACCAGCAGGGGCTGGCGTTCCTCTATGTATCTGTTTCCGTCTTCGTCTCGCTGGGTGCTCTGGCGACGGGGATGGCCCTCGCAAGGAGCCTGACATGAGCGGCGTGCAAATTTTGACCATCTCCGAGGACGAGGGCGAACAGCGGTTGGACCGGTGGCTGAAACGCCGCTTCCCGCAGCTGACCCAAGGCAATATCGAAAAGATGTGCCGCACGGGCCAATTGCGCGTGGATGGCGGGCGGATGAAGGCGGCTGACCGTGTGACGCCCGGCCAATCCGTGCGTGTGCCGCCGATTCCGGATCAGGCAGCACCGGAATACGAACCCGACGGCAAGATCTCCAAAGCCGATGCCAAGATGATCCAGGATTGCGTCATCTTCAAAGACGAACATATGATCGTCATCAACAAGCCCGCAGGCCTTCCCTCGCAGGGTGGTTCGGGCCAAGGCGATCGTCACGTCGACGGTTTGGCCGAAGCGCTGAAATTCGGCTATAAGGAAAAGCCGAAGCTGGTGCACCGTCTGGACAAGGACACCTCGGGCCTTTTGATGCTGGCGCGCACCGATCGTGTGGCGCGTGGCCTGTCGGAAGCCCTGCGTCACCGCAATACCCGCAAGATTTACTGGGCGCTTTGCGCGGGTGTCCCTAACCCCCGTCAGGGCTCGATCAAATACGGCTTGATGAAAGCGCCGGGTCGCGGTCGTGGCGGCGAGGGCGAGAAGATGATCTGCGTCCATCCGGCGAAGATGAACGACTTCCCCGATGCGAAGCGCTCGCATACCGACTTCTTCACCCTGTGGTTCCTTGGCACCCGCATGTCGTGGATGGCGCTGGAGCCGGTCACCGGCCGCACCCACCAGCTGCGCGCGCATATGGCGGAACTGGGCCATCCGATTGTCGGTGACGGCAAATACGGCGGGTCGGGCACTGAAAACATGGGCGACGGTTGGGGCGCAAGCGTGGGCGGCGACGTCTCGCGCAAGCTGCATCTTCATGCCCGCATGTTGCAGGTCGAACATCCGGTGACCAAGAAGCTGATGACCTTCACGGCGCCGCTGCCCGACCATATGAAGAAAACCTGGAAGATGCTGGACTGGGCGGAAGACGCGGTTCCGGCTGATCCCTTCACCGTTTTTAAGTGAGCGTACGATGACTGCTTGGGCTTTGAAGCGTTTTTGGCAACAGGCCTCGGCCACGGAAATCGAGGGCGGCTTTGGTGTCGCCCTTGATGCGCGGGTCGTGAAGACCCCTGCCAAAACCGGCTTTGTTCTGCCAACCCTTGCGATGGCCGAAGCTATCGCGGTCGAATGGGATGCGCAGGAAAAGGAAATCCAGCCTGACACCATGCCGCTGACCAAGGCCGCCAATTCGGCGATCGACAAGGTCAGCGTGGCGCATGATGCGGTGGTGGATGAAATCGCGGGCTTTGGCGGCACCGATCTGTTGTGCTACCGCGCCGATCAGCCGCCCGCTTTGGTGGCCCGTCAGGCGGCCGCGTGGGACCCGCTGTTGGCTTGGGCGCAGGGCCGTTACGGCGTGACCTTCAATGTCACCACCGGCATCATGCCGGTCGACCAGCCGCCTGCGACCTTGGAGCGTCTGCGCGCCGAAGTGGCCGCGATGGATGCGTTCCGTTTGGCGGCTTTGCATGATCTGGTGGCCATTTCCGGCTCGCTGATCATCGGTTTGGCGGTGGCGGAAGGTCGCCTTGACGCGGATGAGGCCTATGAGATCAGCCGCATCGACGAGGCCTTCCAGATCGAACAATGGGGCGAGATCGAAGAAGCGGTCGAGCATATCCAGAAGCGCGCGCGCGGATTCCGCTCGGCGGCCCGATTCTATGGATTGTGCGGGTAACAATTCCCGCCTGGGGCTTCCGCTTTTGCTGAAATTCTAGACCAATCGCCCACTAACTGACCGGAATCCAAGGGTTTCGGTCAGCACCTAGCGTCACGCTTGACGCCATGAGCCCCTTCATCCGAAACTGAGCCTACGAAGAGCGATATTTCACGCTCTCAGCCCAAGCTTTACCCGCTGCCGTATAAGGCGGGACAAGGTATAAAAGACGGTCCTCAGAGGCCGAAATTTCAGGATGGGGTATCATGAATAAAACTGCGTTTCTGACCGTTTTAACCGCAACCGGCTTGATGTCGGGTGCGGCGATGGCGCAAGCCACCTTGGACACCGTGAAGGCACGGGGCGAGCTGAATTGCGGCGTCAACGTCGGTCTGGTGGGCTTTGCCGCCCCCGATGCCAATGGCAATTGGCAAGGCTTCGATGTCGCGATTTGTAAGGCGATGGCGGGCGCGATCTTCGGCGATGCGTCGAAAGTGGCCTATATTCCGACCACCAGCTCGGACCGTTTCGAACAGCTGGCATCGGGCAAGATCGACATTCTGGCGCGTAACACCACTTGGACCGTGTCGCGCGATACCGATCTGAAAATGGATTTCATCGGCACCAATTATTATGACGGCCAAGGCTTCATGGTCCGCAAGGATCTGGGCGTATCGTCGGCCAAGGAACTGGAAGGTGCGACCGTCTGCATCCAGACCGGCACCACCACCGAATTGAACTTGGCCGATTTCTTCAAGGCCAACAACATGACCTACACGGCTGTTCCGGTCGAAACCAATGCCGAAGGCGAACAGCAATATCTGGCCAAGGCTTGCGACGCCTATACCACCGATGCATCCGGTCTGGCCGCAACCCGCGCCGCTTTCGCGGATCCGGAAAACCATATCATCCTGCCGGAAATCATCTCGAAAGAACCGCTGGCACCTGCCGTGCGCCATGGCGACAACCAATGGGGCGATGTGGGCCGCTGGGTTCTGAACGCGCTGATTGCGGCGGAAGAATATGGTGTCACCTCGGCCAATATCGACGAGCTGGCGACGTCCTCGCAAAATCCGGAAGTCCAGCGCCTGCTGGGCAGCCAAGGCGAAATCGGCAAGATGCTGGGTCTGCCCGCCGATTGGGCGAAGAACGCCATCAAAGCCGGCGGTAACTACGGCGAGATCTTCGCGGCCACCATCGGCGAAAGCACCCCGATCGGTCTGGCACGCGGCTTGAACGCGCAATGGACCCAAGGCGGCCTGCTCTACGCTCCGCCCTTCCGCTAAGCGTCCTTAAGAGGTGTCCGGTCAACGGGCACCTCTTTTCGTTGATCCCCCGACATCGTCTGTTTCGGCAGCAGCTTTCGCTTGGCGAGAGAACGGGGAAGGACTGTCTGACAACCTCTTGAGGGGGCACTGATGGCCGTAACCACGCAGGGTCAAAAGACCGGATTTCGCGTCGGGATGCTTTTGTATGATACCCGCTATCGATCCATCACCATCCAAATCGTGGTGCTTTTGCTGTGCATGGCGCTGGCGGGCTGGTTGATCGACAATTTGATGCGCAATCTGGCGGCGCTGGGGCGGGGGATCGATTTCAGCTTCCTTGGCACCCGCGCGGGCTATGACATCAACCAGACCTTGATCGAATATAGCAACGACAGCACCCATGCGCGGGCATGGCTGGTGGGCTTGTTGAACACGCTGCTGGTCGCGGCGCTTAGCTGTGTGGCGGCAACCTTCGTGGGGGTGACGGTCGGCGTGCTGCGGCTGTCGAACAATTGGTTGGTCGCCAAACTGATGACCGTCTATGTCGAAGTGTTCCGCAATGTGCCGTTATTGCTGTGGATCTTGATCATCTATGCGGTGTTTTCCGAAGCCTTGCCGCCGCCGAACGCCTTCAGGGGCGAAAACGCCACCGCATCCATGAGCCTGTTCGACAGCATCGCCTTCACCAACCGCTATACGGCGATTCCCTGGCTGAACTTCGACCGCCCGCTGGGCTGGGTGCAGCTGGGACCGATCTGGTTGAACCTTGATCTATGCCTGATCGTGCTGGCGATCGTGCTGTCGGTCGTGGCCTATCGTGCGATCCAGAAGCGCGCCGCAGGTTTGCAAGAAGCCACCGGCATCCGTCCGGTGACATGGTGGCAAAGCCTGATCGCGATCTTCCTGCCGGTGATCGTGGTCTACTTTGCTTTGGGCGGGCATTTCGATCGGCCCGAGTTGAAGGGCTTCAACTTCGTCGGCGGCTTGCAGGTGTCGAACTCGCTTGTGGCTTTGTGGCTGGCGCTGACCCTGTATAGCGCAAGCTATATCGCCGAAAACGTGCGCGCCGGCATCACTGCCATCCCGCGCGGGCAGACCGAAGCGGCTTTGGCCGTGGGGCTGCGGCCCAATCGCGTGATGTCGCTGGTGGTGCTGCCACAGGCCTTGCGGGTCATCATCCCGCCGCTGATTTCGCAGTATCTGAACATCACCAAGAACTCGTCGCTGGCGATTGCGGTGGGCTACATGGATCTGCGCGGGACTTTGGGGGGTATCACCTTGAACCAGACGGGGCGCGGCTTGGAAGCGATGATGCTGCTGATGCTGACCTATCTGATGGTCAGCCTGATCATTTCGGCGGTGATGAATGCGTACAACAAAGCCGTTCGATTGAAGGAGCGCTGAGGATGGAGCATCAACCGGAAGTCTACGTGCGCGCGCAATTGATCCCACCCTCGCCGCCGCCGAAAAGCCAAGGCGGGCTGTGGTTGTGGCTGCGCGAGAATATGTTTTCCTCGGTGCTGAATGTGGTGCTGACGGTGCTGGGCGTGGTGGCGGTGGTCTATCTGATTTCGCTGGTGGTGCCGTGGCTTAGCCGCTCGGTCTGGGATGCCAATACATTGGCCGAATGCCGCCAGATCATCATCGACCGCTTTGGCGAAGGGAAGACTGGTGCCTGCTGGGCGCTGATCCGCGATCGGTGGCAGCAATATCTGTTCGGCTTCTATCCGCGTGGCCTGTATTGGCGGCCGGTGCTGGCTTTGGTGCTGCTGCTGGTGGCGATGGCGCCTGTGCTGTTCGATAAAGTGCCGCGCAAGATGCTGTGGTTTTCCCTGCTCTATCCTGCAATCGGCTTCTGGCTGTTGTGGGGGGGCACGGTCTGGGTGCCGGTGGTTGCGGTGGCGGGCTTCGTCGTGGGCTATCTGGCCGCGCGGATATTGCAGCCGCTGGGTGGCAGCATTTTGGCCGCAATCGGCGCGGTAATCCTGCCGATCCTGTTCTGGCTGCTGCTGGCGGGCCCTTTGGCCGATATCTTACAGCGGCTGATCCCCATTTCGTTGCAAGCCGTGCGCTCGCGCGAATTTGGCGGATTTTTGCTGTCCTTCACCATCGGCTTTACGGGGATCGGATTTTCCTTGCCCTTGGGGATTTTGCTGGCACTGGGTCGGCAATCGGACATGTTCCTGATCCATAAGCTGTCGGTGGGCTTTATCGAATTCATCCGCGGCGTGCCGCTGATCGCGCTTTTGTTCACCGCATCCTTGCTGCTGAACTATTTCCTGCCGCCGGGGTCCGATTTCGACATCATCTTGCGCGTCATCATCATGGTGGTGCTCTTTGCCGCCGCCTATATCGCCGAAGTCGTGCGCGGCGCCTTGGCGGCCCTGCCACGCGGCCAATACGAGGCGGCGGATGCCTTGGGTCTGGATTACTGGAAAGCCACGCGGTTGATCGTCATGCCGCAGGCGCTGAAAATCGCCATTCCGGGCATCGTGTCTACCTTCATCAGCCTGCTGAAGGACACGACTTTGGTGGTCTTCGTCGGGCTGTTGGACCCGCTGAAAGGCATCACCGATTCCGTGCGCGCTTCGACCGATTGGAAGGGGATCTATTGGGAGCCTTATATCTTTGTCGGCGTCATTTTCTTCATCATTTGTTTCAGCATGTCGCGCTATTCGATGTATCTCGAGCGCAAGCTGAAAACCGATCACCGTTAAGGGGACAGCCATGGCTCAAGCACATATTCAGACCGATCAACCGGCCGTGCAGATCACCGGAATGAACAAATGGTATGGCGCGTTTCATGTGTTGCGCGACATCAATCTGACCGTGCATCGCGGCGAGCGGATCGTGATCGCAGGACCTTCGGGTTCGGGAAAATCGACAATGATCCGCTGCATCAACAGGTTAGAGGAACATCAGACCGGGCAGATCATCGTCGACGGCACCGAGCTGACATCGGACCTGAAGAATATCGACAAGGTCCGCCGCGATGTCGGCATGGTGTTCCAGCATTTCAACCTGTTCCCGCATCTGACCATTTTGGAAAACTGCACATTGGCGCCGATCTGGGTGCGCAAGACCCCGAAGCGCGACGCCGAAGAAATCGCCATGCATTTTCTGGAAAAGGTGAAGATCCCCGAGCAGGCGCATAAATACCCCGGCCAATTGTCGGGCGGTCAGCAGCAGCGCGTGGCGATCGCGCGATCCTTGTGCATGAAGCCGCGGATCATGCTGTTTGACGAACCCACATCGGCGCTTGATCCGGAAATGATCAAGGAAGTGCTGGATACCATGATCGAATTGGCCGAAGACGGCATGACCATGCTGTGCGTGACGCATGAGATGGGCTTTGCCCAAGCGGTGGCGCATCGGGTGATCTTCATGGATCAAGGCCAGATCGTCGAACAGAACGAACCCAAGGCCTTCTTCAACAATCCGCAAAACGAAAGGACCAAGCTGTTCCTCAGCCAGATCCTTGGCCACTAGATAAAGAAAAAGCGCCCCTCGGGGCGCTTTCCTTTACTTCTTCTTGGCTTCGGCGGCGGCCTTCATGCGGGCCACCAGCTCTTCTTTCGAAGCGCGGCCACCCGGAGGATTGGCTTTGCCTTTGCCGGTTTGGTCGATATGGCGCGGCTCGCGCTTGCCGCCCGACGTCGCGCCGCCCGATTTGCTGTAATCCATTTTCAACCGTCCAATCTGGTCACATAACTCAATGGCTCACTAACCCCAGTGCGGCCGCGGGTGCAAGCCTCGGTGGCGGCGGCACGACATTTCCGGCCAGCTTTAGCCCGAAATTTCCCGTGGAATCACGAAATCGATCACGCAGCCATGGCCGTTATCCAGCGCCGACCAGAATTCCGTCTGGAAATCGACGACAAGGGTCGCGCCGGTCGGATAGCGGGCAAAATCGGGATTGGCAGGGGCTTGGGCCACCAAACGATGGGCAAATTCCGCAATGCCGGGGTTGTGACCCAGCATCATCACGCAATCCCCGCGCGCCTTGCGCAGCACGGCCAGCATCACATCCGGACCTGCATTGTAAAGCGCGGGCTTGAATTCGGCCTCTGGGGTGGTGTCGAAATTCGATGCGAGCGTCTCCCATGTCTCGCGGGTGCGCAGCGCATCCGAACACAGCACTTGGTCCGGCTGATAGCCGCGGCTCGCCAGCCATTGGCCCAGATCGGTCGCTGCGGCCTGGCCATGGGCATTAAGCGGTCTGTCATGATCGGCCATCAGCGGATCATCCCAAGCCGATTTGGCGTGACGCGTCAGAATGAGTCGTTTCATCAGGCGTTTACCTCCCCCCCGATGCGGTCGGATTTCAACCGCTTGGAGGGTCAGTCTGACATGAGCCGATGATGCGGGCAAGCGCGCAGGCCGCACTTGCCCCTTGGCATGTCGATCCTGTGATTACCGTTTCACACGCGGCTTTATGCGCGGCTCGGTCGAACGGATCTGGCTGCCGGCGCCGTGGTCGGTGAACAGCTCCAGCAGGGCGGCATTCGGGATGCGGCCATCAAGGATCGTCACCGCGCGGGTGCCCTGTTCGATCGCTTGCAAGGCGGTTTCGGTTTTCGGAATCATGCCGCCCGAAATGGTGCCATCCGCGATCATCGTGCGGACATCATCCGGCGTGATCTGGGTCATCACCTCGCCCGCTGCATTCTTGACGCCTGCGACATCGGTCATCAACAGCAAGCGATCCGCCTGCAGCGCGCCTGCAATCGCGCCCGCGGCCGTGTCGCCATTGACGTTGAAGGTTTCGTTATCCGCCATACCGGTGCCGACGGGGGCCACAACCGGAATGATTCCCGCGTTGTAAAGATCGCGCAGCACCTGCACATTCATTTCGACCGGTTTGCCGACATAGCCCAGTTCGGGATCATCGGCCTCGCAGACCATCAGGTCGTCATCTTTGCCGGAAATGCCCACGGCGCGGCCGCCCGCATCCATGATCGCTTGCACGATGCGCTTGTTGACCAGACCGCACAGAACCATTTCAACGACTTGCACGGTGGCTTTGTCGGTCACGCGCTTGCCGCGGACGAATTCCGACGTGATGCCCAGCTTGTTGAGCATGTCATTGATCATCGGGCCGCCGCCATGCACCACCACCGGATGCACGCCGACCTGTTTCATCAACACGATGTCACGGGCGAATTCGGCCATCGCCTCGTCATCGCCCATCGCATTGCCACCGAATTTCACCACCACCACGGCATCGGCATAGCGTTGCAGATAGGGCAGGGCTTCGGACAGCATTTTGGCGGTGTTTTTGGCGTCGGTCATGGAAAGAATCTGCTGCTTCATTAGGTAATCCAAACACGGTCGGGATGGGAATCGGCTGCGCATGTAACGCAGGGGCGGGGCATAGTCCTGCCTAACCCGTCGCAGGACAAGCATCTTCTTGCCACAGCGGCAGTTGCGGCGATCCTGCGCGCATGGCCAGATCCACTTGGCCTTGTGTTCCTCGCGTAAAATACTAGGGTTCCGCTGAAATCGAGGTGAGCCATGACCGAGCAGAAAACCCTACTTCTTACCGGCGCGTCGCGTGGCATCGGGCATGCGACCGTCAAGCGGTTCTCGGCGGAAGGATGGCGCGTTTTGACCTGTTCGCGCCAAGCCTTCGATCCGCGCTGCCCTTTTCCCGGTGGCGAGGCGAACCATATTCAGGTCGATCTGAAAGACCCTAAGAACACCATCGCCGCGATCACCACCATCAAGGAACGCATTGACGGAAAGCTGCATGCCTTGGTGAATAACGCCGGCATCAGCCCCAAAGGCGAAGGCGGCAAGCGTTTGAATACGCTTGAGACCGATCTGATGACTTGGGCGCAGGTCTTCCATGTGAATTTCTTTGCCAGCGTCATTCTGGCGCGCGGGCTGAAGGATGAACTGGCGGCAACCAAGGGGTCGGTCGTCAATGTGACATCCATCGCCGGTAGCCGCGTGCATCCCTTTGCGGGGGCGGCCTATTCCACCTCCAAAGCGGCACTGGCGGCTTTGACCCGCGAAATGGCCCATGATTTCGGGCCTTTGGGGGTGCGGGTCAATGCGATTGCGCCGGGTGAAGTGGAGACGGCGATCCTGTCTCCGGGCACCGATAAGATTGTCGAAAAGCTGCCGATGCAGCGTTTGGGCCAGCCGCGCGAGGTGGCCGATCTGATCTGGTTCCTGTGTTCGGATCAGTCGAGCTATATTTCGGGGGCCGAAATCGAAGTGAACGGCGCGCAACACGTTTAACCTGCCGGTCGCGTTAAGCGGCTGCGGGCCTTGACCAAAGGCGGGCATCGGTCGCATATGCCGCCGATCCATTTGCCCGTTCGAAGGGCTGTTACCCACGAGGCCGCTATGCTCGACGAAGATGCAGACGATATCCACCCGCTGTTTTACGGCGCGCCGAAGGGTCTGGAATTCCGCAAGCTGCGCAAGCGCTTGGTCCAGCAGGCGCGCGAGGCGATTGACACCTATGGCATGGTCGGCAAACCCGGCGAGCGGTGGCTGGTCTGCCTGTCGGGCGGCAAGGACAGCTATACCCTGCTGGCGGTTCTTAACGAATTGAAATGGCGTGGACTTTTGCCGGTCGAACTGTTGGCCTGCAACCTTGACCAAGGCCAGCCGAATTTCCCCGCGACCGTTTTGCCCGAATTCCTGCAGAAAATGGGCGTGCCGCATCGGGTCGAATTCCAAGATACCTATTCGGTGGTGGTTGACAAGCTGAAGCCGGGGGCGACGATGTGTTCGCTCTGCTCGCGGCTGCGTCGGGGCAACCTGTATCGCATCGCCCGCGAAGAGGGATGTTCGACCGTGGTGCTGGGCCATCACCGCGATGATATCCTTGAAACTTTCTTCATGAACCTGTTCCACGGCGGCCGTCTTGCCTCCATGCCGCCGCGGCTGTTGAACGAAGAGGGCGATCTGTTCGTGGCGCGTCCCTTGGCCTTCGTGGCCGAGGTCGATTGCGAGAAATTCGCGACGGCGATGAACTATCCGATCATTCCTTGCGATCTGTGCGGCAGTCAAGAAGGCCTGCAACGCGCGCAGGTCAAAAAGCTGCTGAACGAATGGGAAGCCCGTGTGCCCGGGCGTCGTCAGGTGATGTTCCGCGCGTTGATGAACGTGCGTCCTTCGCATCTGGCCGACCCGTCCTTGTTCGATTTTTCAGGCTTGATGCAGGAAATGGTCGAAGTTGACGGAAATATTCCTGATCTTCGCAGCCACGATTAAGCATTCCCTTAACTCTTGGCCGTAGTCTTGCAGGCAATATCTGCGGCTCGGCGAGGGAAGATGGATCGACTTTACACGCATGCGCAGCTGATTGCGGCGCAGATTTGGTCAAGACTGCAGCATCCGGCGGCAATCGTGCTCTTGCCGCTGATTGCCGTGCTCAGTTTCGCTTTTGGCGGCGATATCGGTATTTTGCTGTGCCTGACGGTGATGCCGCTGGGCTATGGGGTGATCCGCATGTTGGCGCATGGCGCAGATGCGGGCGGGCAGGCGGGGGCGAAGACCGTCCTGCCCGAAGCCGCTTTTCGCGCCAAACTGGACCAATTGACGCAAAATCTGCTGGGCGCGGGGCAAAGCAGTTGCCTTTTTGTCTTGGGCCTGCCGGATCTGACGCAGATCGAAGCGCGCCATGGGGCATCTGGGCGGGCGAAAGTCCTGCAGCGACTGGGGGACAAGCTGGCGGGCGCATTGCGTAAGGGCGATATCGTCGGCGCGATTGACGGCGGTTTTGTCGTGGCACTGGGCGCGGTGCCGCGTTTCGAGATCGAGACGGGGTCGCAGGTTGCGGCACGTTTGCAGAATGCGCTGACAGGGCCCGTGAAATTGGGCGGCAGCACCCTTCAGCCAACAGCCTATGTGGGGTTTTGCTTGTTTTCCAGCCTTGGTGCCCCGCAGGCGCGTGAATGGCTTCACGCAGCCCAAGCGGCGGCAGAAGATGCTTTGCGTTTGGCCCCCAATGGCCTGCGCGCTTTCCAGCCGGATATGCTGACGGATCGTGCGGCACGGGCGGCCCTGCGGGAGGAATTGGAACAAGCCTTTGAACGCGGTGAAATCCAGCCTTGGTTGCAACCGCAACTTTCCACCGACACGGGCGATGTCAGCGGATTTGATGCGACAGCGCGCTGGGAAAGTCCGGAACGCGGCATAGTGGGCGCGGCTGAGCTGGTGGGGATGGTGGAAGAGGTTGGCCTGTCGCAGCGTTTGGGGGAGGCGGTATTGTTCGGCGGTCTTTCCGCCTTGTTGCGGTGGGACAAGGCGGGTCACCGCGTGCCGACGGTATCGGTCAGTTTCACGGCCCAGCAATTGCGCAGCCCCAATCTGATCCACCGTCTGCAATGGGAATTGGACCGGCTGGCTTTAAACCCCGCGCGTCTGGTGGTTCAGGTCTTGGAAAGCGTGGCCGCACAGGCCGAGGATGAGACGATTGTCAGCAATCTGTCGCGCATCTCGGCGATGGGATGCTGTATCGATCTTGAAGATTTCGGCACCGGACAGGCGTCGATTGCGAATATCCATCGTTTTTCGGTGCGGCGCGTGAAGATCAATCGCAGCTTCACCCGAAAATGCGATATCGACCCCAGACAAAAGCAAATGGTGGCGGCGATCCTTGCCTTATGCGAACGGTTGGAACTTGAAACAATCGGAGAAGGCGTCGAGACCACCGGCGAGCATGTGACCTTGGCCCAGCTTGGCTGTAGCCATGTGCAGGGCGATGGAATCGCAAAGCCAATGCTCTTGCCTGACAGTCTCGGCTGGATCGCCAAATATGAGGCTGTTCAAAGCCGCAGTATGCAGTTTGGCCGTGGGTAAGGCGCGGCGGACCGCTCAAACCGCGCTTCGCGTCGCTTTCAAAAGCCGGAATGTCCTAAAACCACTTGACCTTTGCCGCCCCCTTCTGTTGAACCACCGCTGACCTGAACAATGGTGGCAGACGTCGATGGATAACCAGAACAAGAACCTCATCCTTGCAACCGTGCTGTCCTTTTTGGTCATCATGGGCTGGTTCGTGCTCTTCCCGCCACCGGAACAAGCGGCAAATCCGACTGTCCCGGCTGTAGAGCAGACGCAAGCACTCACCCCGCCCGCGGGGGATATTACGACCGCATTGGCCTTGGGTGCTGATGCTTCGCCGTCGACGACTGCTCCGCGCATCACCATCGACACGCCTGCGCTGAAAGGCTCGATTTCGATGCTTGGCGGCCGGATCGATGATCTGGAGCTGAAAGGCTATACTAATACGCTGGACGCGGATTCGGGCATGGTGCGTCTGTTGGCGCCTGTGGGTCAGCCGAATGCGCAATATGCCTTGTTTGGCTGGGGTCCGGCTGGCAGCTTGGAACACGAAGATGTTCCTGATGCGAATACCCTGTGGCAGATCGCTTCTGGCGATACGCTGGCACCGGGCAAGCCGGTTACCCTGCGTTGGGAAAACGGCAAGGGCCTGATCTTCACCCGTGAACTTTCGGTGGATGAACATTTCATGTTCAACATCACCGAAAGCGTCCAGAATACCGGTGCGGCCGAAGCGCGTCTTTATCCCTATGGTATTGTTGCCCGCCACGGCTTGCCGACAAATCTTGAGAAGTTCTTCATCAGCCACGAAGGCGTGGTCCGCCGCGTTGATGGCAAGCTGAGCGAAGAAGACTATAGCGATCTGACCGGTCTGCCGATGGTTGCGCGCGAAGGCGGCAATGCGGAAGTCCTGGAGGCGACGACGGACGGCTGGGTCGGCTTCGCGGATAAATACTGGATGACGGTATTGGTCCCCGAGCAGGGCCAGCCCTTCACTTCGGTGATCAAATACGTGCCTTCGGCTGATATCTATCAGACCGAAACCCGTCGGCCTGTGATGTCGGTTGCACCGGGTGCGACCATCACCACCAGCGAACGTATGTTTGCGGGTGCCAAGGAATGGGAAGTGCTGCGTGCCTATCAGAATGATGGCGTGGCACCCGATTCCACCGCGACGGACAAGCCGATCGCAGGCTTCGTTGATTCGATCGACTGGGGTTGGTTCTTCTATCTGACCAAGCCGATCTTCATGCTGCTGCATTGGCTGCACGATGCCATTGGCAATATGGGTCTGGCGATCATCGCGCTGACCGTCATCTTGAAGATGATCGTGCTGCCGCTGGCCTATAAGTCCTATGTCAGCATGGCACGCATGAAAGAGCTTCAGCCCGAAATCGAAGCGCTCAAAGAGCGTGCGGGCGACGACAAAATGAAGATGCAGCGCGAAATGATGCAGCTGTACAAGGACAAGAAGGTCAATCCGGCGGCCGGCTGTTTGCCGATGCTGATCCAGGTTCCGATCTTCTTCAGCCTGTACAAGGTGATTTTTGTCACCATCGAATTGCGTCACGCGCCGTTCTTCGGCTGGTTGAAAGACCTGTCGCAGCCTGATCCCTCGTCGCTTTACAACCTGTTCGGCTTGTTGCCGTGGGATGCGCCGGCGACCGGTTCGACCCTGCATATGATCTTCATCGGTGTTCTGCCGCTGTTGCTGGGCCTGTCGATGTGGCTGCAGCAGAAGCTGAATCCCGCGCCTTCGGATCCGGTGCAGCAGCAGGTCTTCGCTTGGATGCCGATCATCTTCATGTTCATGCTGGGCGGTTTCGCTTCGGGTCTGGTGCTCTACTGGATCGCGAACAACACCATTACCTTCATCCAGCAATATGCGATCCTTAGCAGCCGTGGGCACCGTCCTGATTTGTTCGACAACATCCGGTCGACTTTCAAGAAAAAGCCCAAGGTTGAGGTGAAGCCTGTTTCCGACAAGGGTATCAAGAAGAAGAAATGATGAGGGTTACGCGGATCACCCGACACCCGATCAAAGGCCACGGACGCGAGGATCTCGCGTCCGTTTGCCTTTTGCCGGATCAGTGTCTGCCATGGGATAGGCATTGGGCTTTGGCGCATGAGGCGGCGAGGCTTGAGGCTGGTTGGAGCCCCTGTTCCAACTTTCTGCGGGGCGCCAAGGCGCCGCAGTTGATGGCGCTAAGTTCGACCTTGGACGAGGCTGCGGCTGAGGTCGAACTTCATCATCCCGACCTTGGCCGTTATGCGTTTCGTCCCGATGATCCGGCGGCTTTCGCGGGCTATCTGGCATGGTCCGCGCCGCTGTATCCCGCCGGAAGGGCGCAGCCCGTGCATTTCGTCAAAGGCAACCGCGGGATGACCGATAGCGATTTCGCATCCGTCTCGATCCTGTCGGAAAGTTCATTGAAGGCGCTGTCCGAGCAGATGGGCGTGGCGTTGTCGCCCCATCGTTTCCGTGGCAATATCTGGATCGAAGGTGCGGAGCCTTTCCGCGAATTCGACTGGATCGGCCGCACTATCCGTATCGGCACCGCCGTGCTGCGCATTGAACAGCGCATCACCCGCTGCGTTGCCACAACAGTTAACCCCGACACGGGACTGCGCGACGCCGATACTCTGGCAGCGCTGCAGGCGGCCTATGGCCATCGTGATTTCGGGATCTATGCCCGCGTGGTCGAAGGCGGTAGTCTGGCCATGGGCGATGATTGGACATTACAATGAAAATGAACTTCACCCTTGCGCCGGAACCTGACGACATCACGCGCGAGCGTGGGCGTCTGTTGTTCGCAGGCCCCGTCGATTTCGTCAAAGGCGTGGTCGCGATGAGCGGCCTGCCTCCGGCGGATCGTGTCGAGGTCTGTTTTGCCGGCCGCTCGAACGTTGGCAAATCCAGCTTGATCAACGCGCTGACCGGTCGCAAGACCTTGGCGCGGTCGTCCAACACGCCGGGCCGGACGCAAGAGATCAACTATTTCGCGCTTGGCGAACACCGTTATATGGTCGACCTTCCGGGCTATGGTTATGCCGAAGCGCCGGTTGCGGTCGTGGCCAAGTGGCAGGCGCTGCTGAAATCCTATCTGGCAGGCCGTCAGACCCTGCGCCGCACTTTCGTGCTGGTCGATATGCGCCATGGCGTGAAAAAGGTCGATGACGAGATCATGACCCTGCTCGACAAATCGGCAGTGCCCTTCCAGGTCGTCCTGACAAAGCTGGACAAGGTGAACAACGCCACCCGCGATGCGACCATCGAGCAGGTCAAGGAAGCGCTGCAGAAGCACCCTGCGGCCTATCCAGAGCTGGTCGTGACCAGTTCCGAAAAAGGCATCGGGATCGAGACCTTGCGCGCGATCATCACTAGTCTGGAATAAGCATCATGCCGGAGGATCGCCTCCGGCATTTTTCTTTTGCGCCGCGTCATGTTCCGGATCGGCGCCGGGGACCGGATCATAGCCATGTCCGCCGAAGGGATGGCAGCGGCACAGCCTGCGCGCGGTCAGCCAGCCGCCCTTGATGCCGCCATGGCGCGACAGCGCTTCCATGGCATAGGCCGAACAGGTGGGCTGGAAGCGGCAGACATAGCCCACCCACGGCGATAGCAGCAGCCGATAGGCGCGCACCGGCAGGGCCAGAAGCCGTGCCAGCGGGGTCATTTTGCGGGCTTCTCGGACGGCTTGTCGCTGCGCGGGCGCGGCGGGGCATGAATCTGGCGGATGGCATTTTCCATATCGGCCAGAAGCAGTTGATACTCCCGTTCGATGGTGGCTGTCGGGCGCGCGACCAGAACGTAATCCCAACCGGCCTGGCCCAGCTTGGGCAGCACGGCGCGGGCAATTTCACGCAAGCGGCGACGGGCGCGGTTGCGCATCACGGAATTGCCGACCTTTTTGGACGCGGTAAAGCCGACTTGCACAAGGCTATTCCCGTCATCACGGAATCGCGCCTGCAGCAGGAAGCTGCCAGCGCCTTGGCGGCGGGCAGAGGCGGTGCGCAGGAATTCGGGCCGCGTTTTCAGCGTTTGCATCTTAAATGCCGGACAGGTTTGCGATGTCATGGGACCATTTTCGGATGCGGGACAAAAAGAAACCGCCGGAAGGGTCCGAGCCGCGGCTGTTATGCCTTGGCGCGTATCCTCCGGCGGTGTCATGCGTTCTAGCAGAACCAGAAGCCCCGAAGGGCAACCGGATTAAGCCGACAAACGCTTGCGGCCTTTGGCGCGGCGGGATGCCAGCACCGCACGGCCACCAGAGGTTGCCATACGGGCGCGGAACCCGTGGCGGCGCTTGCGAACCAGGTTCGACGGTTGGTAAGTGCGCTTCATCGCGGCTCTCCAAAATTCAGACAGGTTTGCCCGAACCCGCAAAATAGGATTCGAGGGCAGGGAACTAAGAGCAGTGCTTTACGGGTGCTTTGCGCCCAAGTCAACTTGAGCGGCGTTCATTTCCTGAACTTTTAGGCATATTGGCGCTTCAAAGCGGCAGAAGACGGCATGCCTTGTGAACTTTTCCGATTAAGCCTTCCGGCGGGAACTGTTTTTTCATCAAAGGCTTTGATATTCGGTCAACGAAACACATATGCGGTAGCGAAGTAGTGATCGTACAATGGGTGCGACTCAGGGGGTAAGGCGGTGAAGGCGGGGAAAGGTCGGTTATTGAACACCCTGTCCGGGCGGTTCCTGCTGCTGACGGTCCTTTTCGTCATGCTCGCCGAGGTGATGATCTTCCTGCCCTCGGTCGCCAGATTCCGTGCTGATTACATCATGGTAAGACTGGAAAAGGCGCAGATCGCATCCATGGCTTTGCTGGCGACGGAAGACCAGATATCTCCGGCCTTGGAAAAAGAGCTGCTGGTCAATGCAGGTGTTTTCAACGTCGTGTTGCGTCGTGATGAAGTGCGCCAATTGGTGCTGTCCACGCCGATTCCCGCTGCGATCTATGACACCTATGATCTGCGGCTCGCAGGACCTTGGGTATTGATTCGCGACGCGTTGTTGGTGCTGGCCGATCCGGTGAACCATGTGATCCGCGTGATCGGCAATCCGGTCCAACAGGCGGGCACGCTGATTGAAATCACCTTGGAAACCGGTCCGCTGCGAAAGGCGATGGTTGCCCATAGTCTGCGGCTACTGGGGGTTTCTGCCCTTATTTCGGCAGCGACAGCGGTTTTGCTGTTCATTTCGGTGCAAAGAATCATCGTGGGCCCGATTCGTCGGGTGGTGCGTGTGATGCAGGCCTATGCCGAAGCGCCGGAAGACGGGCGCCGGATCATCACGCCGACCGCCGAGGTGGCAGAGATTAGGCTGGCCGAAGATGCGCTCAATAGCATGCAGACCCATCTGACCGCCGCTTTGCGTCAGAAGGAACGTCTGGCGCAATTGGGCGGGGCGGTTGCCAAGATCAGCCACGATCTGCGAAACATTCTGACGTCTGCTCAGTTGTTTGTTGACCGCATCGAAGGGAGCGTTGATCCGGTCGTGGCGAAATCGGCCCCAAAGATCGTCAATTCGATCACCCGTGCAATCAATCTGTGCGAGGCGACCTTGGCTTTCGGCAAGGCCGAGGAAACCGCGCCGCGCTTGGAACGATTCTCGCTGCGGCCTTTGATGGAAGAGGTGGTGGAAGCGGAAGGCATGGTCAGCAATGGCGATCTGATCAGCCTGATTCTTGATGTGCCAGCGGGGCTGACGATTCGCGCCGATTCCGAACAGCTGTATCGCGTGGTGTCGAATCTTGTCCGCAATGCCCGCCAAGCCCTAGAAGCCACCGGTAAGCCAGGAACGATCGAGGTATCGGCGGGTGAGGATGACGAAAATTGGTGGCTGCGCGTGGGGGACACCGGTCCCGGCCTGCCGCCAAAGGCCAAAGAGCATCTGTTTGCCGCGTTCCAAGGTGGCGCGCGCAAGGGGGGCACCGGCTTGGGTTTGGCCATCGCGGCCGATCTGATCCGCGCCCATGGGGGTGATATTGCCTTGTTGCGCAGTGATTCCGAAGGCACCGAATTCGAAATTCTGCTGCCGAAGGAGATTTCTGAAGTCGAAGTCGAAGATTTTTGACATTTGGCTCTTGCGGCTGGCGGAAGTTATCCGTAAATACCGCCTCACAGTGGACCCGTAGCTCAGCTGGATAGAGCATCAGACTACGAATCTGAGGGTCGGGCGTTCGAATCGCTCCGGGTTCACCATTTTTCAAAAC
>DALYSR010000027.1:25625-31134 GCA_031991825.1 Paracoccaceae bacterium
TACGAATCTGAGGGTCGGGCGTTCGAATCGCTCCGGGTTCACCATTTTTCAAAACGCCCAAGGTTCACACCTTGGGCGTTTTGCGTTTTCGGGACTGGGGGTTGGTTTCCGTAAGGTTGTTGAATTTATTTGATATTCCATCTTGCATCCTGCCGCATGACATCCTAAATACAGCCGCATAGTGGACCCGTAGCTCAGCTGGATAGAGCATCAGACTACGAATCTGAGGGTCGGGCGTTCGAATCGCTCCGGGTTCACCATTATCAAAACGCCCAAGGTTAACGCCTTGGGCGTTTTGCGTTTTGGCGCATTTCAATCCAGTTGGGACTTGGTTTTGTGAAAACCTGCACTTGCATTCATCATTGCTTCAGCTTCCTTCTGCTAAGCTGAATGTAGAATGAACGAAGGGGCGCCATGTCTATCGTCAATGTAGGCTCGATCAATTGGGATCGGGTGTTTCGTGTGCCGCATTTTCCGCAGCCGGGGGAAACCTTGGCCGCGCGGTCGGGAATGGTGGGCTTGGGCGGCAAGGGGCTGAACCAAAGCGTGGCTATCGCGCGGGCAGGCGGCAAGGTGCTGCATGTGGGCGCGGTGGGGGCTGGCGATCTGACCATCGGGCCGGCGCTGCAAGGCGTGGGGCTTGATCTGGGCGGCATCGCGCAGGTGACGGGGGTGGAAACCGGTTCCGCGCTGATTTTGGTCGATGATACGGCGGAAAACCTGATCGTGCTGGATCAGGGGGCGAATCATCGGTTGGACGAAGGTCATATTTCGAGCGTGCTGGCGGGCTATGGCGAAAGCGATTGGCTGCTGATGCAAAACGAAACCAACGGCAATCTGGCGGCGATCAAGGCGGCCAAGGCGCGGGGCATGAAGATCGCTTTGGCCGCGGCGCCTTTCGAAGCCGATGCCGTGCTGCCTTTGCTGGATGATATCGATCTTCTCTCGGTCAACGAAGTCGAATTCGCCCAGCTGACCGCCGCCATGCCGGAAGGTCGGACGCTGCCAGAGCGTCTGTGGGTCTTAATTTCGCTGGGGGCCAATGGTGCCAAGCTGCAGCGCCCCGAAGGGGAAGTGGCGGTGCCCGCGTTCCGCGTGACGCCGGTTGATACCACCGGTGCGGGGGATACGGCGTTCGGGGCGTTTATGGCACGCCTTGATCTGGGCGAAGCGCCGGAAGAAGCCTTGCGATTCGCTATGGCGGCGGCGGCAATTGCGGTGACACGCGCCGGTGCGGTGCCTGCGATCCCCGAGGTGGCAGAGGTGTTAACCTTCCTCGCGGCTCAGGGCTGAAACTTTCAGGTCGATCAACAGGCTTTGCCCAAGCAGCGGGCAAAGCTTGGCGGCGTCTTGTGCCGACAGGGTGCGGATGAAACTCTGTCCCTGTAGGTCCAGTGCTAGGCGTAGGCCCCCTGTATCAAGGGGTGTGATCTGGGTGATGCGGGCGGGCAGGCGCAGGTCGCAAAGACCTTCTATCGCGCTAGCTGGGCCGGAATAGGTCAAGCGGCCCGCCTCGATCCGCACAAGATGGCTGGCGAGGCGCTGCACCTCTGTCCGGTCGTGGGTGATATACAGGATCGGTTGGCGGATTTCATCGCGCAGCCGTTCGAGATAGGGCAGGATCTCATCCTTGCGGGCTTGATCCAACGCGGCCAAGGGTTCGTCCATGATCAGAAGTTGCGGGTCAGCCAGCAAGGCCCGACCCAAAGCGGCACGGCTTTTTTCGCCCCCCGATAAGGTCGCAGGTCGGCGGTGCAACAGCGCTCCAAGCCCCAACAGATCAACGATGCGCTCAAAGGGGGCGCTGCGGGCGGCGGGATTGAACCATTGGCCATAGCGCAGGTTCTGGCGCAGTGTCAGATGCGGGAAAAGCCGCGCTTCTTGAAAAACATAGCCGATGCGGCGGCGGTGCGGGGGGATATTGATCCCTGCCGCGGTGTCGAACAGCACCCGATCACGGAGCGTGATGCGCCCCTGATCCGGCGTCAAAAGACCCGCTACCGCATTGGCGATCGTGGATTTTCCGGCACCTGACGGGCCGAACAGCACGGTAATGCCATCAGGCGCGTCAAAAGACAGATCCAAGGTGATCTGCGGCAGGCGGTGGGAGATCTGGATATGCAGGCTCATTTGCCGGAAATCCTACGCGCGACACTGCGGCTAAGCCATTCAGACAGCAATAATGCCAGCATGGCGATGACGATCGACACCCAGACCAGCCGCGCGGCTTGGGTATCGCCGCCTGGCACCTGCATCAGGCTATAGATCGCGCTGGGCAGGGTTTGGGTCTGGCCGGGGATGTTGGACACGAAAGTGATGGTGGCCCCGAATTCGCCCATGGCTTTGGCGAAGGACAGCACCATGCCCGCCAGAATGGCCGGTAGCGTCAGGGGCAGGGTCACCGTCACAAAGACCCAGAATCGTCCGGCCCCCAAGGTGGCGGCGGCTTGTTCCAGTTTGGGATCAACGGCTTCGAAGCCAAGCCTGAAGGCGCGCACCATCAGGGGAAAGGACATCACCGCAGCGGCGAGCGCCGCTCCGGTCCAGCGGAAGGCGAAAACCAGCCCCAAGCTCTGTTCCAACCAGCCACCGACCAGCCCTTTGCGCCCGAAGGTCAGCAGCAGCAGATAGCCCGTCACCACGGGGGGCAGAATCAGTGGCAAATGCACCAGCCCGTTCAGCAAAAGCCGCCCCGGAAAGCGCCATCGCGCCAAGGCATAGGCCACCAGCAGTCCCAATGGCAGGCTTGCCAGCATGGCCCAGAAGGCCACCTTCAGCGACAAGGATACCGCGCGCCATTCGTCAGGGGACAACCAGTCAGTCATGGCGGGTGGGATGGCGATATCTGGAAGGGGGCATGACCGGCTCCGTTATGGCCGTGGGACTATAACAACGCTGTGAATGGTGGGGAACGCCAATCTGGAGAGGAGGGGGTGGCTGGACCTTCCCCTGTTATCGGAACACATTGGCGCCAAGGCGGTTGTACCGCCATGTTTCAGGAGCAACTATGTCCCTATCCATGTTTTCGCCGCTGAAATTCCGCCGAGGTCCGGCGCTTGATAACCGCTTCGTGCTGGCCCCCCTGACCAATTGCCAAAGCAATGCCGACGGCACCTTGGCTGCCGAAGAATATGACTGGCTGACCCGGCGCGCCACGGGCGGTTTCGGTCTGGTGACCACCTGTGCCAGCCATGTGCAGGCCTGTGGGCAGGGCTTCCCCAATCAGCTGGGGTGCTTTGATGACAAGCATTTGGATGGCCTGAAACGCTTGGCGGATGGCCTGCGTGCGGCAGGGGCGGTGTCCAGCTTGCAGTTGCATCATGCTGGTATGCGCGCGGTGCAGGAGGCGGGCGAATCTGTGGCGCCTTCCGATGATGCGCAAACCGGTGCGCGTGGCTTGACCGGTGACGAAGTCGAACAGCTGATTGCCGATTTCATCGCGGCCGCATTGCGTGCCGAGAAGGCTGGCTTCGATGGCGTGCAGATCCATGGCGCGCATGGCTATATCTTGGCGCAGTTCCTGTCGCCGACGCTGAACCGCCGCACGGATGACTGGGGCGGCAGCTATGAAAATCGCGTGCGCATCCTGTGGCGGGTGCTGGATGGCATCCATGCCGCTTGTGGGCCGGATTTCCAGATCGGTTTGCGCCTGTCGCCTGAACGCTTCGGGCTTGAACTGCCGGAAATGCTGCGCCTTGCCAAAGACATGCTGGCCTGTGGCAAGCTGGATTATCTGGACATGTCACTGTGGGATTTCCGCAAGCAACCGGAAGATAAGGCTTTCGAGGGCAAAACTCTGATGCAGCTGTTCACCGATTTGCCCCGCCATGGCACCGCGCTGGGCGTTGCGGGCAAGATCATGACCGCTGCGGATTGTCGTGCTGCGTTGGAGGCGGGTGCCGATTACGTCGCTATCGGTCGGGCAGGGATCATTGCGCATGACATGCCCAAGCGCGTGCAGGCCGATCCGTCCTATACCGGTCCGGTTGTGCCGGTGCCTGCGGATATGTTGCGGGACGAAGGTGTCAGTGACGTCTTTGTCAGCTATTTGCGCCGGAATTTCGGCGCTCTGGTTGCGGCAGAATAACCGCTTCCCTTGCGATGCAGGCCAGAGGTGTTACATCTCTGGCCTTAGCGCGGAGCAGGCCATGAGTGACAAGATCCATATCGTCAAACTATGCGTCGGAGCCACCTCGATCGAGGATCTGGCCAACTGGCAGCAAGCCCATCGCGCCCATTGGCCCGAAGGTCAGGCGATGCATGTGACGCGGATGTTCCCCAAACGCGAAAGCGAAGTGCTGAATGGTGGCTCGCTGTATTGGGTGATCAAGGGGGTCGTGATGGCGCGGCAGCGAATCATCGGGTTGAAGCAGGTGGAAAGCGCGGATGGCATCAGCCGCTGCGGTCTGATGCTGGATGCCCAGATCATCCGCACCGTGCCGACGCCGCGCCGCCCGTTCCAAGGCTGGCGCTATATGGAAGATAACGATGCGCCTGCGGATCTATCGACAGGCAAAGGCGACAGCCGCGCCCATGAGGAGCCGCTGCCGCCCGCTTTGGCCTTAGCCCTGTCCGAGATCGGTTTGATCTGAGACGGGTTCAGGCAGGCCTTAGAGCGGGCCTTAGAAGACGTCGAAAACATAAAGCAGGATGATGATGGGGATCGGGATACCGATGATCCAAGCCAATACGCCTTTCATGACGTTCTCCTTTTCCAAACTGAATGTGTCATGGATGGAAAACGCGGCAGGGGCTGGTCTGTTCCCATAAATCCGAACCGCCCATAGAAAAGGGGCGCAACCTGTATCGGTTGCGCCCCTTTGAATTCGTATCGCTTAGCGGGTGAACTTCTTGTGCTTCGCACGGGTCGGGTTCGCCGCTTCCGGGCCCAAACGACGGATCTTGTCGTTTTCGTATTCTTGGAAGTTGCCTTCGAAGAATTCCCAATGCGCATCGCCTTCGAACGCCAGAATATGCGTGCAGAGACGGTCAAGGAAGAAGCGGTCGTGCGAGATGATCACGGCCGAACCCGCGAAATCTTCGATCGCAGCTTCCAAGGCTTGCAGCGTTTCGACGTCCAGATCGTTGGTCGGTTCGTCGAGCAGCAGCACGTTGCCACCGGATTTCAGCAGCTTGGCCATATGGACGCGGTTACGTTCACCACCCGACAGCAGACCGACCTTCTTCTGTTGGTCGGTGCCTTTGAAGTTGAACGCACCCACATAGTTGCGCGACGAGATTTGCGCATCGCCCAAGTGGATGATTTCCGCGCCGCCCGAGATTTCTTCCCAGACGTTGGCATCGGGGTTCAGCGCGTCACGCGACTGGTCGACATAGGACAGCTTGACGGTTTCACCGATCTTGATGGTGCCTTCGTCGGGCTGCTCGAAACCTGCCAGCATTTTGAACAGGGTCGATTTGCCAGCACCGTTCGGGCCGATGACGCCGATGATACCACCCGGCGGCAGCGAGAAGGTCAGGTTCTCGATCAGCAGCTTGTCGCCCATGG
>DALYSR010000028.1:0-30214 GCA_031991825.1 Paracoccaceae bacterium
TGACCACCACACGCGGCAGAGCCACCACATAATCAAGGCTGGAATAGCTATGGGAGCGCCCGCCGGTGAACATCAGCGAATTGCGCACTTCGGACCCCGATACGATGCAATCGCCGGAAATCAGAGAAGAAATCGCCATCCCGCGCCGCCCGTCCTGATCGTGGATGAACTTGGCAGGCGGCACCAGTTCCGAATAAGTCCAGATCGGCCAGCTATTGTCATAGATATCAAGCTTGGGCACGAAATCGGTCAGGTCGATATTGGCCTGCCAGAAGGCGTCCAAGGTGCCAACATCGCGCCAATAGGGTTCATCCTCCAAGCCGGCGGTCACGCAGCTATCGGCAAAGCGATGCGCGATGGCCTTGCCGTGTTTGACGATATGCGGGATCAGGTCCGAGCCGAAATCATGGCTGGAATTGGAGTCTTCCATATCCTGCAGCAGCAGATCGCGCAGGAAGGCCCAGTTGAAGACATAGATCCCCATCGATGCGAGCGAATTTGCAGCATCGCCGGGGATGGTCGGCGGATCCTTGGGTTTTTCCAAGAAGCTGGTGATGCGCAGGTCGGCATCCACCGCCATCACGCCGAAAGCGGTGGCTTCCGCCTTGGGGACGGTCAGGCAACCGATGGTCACATCGGCGCCGGTTTCGACATGCTGTTGCAGCATGACTTCGTAATCCATCTTGTAAATATGGTCTCCGGCCAGAACGACGACGTAATTGACGTTATAGCTGTCAACGATATCAATATTTTGCGCCACCGCATCGGCGGTGCCCAGATACCATTGCGATTCATGCACCCTTTGGCTGGCGGGCAGGATATCCAGATATTCGTTGCGCTCGGCGCGGAAGAAGTTCCAGCCGCGTTGGCAATGGCGGATCAGGCTATGCGCCTTGTACTGCGTGGCAATCGCCATCTTGCGGATGCCGGAGTTCAGCGCATTGGACAAAGCGAAGTCGATGATGCGGGTCTTGCCGCCGAAATAGACCGCAGGCTTGGCGCGGCGGTCGGTCAATTCGTTCAGGCGGCTGCCGCGCCCTCCGGCCAAGACGAAGGCCATGGCTTGCGACGACAGGCGTTGATTGGGCCTTGCTTTCATAATTCCCCCCTCGGGCCGTTCAGGCGCCGACGTCCTCTTGAACAAAAATGATGCTGGTGAGCGGCGGTAAGGTGATTTCGGCCGATTGCGCATGGCCATGCGCCGGATAGCTTTCGGTGGTGATGCGGCCGAAATTGCCGCGATTTTGGCCGCCATAAACGGTGGCATCGCTGTTCAGCGCCTCGCGCCACTGGCCCGCATGCGGCAGCCCGATGCGATAGCGCCGTTCGACCGGCGTCATATTGGTGACAACCGCCACCACCGGATCGCAGTCCCGCCCGATCCGCAGCCACGAAAACACCGATTGCGCCGCATCATCGGCGTTGATCCAGCGGAAGCCTTCGGGGCGGCAATCGTTCAGATGCAGCGCGGGCGTCGCGCGGTACAGCCGGTTCAGATCGCGGACCCAAGACTGCATGCCCCGATGCAGCGGGTGGTCCAGCAGATGCCAGTCCAGGCTGAAATCATGGTTCCATTCACGCCCTTGGGCGAATTCTTGGCCCATGAACAACAGCTTCTTGCCCGGATAGCCCCACATATAGCCATAAAAGGCGCGCAGATTGGCGAATGTATCATCGCCCTCGCCCGCCATCTTGCCCAGCATCGACCCCTTGCCATGGACCACTTCGTCATGGCTGATCGGCAGCACGAAGTTTTCGGTCCATGCATAGGTGATGCCGAAGGTCATCTGGTTGTGGTGATGGCTGCGATAGATCGGATCGCGCGCCATATAGGCAAGGCTGTCGTTCATCCAGCCCATGTTCCACTTGAAGCCGAAGCCAAGGCCGCCGCGTTCGACGGGTCGGCTGACGCCTTCGTAAGACGTGGATTCCTCTGCCACCGTCATGATGCCGGGGGCGGCGGTATAGGCCTGCACATTCATATCCTGCAGGAAGGCGATCGCCTCGTAATTCTCGCGCCCGCCGTCCTTGTTGGGCACCCATTCGCCCTGAGCGCGGGAATAGTCGCGATACAGCATGGAGGCCACCGCATCCACCCGCAGCCCGTCGATATGATATTCCTCCAGCCAATAGCGGGCATTGGCGGTCAGGTAATTCTGCACCTCCCGACGGCCGAAGTTGAAAATGGCGGTATTCCAGTCCTGATGGAACCCCTCGCGCGGATCGCTGTGTTCGTAAAGCGCCGTGCCGTCGAATTCGCGTAGCCCGTGGTCATCGGTTGGGAAATGGCCGGGCACCCAGTCGAGCAAGATCCCGATGCCCTTGGCATGGGCCGCATCCACCAGCGCCGCAAAATCCTGCGGAGTTCCGAAGCGCTGGGTCGGCGCATAAAGCCCCAAGGGCTGATAGCCCCAACTGCCGGCGAAAGGATGTTCGGACAGCGGCAGGAATTCGATATGAGTGAATCCCATATCCGCCACATACTCAATCAATTGCCCCGCCAGATCGCGGTAGCTAAGCGTCCTATCCCCATCCCCGCGCCGCCAAGATCCGGCATGGACCTCATAGATGGAAATCGGCGCGTTGATATCTTGCTTGGCATGGCGCTGTTCCAGCCAAGCGGTATCGGCGCGGTCAAAATCCAACCGCTGCAGGATGCTGGCCTTGGCGGGCGGCGGACTTGCCGCAAAACCGAAGGGATCGGCTTTTAACGGCAGAATCTGGCCGTTCGCATCCAGCAATTCATAAGCGTAATGCGCGCCTTCCTGCAGATCGGGGATGAAAATTTCCCAAACGCCCGATGCGCCGCGTTTGCGCATCATCTGCCGCCGCCCGTCCCAGCCGTTCCAATCGCCCACCACCGAAACGCGGGCCGCATGTGGGGCCCAAACGGCGAAATGGGCGCCTGCCACCCCTTCGTGGTCGATAAGATGACCGCCAAGCACCAGCCACAGCTTCTGATGGCGGCCTTCGGATATCAGATATTCATCCATCGGCCCCAGCACGGGGCCAAAGCGATAGGGATCCTCCTGTTCCCAGACCTGCCCTGCCTGTTCGACCCGCAAGCGATAGCCTTCGCGCTGGGCGAGATCGGCCAGAAATACCCCGCCGCCAAGCGCGCGGGCCGCAATCGCCTTGCCAGTTTCGGGCAAAACCCAAAGGGCGGTAGCATCTGGGAAAAACGCGCTCACTTGCCAGCCATCCTGTGACGGATGCAGGCCCAACAGGTCAAAAGCCCGCGCGCTGCGGCCCAGACGGAGCGCGTCCATCTGGGCTGCATCAAAGCGCGGCACAGCATCATCTTGCGGCCTATTCATGGCGTTCCCCCATGCGTCCGCTCAAACTGCGGATGCGATATTCCAGACATCTGCCATATAGCTGCGTATCGTGCGGTCGGATGAAAAGAAGCCCGAACGCGCGGTATTCATTGCAGCCATCCTCACCCATTTTTCCTGATCAGCATAGGCCCTATCGACCTGCGCTTGCGCGGCGTGGAAGGCATCGAAATCCGACGAAACCAAGAAATAGTCATGATGCCAGACCCCATGCACCAAAGCATGATAGCGGTCGGGTTGATCGGGGCTGAAACGGCCTTCGGCAATGATCTGCAACACATCCTGCAGGGCTTGGCTGGCCTCGATCGCGTGACGGCCATGGTCGGGATCGCGACGACGTTCGATGACCTCAGCCGCGGTCAGACCAAAGAGGAAGAAGTTATCCGCCCCGACCTCTTGCAAAATCTCGACATTGGCGCCGTCCAAAGTGCCGATGGTGGGCGCGCCGTTCATCATGAACTTCATATTGCCGGTGCCGGAGGCTTCCTTGCCCGCGGTTGAAATCTGTTCGGACAGATCCGCCGCAGGGATCAGTCTTTCGGCCATGGAAACGTTGTAATTCGGTGGATAGACGATCATCAGCACGCCCTTGGTCGCGGGGTCGTTGTTCACCACCTGCGCCACGTCGTTGATCAGCCGGATGATATCCTTGGCCGCATAATAGCCCGGCGGCGCCTTGCCGCCGAAAATCTTCACCCGAGGCACCCAGTTGCCGTTCGGATTGTCGCGGATCTGCTTCCAATGCGCGATGGTTTCCAGAATGTTCAAAAGCTGACGCTTGTATTCGTGGATGCGCTTGACCTGCACATCGAACACGGCATCGGGATCGACGTCGATATTCATCACCGCCTTGATCCGATTGGACAAAGCGATCTTGTTCTGCCGTTTGGCGGCCGCAAAAGCTGCCCGGAAGCCCGCGTCTTCGATATAAGGTTCAAGCGCGCGCAAGCGGTCCAGATCATCTTCCCAGCCGCTGCCGATGGTATCGGTGATCAGCCCCGACAGGGGACGATTGCACATCTTCAACCAGCGGCGCGGGGTGACGCCATTGGTTTCATTAATGATCCTGTCAGGATGCAGCGCATGCAGTTCGGGGAACAGGTTTTGCTTCACCAGATCGCTGTGCAAGGCCGAGACGCCATTGACCTTATGCGACATGATGAAAGCCAATTCGCCCATCCGCACTTCGTGGTGCTTGACGATGCCGACATAATGCGGCCGCGACGGATATCGCGCCTTATGCCAAGCATCGATCCGTTCGACGATCTGCATATGGCGGGGCAGCACATTGCCGAAGGTGAAGGTGGCCCAACGCTCAAGCGCTTCGGGCAGCAGGGTATGGTTGGTATAGCCCAAGCATTGCTGCGCGATACCAATGGCTTCGTCGAAGGACAGCCCGTGAACATCCATCAAGAGCCGCATCAGCTCCGGCCCCGCGATGGCGGGATGGGTATCATTCATCTGGATCGCGACATAATCCGGCAGTTTGCGGATATCGTCGTGATCGGCGAGATAACGACGCAGGATGTCTTGAATAGCTGCCGAGGTCAGGAAGAATTCCTGTTTCAGGCGCAATTCCTTGCCCTGATAGGTTGTATCATCGGGATAAAGCACCCGCGACAAGGTGCGCGCCAAGGTTTCGGGTTCGGCGGCGGCGGTGTAATCGCCATGGTTGAACCGGTCCAGATTGAACTGTTCCGAGGGCAGCGCGGTCCACAAGCGCAGCGTATTGGCCCATTTCCCCTGCCAACCGATGACGGGGGTATCATGCGCCTCGGCGATGACGGTTTCGCCCGGCACCCAGACTTCCCTGCCCTCGTGGGTTTCGACATGGCCTTTGAAGGGGATCACATAGGCCGCCTCGGGCCGCGGGAATTCCCAAGGATGGGTCTGGCTAAGCCAATCTTCGGGGGCTTCGATCTGGCGGCCCTGTTCGAACCTTTGGCGGAACAGCCCGTGTTCGTAACGGATGCCATAACCATAGGCGGGGCAGCCCACCGTCGCCATGGATTCCATGAAACATGCCGCCAAGCGCCCCAGCCCGCCATTGCCCAAAGCGGCATCGGGCTCGTCTTCGACAATGGCGCGGAAATCCTGCCCCAAGCCGGCGATGGCCTCTTCGGCCATGTCGCGCAGGCCCAGATTGATGGTGGCATCTTCCAAAAGCCTGCCGATCAGGAATTCCATCGAAAGGTAATAGACCCGCTTCTTGCCCTGCGCCCATGTCTGGCGGGTCGAGGCGAACCACGGTTCCATGATCCGGTCGCGGATCGCATAGGACAGGGCCATGCGCCAGTCATAGACGCTGGCATGCAGGCTGTCCTTGCCCAAGGTGAAGGTCAGGTGGCGCAGGATATCTGCCTTAAGCACCTCGGTGGTCGGGCGCGGCAATGCGGGGGTTTCTGCAATCGTGAAGTTGGTCAATGAATTGATCCAAATCTGGCGTTACATTCGCCTTCAGGCTGAGACGGTTGCGCCCCTTGGGTCAAGCATCATCAGGGGGCACAGGCCATAATCGTGGCAATTGCTTAAAATTCCGGCAGCATTTCGCCCATTGTTCGCCGCTTCCCCGTGGAAAGATGCGACAAATGCCGATCATCATCCCCTGCCTTGACATAGATCAAGGTGACCATAGGCAAATTCGGGCATTTCCTGAATCTGATAATAAGATTTGGGAGAGAGACCATGCGGTTGACGATGCGGACCAATCTGGCGATGCGGACCTTGATGCTTTGCGCGGCCAATCCCGGACAGATCGTGCGAAAGCATGAAATCGCGGGCACCTTCAATGCCAGCGAAAACCATCTGGCACAGGTCGTGCATATGCTGGGACAGACCGGCTATCTGCACACGCAGCGTGGCCGTGCGGGCGGCATGACCTTGGCACGCGCGCCGGAATTGATCACCGTGGGCCAGATCTTCCGCACCTTCGAGGCAAGCCTGCCCTTTGCGGAATGTTTCTCGACCGAAGAAAACCTCTGCCTGCTCGCCAGCTGCTGCAAGTTGAAATGCCTACTGAGCGAAGCCTTGGAAGCTTTCTATGCCAAACTCGATGCGGTGACTCTGGCCGATCTGATGGAAGATAACGCGGCCCTTGAAAACCTGCTGAAGATCGCCGCCTAAACGGAAAAGGCCCGCGATCACCGCGGGCCTTTGTCATTATGCTTCCTTGCGTTTGAACATCTCAAACAGCGGCACGATCACCCGTGTCGCCACCGGAATAAGCAGCGCCCCCAAGATCAGCCCGAAGATGCCGTCGGCCACGGCAGTGCTCAGCCAAGCGACGGCGCCAGACAGCTGCGCCGATACCTTGGCGGCCATATTTTCGGCCAGATGGTGGATGCCATCGTAAAGCGCGGGCCAGCCCAGATCTGCCAGCCCATGGGTCACGATATTGCCGCCGACCCAGAGCATCGCCAAAGTCCCGATAAAGCTAAGCAGGTTCAGCAATTTGGGCACACCCAGCACCATGCCGCGTCCCACAGCCTGAACGGCCCGCGTGCGCGCATTGCGGGCAAGGAAGATGCCCATGTCATCCAGCTTTACGATCAAAGCAACCACACCATAGATGGCAACGGTCACGCCAATCGCCAAAACCGCCAGAATCGCGGCTTCCTTCCACAACATGCTTTCGGGGATATTGGTCAGCGCGATGGTCATGATTTCCGCCGACAAGATGAAGTCGGTCTTGATCGCACCGGCAATGCGGCTTTCTTCCAGCTTGGCCGGATCGCCCGGATCAAGATCGGCTTCGATCTTGGCATCGGCATGGGGCATGATCCAATGGATCACCTTTTCCGCCCCCTCGAAACATAGATAAAGGCCGCCCAGCATCAGAAGCGGGGTGATCGCCTGCGGCAGGAACTCGCGCAGGATCAAAAGCCCCGGCAGCAGCAGCAGCAACTTGTTGCGGAACGAGCCAAGCGCGATCCGCCAGATGATCGGCAATTCCCGCGCCGCCGACAGCCCCGCCACATATTTCGGCGTTACCGCCGCGTCATCGACCAGAATCGCCGCTGTCTTGGTGCTGACCTTAGCGGCGGTCGTGGCGATATCATCCACCGATGCCGCCGTAACTTTCGCAATCGCGGCGACGTCATCCAGCAGTGCCAGCAATCCACTCATAAAACCGATCCTTGTTACCGCCACGACATGTTAGCGCCCACATTTTCTAGCCTGTCGATTGCCAATAGGTAAAGCAGGAACTTCGTTAACGCTAACAAGATAAGTTAACGCTAACATAATGAAAATATTGATTTTTTCGCCTTTCTTTACTGGCAGTCTACCGTTAAGCGAGACCCACCTCGTTGAACTTAGGAGACGCGCATGACCATCACCGTCGGTATCAACGGCTTCGGCCGTATCGGCCGTTGCACCTTGGCCCATATCGCGGAATCGAACCGCAACGACGTCCAGGTCGTGGCGATCAATGCGAGCGGTCCCATAGAAACCAATGCGCATCTTCTGAAATACGACTCCGTCCACGGTCGCTTTGGCGGCACCGTCAAAGTGTCAGAAGGCGGTTTGGATCTGGGACGCGGCCCGATCCGCATGATGTCCAGCTACAATCCCGAAGAGCTGGATTGGGAAGGCGTCGATGTCGTGCTGGAATGCACCGGCAAGTTCAATGATGGGCATAAAGCAGCCGTGCATATGACCCGCGGCGCCAAGCGCGTGCTGATCTCGGCTCCGGCGAAGAATGTCGACAAAACCGTCGTTTACGGCGTCAATCACCGCAGCCTGACCGCCGAACATCTGGTGGTGTCGAACGGCTCGTGTACCACCAACTGCTTGGCGCCGCTGGCAAAAGTGCTGAACGAAGCCATCGGCATCGAATCCGGCATCATGACCACGATCCACAGCTATACCGGCGATCAACCGACGCTGGACCGCCGCCATGCCGATCTTTACCGCGCGCGTGCCGCCGCCATGGCGATGATCCCGACCTCGACCGGTGCGGCCAAAGCCTTGGGCGAAGTGCTGCCGGAACTGAAGGGCAAGCTGGACGGCACCTCGATGCGGGTCCCGACCCCGAATGTCTCGGCGGTTGATCTGACCTTCATCGCCCAGAAATCGGTGACCGAAGCGGAAGTGAATGAAATCGTGCGCGAAGCCTGCGCCGGTTACATGGGCATGGTCATGGCCTATGATCCCGAGCCGAAGGTGTCGATCGACTTCAACCATACCCCGCAATCGTCGATTTTTGCCCCCGATCAGACCAAAGTTGTTGGCCGTTCGGTGCGTGTGCTGGCATGGTATGACAATGAATGGGGCTTCTCTTGCCGTATGGCCGATGTGGCCGGCGCGATGGGCCGCTTGTTGCAATAAACGGGGGCGCGGCACCGCTGGCCCCGAAGGGGGCTTGCGGTGACCACCAGATTGGCTCTGATCCTTGGAGCCCTGATCCTACTGTCGATCGGCATTGACCTGTCCACCAATGGTGGGCAGGTTTGGTTGTTTTTGCTCAAAAAATTCATGGAATTGATCAACTGGGTCATCTTTTGGCGCTAAATGCGTCGAAAGGCCGTTGCCTTTTACGTCAAATTCGCAATGTTAGCGCTAAAGGTCACGCCACGTCGCATTCCAGAGGAGATTGCTATGACGGTTAAGGTTGCAATTAACGGATTTGGCCGCATCGGCCGCAATGTTCTGCGCGCCATCATCGAATCGGGTCGCACCGATATCGAGGTCGTCGCGATCAACGATCTGGGTCCGGTGGAAACCAATGCCCACCTGCTGCGCTTCGATTCGGTGCATGGCCGTTTTCCGGGCGTCGTCACCACCGGCGCGGATTGGATCGATGCGGGCCGCGGCCCGATCCGTGTCACCGCGATCCGCAATCCGGCGGAACTGCCGTGGGGCGATATCGACGTCATCATGGAATGCACCGGCATCTTCACCTCGAAGGAAAAATGCCAAGCGCATCTGCAAACCGGTGCGAAACGCGTGCTGATCTCGGCTCCGGGTGAAAATGCCGACAAGACCATCGTCTTCGGCGTCAACCATGACACGCTGACCAAAGACGATATCATCGTCTCGAATGCCTCGTGCACCACCAACTGCCTCTCGCCTGTCGCGCAGGTGCTAAACGAAGCCATCGGCATCGAAAAAGGCATGATGACCACGATCCACAGCTATACCGGCGATCAGCCGACGCTGGATACCATGCACAAGGACCTGTATCGCGGTCGCGCCGCCGCGCTGAGCATGATCCCGACCTCGACCGGGGCGGCCAAGGCCGTGGGTCTGGTGCTGCCGGAACTGAAGGGCAAGCTGGACGGTTTCGCGATCCGCGTGCCGACCCCGAATGTCTCGGTGGTCGATCTGAAGTTCATCGCCAAGCGCGCAACCACCGTCGCGGAAGTCAACGAGGCGATCAAGGCTGCCGCCCATGGCCGTCTGAAGGGCGTTCTGGGTTATACCGAATTCCAGAATGTCTCGTCGGATTTCAACCATGATCCGCATTCCTCGATCTTCCACATGGATCAAACCAAGGTCATGGATGGCACCATGGTGTCGATCCTGACCTGGTATGACAACGAATGGGGCTTCTCGAACCGTATGGCGGATACCGCTGTGGCGATGGGCAAGCTGATCTAATCCCAGCGCTTTCGCAGATCAAAGCCGGTCCCGCGGGGCCGGCTTTTTCATTTCTGCGACCGCAACAAGCCATGCGTTAAACGCATAGCTGACCAAGCGGCATTGGTGGTTGTTAGCGCAAACACAAAGGCGCATATCTAGCTCATGACAAAGGGCATCCGGCCCGAGACGAAACGAGATGAGGAAATTATCATGAGCAATGTCATCAATATGCTGCGCGAAGCTGCCACCAACTACGCCCGCTATGTGAAAACCCGCGACGAAATCGCCAATATTTCGCGTGCGGTATCCTTGGATCTGGATATCGATCCGGCAGACGCAGAGCGTATGGCCCGCGAAGCCGTTTACGGCAAAGCCGCTTAAGGCGCATCAAGGTGCGGGGGAAAGGCGGAAGATCGCCCTTCCCGCCCCAGTGCCTTGCGACAATAAGCTATGCGCTAAACGCTTAGCCTTTAATCTTCTTGTAGAGCTCCTGCTCGACCAAGGGCGTGACAAAGCTAGAGACATCGCCGCCAAGGCGCGCGATTTCCTTCACCAGCTTCGACGCAATCGCCTGCCTGCGCGCATCGGCCATCATGAAGACGGTTTCGATATTGGCGTTCAGCGCGCGGTTCATGCCGACCATCTGGAATTCATATTCGAAATCGGCAACCGCGCGCAGACCGCGCACGATGACGGTGGCGCCCACATCGGTCGCGCAATCGATCAGCAGATTTTCGAACGGATGCACGACGATTTCGCCACCGGTGCGCGCCGCAATCGCGTCGCATTCGGCTTGAACCATCGCAACCCGTTGTTCCAGCGTGAACAAAGGCCCCTTGTCACGGTTGATGGCAACGCCGATCACCAAACGATCAACCAATGCCATGGCCCGCTGGATGATATCCACGTGACCCAGAGTGATGGGATCGAAGGTCCCGGGATAAAGTCCAATACGCATGCGCTCCCCCCTCAAAGTGGCTGATCGCACGCAACAATATAACAAGCGCCTTGGCAAGACTGAAATCGCTGCATTGCAGCGTCTTAGTGGCCCTTGATCATCGATTCCAAGGCGTCTTTCTCGACCGAGAGCTCGGAAAGCCGTGCCTTCACCACATCGCCGATGGAAATCAGCCCGACCATTTCGCCATCCTCGACCACCGGCAAATGGCGGAAACGACCTGCGGTCATCCGTTCCAGCACCGAAAGCGCATCATCACCACGGCGGCAGGTTTGCACCGAAGTGGTCATGATCGCACCGATCACCGAATGCAGCCCCGCCTCGCCGTGACGGCCGATCGCATTGACGATATCGCGTTCCGAGGCGATGCCATGCACCGTCTTGCCATCATCGGAGACCACCACCGTCCCGATCTTGCGCGTACTAAGGATGCGCGCCACCTCGGCAATCGGGGTATTCACAGGGACCGAAACGACGCCATCATCGGCCTTTGTTTTCAGTATTTGGGCAACCAGCATCGTGATCTCCTTCCTGAAAATGGGACAGCACCTGTCCTAATGCCAATGGTGGGCCGCTTCGCCCTATCCGTCAAGCGTTTGAAGTAAGGAGGCTTCGGCTTCCAACCGTTGAATTTCACCGCGCAAGCCCGCCTGCAGCGCCCGCGCGAAACGGTTCAACCGATCCGAGCGTTGATCCCCTTCATGACGCATCAACCAAAACGCCCGCTTCAGGCGGAAGGCGCCCACCAGAATCCGGCGCATTTCGGGGGCTGCGGGCAAAGCGAATTCATGCACCACACCGATACCCAGACCGGTGCGCAGCATGTTGAACTGGACGGTGGCCGCGTTGGAACTGGCCGCCATCGGCGGCAGACCCAGCGATTTGTGATAATCCAACTCGCCGTCGTAAATCATATCGGGGATATAGCCGATCATCCGGTGCTGTTGCAGCGCGGCAATATCCGCAGGCCTACCCTTTTCGCCCAGATAATCCTGATGCGCGGCAAGACACAGATGATAATCGCTTAACTTTTGGACCACCATCCGCCCCGCTTGCGGCTGGCTGACACCGATGGCCATATCGGCCTCTCGCTTCGACAGGTTGAAGACACGCGGCAGGGCCACAAGCTGCAGTTCAAGATCGGGATTGGCGCGGCAAATATCGGCCACAACCTTGGGCAGCAGGAAATTCGCGCAACCATCCGGCGCCCCAAGCCGGATCTGACCGCTTAATCCTGATCGTTCTTTCGCCTGACGCAGCATATCTTCCGCCTCGACCGATGCGGCTTCGGCGGCTTCCGCAGGCCCGATCAGCCGCTGCCCCGCTTCGGTCAAGGCATAGCCCTGCGGGGATTTGGTAAAAAGCCGCAGGGCTGCCGCATCTTCCAGCCGCGCGATGCGACGACCGACCGTGGCCGGATCCAAGCCCATCCGCTTGCCCGCGCCCGACAGGCTTTCGCTACGCGCCACCGCCAGAAAAATCCGCAGATCATCCCAATCCATCCGGCCACCCCCAAGGTTGTCTTGCATTTTTGCAAAACGACTTTGGGATATTGCGACTTTATCCTGTGAAAGCGCAAGACTATCCTGACCCAAAGGCAACACAGGGAAGCTGTCATGAAAACCATCGGCCACTGGGTCAACGGCAAAGAAATCGAAGGCACCTCGGGACGTTACGCCGATGTCTTCAACCCCGCGACGGGCGACGTGCAGGCCAAGGTAGCCTTGGCCACCCAAGCCGAGCTGGACGCAATCGTCGCCGAGGCGGCGAAGGCACAGGTCAAATGGGGCGCCACCAATCCGCAGCGCCGCGCGCGCGTGATGATGGAATTCGTCCGCCTGATCAACCGCGACATGGAAGCTTTGGCCGAGGCGCTGTCGTCGGAACATGGCAAGACCATTCCGGATGCCAAAGGCGATATCCAGCGCGGCCTTGAAGTGATCGAATTCTGCATCGGCGCGCCGCATCTGCTGAAAGGTGAATTCACCGACAGCGCTGGCCCCGGCATCGACATGTATTCGATGCGCCAGCCGATCGGCGTGGCGGCGGGCATCACACCCTTCAACTTCCCCGCGATGATCCCGCTGTGGAAGATGGGCCCTGCTTTGTCCTGCGGCAATGCCTTCATCCTGAAACCGTCCGAACGTGCGCCTTCGGTGCCGATGATGTTGGCCAAGCTGTTGCAAGAAGCGGGCCTGCCCGATGGCGTCTTGCAAGTGGTCAATGGCGACAAGGTATCGGTCGATGCGATCCTGGATAATCCGACGATTTCCGGCGTCGGCTTCGTGGGCTCCACCCCGATTGCCGAATATATCTACAGCCGTGGCACCGCCAATGGAAAACGCGTGCAATGCTTCGGCGGCGCGAAGAACCATATGATCATCATGCCGGATGCCGATCTGGAACTGGCGGCGGATGCTTTGGTCGGCGCGGGCTTTGGTGCGGCGGGCGGGCGGTGCATGGCGATTTCGGTCGCCGTGCCCGTTGGCGAAGAAACCGCAGACCGCCTGATCGAAAAGCTGATCCCGCGGATCGAAAAGCTGAAAGTCGGCCCCTATACCGCTGGCAATGACGTGGATTACGGCCCCGTGGTCACCGCGGCCGCCAAAGCCAATATCCTGAAATTGGTCGAAAGCGGTGTGGAACAGGGCGCGACGCTGGTGGTCGATGGCCGCGATTTTAACCTGCAAGGCTATGAGGACGGCTTCTTCGTCGGCCCGCATCTGTTCGACAATGTCACCACCGATATGGATATCTATCGCAAGGAAATCTTCGGACCGGTGCTGTCGACCGTCCGCGCCAAGACCTATGAAGAAGCGCTCGGCTATGCCATGGACCACGAATATGGCAATGGCACCGCGATTTTCACCCGTGACGGCGACACCGCGCGCGATTTCGCCCATCGGATCAATGTCGGCATGATCGGGATCAACGTGCCAATTCCGGTGCCCTTGGCCTATCACACCTTCGGCGGCTGGAAGAAATCCGCCTTCGGTGATTTGAACCAGCACGGCCCCGATGCGTTCCGCTTCTATACCCGCACCAAGACGATCACCTCGCGATGGCCATCGGGCATCAAGGAAGGCGCAAGCTTGAACTTCAAACAGATGGATTAAGATAAAAGGCTCCGCATCGTGATGATGCGGAGCCTTCTTAACGTTTCAGTCCCAATTGCGCCGCAGATCGCGGGAATATTGGATCCCTTCACTTTGCGGTCCGGGGGATGGGATTCGCGCAAGGCGGTGCAATTCATCGCGCGGCAAATCGGGACGCAATACGCCCAAATCCTGCAAATAATCAGCCACATAGCCCGAGAAGATGATCCGCCAATCAAAGCCCACCTGCGGCAGCACGGTCTTCACCAAGCGGTAAGGCACCGTGGTGCAATTCGACCAGATGGTGTGATACCAAGACGGGTGCGCATCCAAGGCATTGGCTTCATTCACGAAATTCACCAACAATTGGCGTTGCAGATCCTGCGGCAGGTCCAAGGGATATAACGCCACCTGCTCGCCGCGCTGATCGATCCGCAGCTTGACGATGTCATGTTCATCGGCGGCAATCATCACCAGTTCATACTTCTTGAAGAAGCCACCGATGGCCGAGAAGACTTCGCCCTTTTCGCGGCGGATTTCACCCGAAAAGACGATCTGTTCGCCATTGGCAAAGCCGAAGCTGATCAAAGTATGGGCTATCGATTTGTAATCCCACACGGAAGTGATCAGATCAACCCGTTCCAACTGCGACAGATCATAGTGACGTTCCTCCCAACGCTCGACCGCCTGATCCTTACTGGACCAGTCGAAATTGCGCACATTTTTCAGGGTCAACTGATCGCCACTCACCTGACCCGTCACCCCATGCGCCACATCGAAGGCCCAATCACGGTCAGCCCGGGCAGGCGTGGAAACCCACCAGATCACCTCGCCCGCCAGCACCAGCGCAATCACCAGCCACAACGCCCGCCATTGCCCTTCCCAAACCAGCCACAGGCCCAGCAGGACAAGCGCCACGATCAGCCCCCGCCACAGCAGCAAAACCGACCCTGACGCATGTTGCGCCACCGCCAGCCATGCCCAGCCGAACACCACGACGCCCAGCAGCACCTGCAGGGAATGTAACAACACTTTCAACGCATTCCCCATCAGTTGGTGCTTATTCCGCCGCCTTAAGCTTGGGCTCTAGCATGTCTTTCAGATAGCGCGCGGTGTGGCTTTCGACCACCTCTGCCACCACTTCCGGCGTGCCTTCCGCCACGATCTGCCCGCCGCCATCGCCGCCTTCCGGACCGATATCGATGATCCAATCGGCTGTTTTGATGACATCCAGATTATGCTCGATCACCACGACGGTATTGCCCTGATTGACCAGCTCGTGCAGCACTTCCAACAGCTTACGCACATCTTCGAAATGCAGACCGGTGGTCGGCTCGTCAAGGATGTACAAGGTGCGGCCCGTCGACCTGCGGCTCAACTCTTTGGCGAGCTTGACTCTTTGGGCTTCGCCCCCCGACAAAGTGGTCGCTTGCTGGCCGACCTTCAGATAGCCAAGGCCCACCTCGTTCAGCGCCACCATCTTGTCGCGGATCGAGGGCACCGCCGAGAAGAAGCCCTGCGCTTCTTCACATGTCATATTAAGAACGTCCGCTATGCTTTTGTCTTTAAACTTAATTTCCAAAGTTTCGCGGTTATAGCGCTTGCCCTGACAGGTCTCGCAAGTGACATAGACATCCGGCAGGAAATGCATCTCGATCTTGATGACGCCGTCGCCTTGGCAGGCTTCGCAGCGGCCACCCTTGACGTTGAACGAGAAGCGCCCCGGCTGATAGCCACGCGCTTTCGCCTCCGGCAGGCCGGCAAACCAGTTGCGGATCGGATCGAAAGCCCCCGTATAGGTTGCAGGATTCGAGCGCGGCGTGCGCCCGATCGGCCGCTGGTCGATGTCGATCACCTTGTCCAGATGTTCGAAGCCGGTGATGGTCTCGCAAGGTGCAGGCGTCTGTTTGGCGCCGTTCAGCTTCATCGAGGCGGTCTTGAACAAAGTCTCGATGGTCAGCGTTGACTTACCGCCGCCCGACACACCGGTCACACAGACGAATTTCCCCAATGGGAAGACCGCTGTCACATCCTTCAGGTTGTTTCCGGTGGCTTTCACGACCGTCAACTTCTTGCCGTTGCCCTTGCGCCGCTCCACCGGCACTTCAATCCGGCGTTTGCCGGACAGATAGGCCCCCGTCATGCTGTTGGGATCATTGGCGACCTCATCGGGTTTGCCGTGGCTGACCACATGGCCGCCATGCACGCCCGCGCCCGGACCGATGTCGAAAACATAATCCGCCTCGCGGATCGCATCTTCGTCATGTTCCACCACCAAAACGGTATTACCCTGATCTCGCAGGCTTTTCAGTGTGGTCAGCAGGCGATCATTGTCGCGTTGGTGCAGGCCGATAGAGGGCTCGTCCAAAACGTAAAGCACGCCGGTCAGGCCCGAACCGATCTGGCTGGCCAGCCTGATGCGCTGGCTTTCCCCGCCCGACAACGTGCCCGCATTGCGCGCCATGTTCAGATAGTTCAGACCGACATTGACCAAGAACCCAAGCCGTTCACGGATTTCCTTCAGGATGGCGCGGGCGATTTCGTTCTTCTGGGTCGACAAGGTCAGCGGAACGGACTGAATCCATTCATGCGCTTCTTTGATCGACTTTTCCGTGACTTGGCCAATATGCAGGCCCGCGATTTTCACGGCCAAAGCCTCGGGTTTCAGACGATAGCCGCCACAGGCGCCGCAAGGACGGCTGTTCTGATAGCGCTCCATCTCCTCGCGCGACCACGAGCTGTCGGTTTCCTTGAAGCGCCGTTCCAGATTGGGCAGGATGCCTTCAAAGACACGGCGGATGTTATAGCTGCGCCCGCCTTCGTCATATTTGAAATCAATCTCTTCGTCTTTCGAGCCATACAGGAAGACGTCACGCACCTGTTCCGGCAGGTCCTTCCATTTCTTCTTACGGTCGAAATCGTAATGCTTGACCAAGGCATCGATGGTCTGGGTGAAATAGGGCGATTTGGTTTTCGACCATGGCGCAATCGCGCCTTGCATCAAGGTAAGCCCTTGATCAGGCACGATCAAACGCGCATCGAAATACATCTCGCCGCCCAAGCCATCGCAGACCGGACAGGCCCCCAAGGGCGCGTTGAAGGAAAATAGTCGCGGCTCGATTTCGGCGATGGTGAAGCCCGACACAGGGCAGGCAAACTTTTCGGAATAGGTGAAACGTTCGCCCTCGCCTTCGCTCGGCGCGGATTCAAAGATGGCGATTCCGTCGGCCAAGTTCAACGCGGTGCGGAAGCTGTCAGCCAAGCGGGTCTGCAAGCCTTCGCGCACCACGATGCGGTCGACCACCACGTCGATGTTGTGGCGGAACTTTTTGTCCAGAACCGGCGGCTCTTCGATTTCGTAAAACTCGCCGTTCACCTTGATGCGTTGGAAGCCCTGCTTCCTTAACTCAAGGAATTCCTTCTTATATTCACCTTTGCGGTCACGCACGATGGGCGCGAGCAGATAGCCGCGCGTGCCGTCCGGCATCGCCATGACTGCATCGACCATATCCTGCACCTGCATCGCTTCAATCGGCAGGCCAGTCGCGGGGGAATACGGCGTGCCGACGCGCGCATACAACAGACGCAGATAGTCGTAGATTTCGGTCACGGTGCCGACGGTCGAACGCGGGTTTTTCGACGTGGTCTTTTGTTCGATCGAAATCGCAGGGCTTAGACCGGAAATGCTGTCGACATCCGGTTTGCCCGCCATATCAAGGAACTGCCGTGCATAGGCCGACAGGCTTTCGACATAGCGACGCTGGCCTTCGGCATAGATCGTGTCAAAGGCCAAGCTGGACTTGCCCGACCCCGACAGCCCCGTGATGACCACGAATTGGTCGCGCGGAATGTCGACATCAATGCCTTTAAGGTTGTGCTCGCGCGCGCCGCGCACTTCGATAAACTTCTGCTCAGCCATGGATCACCCCAACTTCTGCCCCAGAGATAGGGTGTTTTTCCGTCAACACCAAGAGCATTTCAAGAACGAATTAAGAACTTCCGCGTGATGCCCCCCTGAAACCGGATATCCTGCGGCAAGAATGCAAAAAGGGGACCATTGGCCCCCTTTTCAACCGCCCTGCGGCAATCTGCCAGTATGGGCTTACATATGCAGCGCGCGCCCGTAAGCGTCGAGCACCGATTCATGCATCATTTCCGACAAGGTCGGATGCGGGAAGACGGTGTTCATCAGCTCGGCTTCGGTGGTCTCCAAAGTGCGGCCGATCACATAGCCTTGGATCATTTCCGTCACCTCGGCGCCCACCATATGCGCGCCCAGCAGCTCGCCGGTTTTAGCGTCGAAAATGGTTTTCACCAGACCTTCGGCTTCCCCCAAAGCAATCGCCTTGCCGTTGCCGATGAAGGGGAAGCGACCAACGCGGATGTCAAAGCCCTGCTCTTTCGCCTTCGCCTCGGTCAGACCGACGCTGGCGATCTGCGGATGGCAATAGGTGCAGCCCGCGATGGACCCCGGCTTGATCGGGTGCGGATGGGCATTGGCGATATGTTCGGCGACCAAAACGCCCTCATGGCTGGCTTTATGGGCCAACCACGGTGCGCCGGCGATATCGCCGATCGCATAAAGCCCCGCAATGCCGGTGCGGCAGAATTCGTCCACAACCACATGGGTGCGGTCGATTTTCACGCCCAAAGCTTCCAGACCCAGACCTTCGACATTGCCGACGATGCCGACGGCCGAAATCACCGTGTCGAACTCTTGGGTCTCGATCTTGCCGTTGGATTCCAGATGCGCCACCACGCCGACGCCGGGCTTGCGATCCAGCTTCTTGACGGTGGTTTTCTCAAGGATCTTCATGCCTTGCTTGACGAATTGCTTCTTGGCGAAAGCGGCGATTTCCGCATCTTCCACCGGCAACACGCGGTCCATCACTTCGCAAACGGTGGTATCCGCGCCCAAAGTGTTGAAGAAGCTGGCAAATTCGATGCCAATCGCGCCGGAACCGATCACCAGCAGCTTTTTCGGCATCCGCTTGGCTTCCAGCGCATGCTTATAAGTCCAGACCAGATCGCCATCCGCTTCCAGCCCCGGCAATTCGCGCGCCCGCGCGCCGGTCGCCAGAATGATATTCTTGGCGGTCAGCTCTTCGGTGCCCTTGTCGGACTTAACCGTGACCACGCCCGCTTTGGGCAGATGCGCCGCGCCCATGAAGACGGTGATCTTGTTCTTCTTCATCAGATGGCCGATGCCGCCCGACAATTGCTTGGCCACACCGCGCGAACGGGCGACTACGGCATCCAGATCGTAGCCGATGTTATCCGCCTTCAGGCCGAATTCCTTGGCGCGGTGCATCAGATGGAACACTTCCGCCGAACGCAGCAGCGCCTTGGTCGGAATGCAGCCCCAGTTGAGGCAGATGCCGCCCAAATGCTCTCGCTCGACGATGGCCGTCTTCAAGCCCAATTGGCTGGCGCGGATTGCGGCGACATAGCCGCCAGGGCCAGCACCAATCACGATAACGTCGAAAGTTTGAGCAGGCATGCATCCCTCCCTGAAAAAGTAGTTTAGCCTTAAACTATCCTGAAAAGGCAAGCAATGTGTTTGAGGCCGTAGCCCTATGCATCGGCTGCATGGCTGGCGCGGAAGCTTTCCACAAAGGCCGCATAACCGCCCGCATCCAGGAATTCCTGTTCCTCGGGGGTGTTTTCACGACCCAAAGCGGCATTGCGGAAGGGGAAACGCCCGAATGTCGCGATGATTTCGCGGTGGGCTTTCGCGTGCAAAACCTGTTCGGGGAATTCCGCCATGCGCTGGCTCATCAAGGCGACAGCCTCGTCCTGATCGCGCAGCTTTTCGGAATGTTCCAGCGGCAGATAGAAGAACTGGCGTTCGGGCGCCGGTGCCTGCAGGTCCCAGCCTGCGGCAATCGCGCGATAGGCGGCGTCACGCGCCCGCGTATCGGTGTCAAACGCCCGAGCCGATCCGCGATGGATATTGCGCGAAAACTGGTCGGCCACCACCAGATAGGCCAAAGTCGGCGCAGGACCGTCGATCCAATGTTCCAAGCCGCCGCTGTCCAAGGCATCCCACAACGCGCCGAAGCGATGGGCGATTTCATCATCAATTTCGGGCGAGCCCAGATACCAGCCTTCGGGACCGATATCGCCGAGCCAAAAATCCAGAACTTCGATGGGATCGGACATGATATGCCTCCTGTTTGGGCAATCACCCTGACAGGAGGCGGGCCGGAAGGCAAACCGCTTTCGTATCAGCCCCGCGCCGCAGGGATCAAAAGCGATGCGTCCCCATAGCTGAAGAAGCGATATTCTTCAGCCAAAGCATGGGTATAGATGGCATCGACGCGGTCTTTGCCGATCAAGGCCGCCACCAGCATCAGCAGCGTCGATTTCGGCAGGTGGAAATTCGTCATCAAGGCATCGGTCACATGGAAGGTAAAACCGGGATAGATGAAAATATCGGTGGTGCCTTCCCACGGCTCGATCCGGCCCGACCGCGCCGCACTTTCGATCAGCCGCAACGCCGTGGTGCCGACAGGGATCACCCGCCCGCCCGCCGCTTTGGTGGCGTTGATTTCATCGGCGGCTTTTTGGGTCACCTGCCCCCATTCGGCATGCATCTTATGGGTGGTCACATCTTCGACCTTCACCGGCAGGAAAGTGCCCGCGCCGACATGCAAAGTGACTTCGGTGAATTCGACCCCCTTGGCGCGCAGCCGTTCCAGCAGATCGGCATCGAAATGCAGGCTGGCGGTGGGGGCCGCGACCGCGCCGGAATGGCGGGCGAAGACCGTTTGGTAATCATCTTCGTCCTGCGCATCAGGGGCGCGCTTGGCGGCGATATAGGGCGGCAGCGGCATGGTGCCCGCTTCAAACAAAGCCGCATCAAAGGCCTCGCCTTCCAGATTGAAGCGCAAGACCAGATCGGTTTCCGATTTCGCCACGACCTCGCCGCGCAATGCGCCCGCGAATTCAACCGTCTCGCCAAGGTTCAGCTTGCGCAAGGGTTTCGCCATGGCGCGCCAATCGCCATCAGCATTGGGTTCCATCAGGGTGATTTCGATCTTGGCCCGCGCCTCGCCGCGCTGGCGATGGCCGTTCAGCCGCGCATGGATCACCTTGGTGTTGTTCAGCACCAAGCGGTCGCCTGCCTGCAGAATATCCACCAGATCATAGACATGGCGGTCTTCAATCGCATCGCCTTGCGCCAGCAGCATCCGCGCCGAAGGACGCGGTTTGGCCGGACGGGTGGCGATCAGGGTTTCGGGCAGATCAAAGTCGAAATCGGAAAGTTTCATTTGGGTGCTTGCCTTAGGACCGGCGGCGGGCGTCGGAAAAGATCACGGAACATGCCAGGCGTCAGGATCGACAAAGGATTGACTGATACCCGTGGCGCATCAGAACGGCCCGATATTTCATAATCGAAACCGAACAGCCCTTCACCGCGTCGCGTCAGCGCAGCTCCGATGCCGTTGAGCAGATAGACCGGCGATATCATCCCGCGCAAGGCCAGCTGTTTGGTCTTCGTCGCGTAAAGCCCCGAAAGTGTGACGCCAAGCGACGCGCCGATGGCCGAAGCTTCGGTGATTTCCACCGCTTGCGGCTGCAAAACGAATTTCGCCTCCCCCGATTGAAAGGCGATGCCTTCGCCCCACAATTGCTCCAAAAGCCCCACGACCGACACGGCGGACAGCAATTCCGCCAAAACGCCGGTGTCCTTGACGCGAAAATCCCTTAGCGTCGCTTGCCCGTCATAGACGCCCTTTTGCGGCCGCGGGATCAGGATCATATCCAAATTCCCCCCCCGCGCGGTTTTGAAGATTTCCGCCGCGCGCAGCAGGTCACCCGCTTGGCGCGAATGCAATTGCACCGCCTGCCCGTATCTAGAGGGTGAAATGCTGCCGGTGACAGCGGCTTGGCCATTGACCAGACCTTGGAAATCACCACGCAACCCGCCGCTTAGGGTCAGATTGGCCACCACCGAGCGCAAGGAGATCGCGTCATTCACTTGCAAGCGGTCCAGCTCGACCGTCACCTTGCCCCCCGCCTGCGCCGCCGCGCCCGAGGCCGCCCGCCCCAGATCGGGCAGGGACCGCAGATCAAGCCTGCCGCCGGATACCACCACATCGGGGGCCGCCCCCTTGCCGCGACCGACCAAGTCGACCGGACCTTCGAACCATCGGCCCAGCTTGACTTGCCCGAAGCGCACACGGTCCAACCCGCCACCGGCGGCGATGCTCACCTGTCCCTCGGCATCCAAGCCAGCGCCCGAAATCTGCAAGCTGTCGACCGTGATCGGCTGTGCCAATGTCGCATTCACCGCCAAGCGACCGGTATCATTGGCGGCTTTCGACCAGCCCACCTGCGGGATCGCCATGCTCACGCCGCGCAGATTGGAATTCAGCGTCAGTTGCGCAGGCTGGCCCTGCGCCATGGCGATATCGATTTCCGCCGATCCCTTGCCCGCAACCAAGCCCTGCGGCAGCGCGAGCGCGAATTCCTCGACCGTCAGGGGCGACAGCTCGGCCGTGCCTTTCACGCTGCTTTTGCCTTTGTCTTCCGGCGCAAAGCCCTGCCGGAAGCTGACATCGAAGGGCAGCTTGCCGATCTTGCCGGGCCCCGCGATGGTCAATCCCGTGCGATCGGCGCTGAGCGTCATCCGATCTGCGGTGACGACCTTATTGGGCACGACTTTGCTGGATGTCAGATCGCTCAAGACGCCTTCGACGGTGTAATCGACATCGGCCAGCGTGACTTTGCGCTGCAGCGGCAGGCGCAGCTGGGTCACCACCTGCGCCTGACCTTCCGCCAGATCGGGACTGCGCCCCGCCTTCGCCATGAAGTTGAACGGCGGCATATCCAGCACCGACAAAGCCGATGTCACCGAACTGCGGCTGTTCAGCGTGATATCCGCCATCGCGGGCCGTGCGGTAATATCGTCGACCTTGAAGACCGATCCCGCCACATCGACCTTGCCACCATCGGGCGACAGGATTTCGCCGCCATCAAGCGCCAGCGTATAGGTCTTGCCTTCGATCGTCTGGCGTCCATGGCCGCGGGTCACGGGTGGCAAAGTGCGGATGAAGCGCGCCTCGCCATCGATAAAATTATAGTTCAGCGAAAAGCGCGGCTCGTGATCGGGAGACAGCCGCAGGGCGGCGCGCACATTGGTCAACTCGCCTTCGGCCACGTTTTCGCCCACCCAGTCGCGGGTCTTGGGCACTGCCGATTTCGGCCAAAGCTGCAACAAGCGGTCATGCGCGATCCGGTCCAACGACAGGTCCACCCCCGCGATCCAGCCGCCTTGAACCGCCGCGCTGCGCTCGGTTGGGATATCGCTGACGGCTTGGGCATGTGCGGTCAGTTGCAACCGGCTACCGCTTTGTTCGATCAAGGACATCTGGCCGATTTCAAGGCGGAAGGGATCAAGCTTCAGGCGCAGATCAATGGTGCCGTCGCTGAACACCAAGGGGGATTCGAACAGGCCTTCGGGATCGATCTTGGTGTCGCTGACGTGGAATTGGCCGATGAAGCCTTCGGGCAGGCGACTGCCCAAGGTGCCGGTCAGGATCGCGCCCTCGCCGTCGATCGGAAAGGCATGGCCTTCGGCACGAAACCGCAGGCTGGGGCTGTCGATTTGCAACGTGGTCAGTTGCAGCCGCCCTGTATCGGGCTGGTAGCGCAGGCCCAGTTGCGCGCGGTCAAAGCCGATCGGACGCGCGGCGGGATCGGGACGCAACGCCCCTGCCCCCATGCTTAATGCCGCATCGAATTGCTGCAAGCCGCTGTCGTTGACTTCGGCATGGATCGATCCGGAAATCGGCGCATCCAGCGGTGCAAGCCCGCTCAGCATCGGCGATTGGGCCGCCATATCGACCGCCGCCACATCCGTCACGGTGGCCGAAAGCCGCACCAGACTTTGCCCCTTGGGCCGCACCATGGTCAGCAGGGCCTGCGCCGGTGCCTGCCCCCCGCCCAGCAGGGTCATCCCCAATTCGGCGGCCAGTGCGTCGTCGCGGTTTTCCAACCGCAGCCGCCCGTCGCCCACGGTCCAGACCCGCCCCAGGCGCGCATCGCTCAGCGTGAAGCTTGCCGCTTCGGTTTCCACCAGCCGCAGATGCGACAAGATCGGCTGATCCAGCACATTGTCCAGCAGCGTGAAGGCATCCGCCAAGCCATTGATCGGCGGGGTCGAGCGGTTGTTGCCCAGATCCAGATCAAGGCGACCGTCTTGCAGGCGCCGCAGCCGCAATTCGCCGCCGATCAACCGCAGCGACGACGGGCGCAAAGCGCGGTCGTTCAGCAGCGCCCCCGCATCGAAGCTAAGCCGCAGATCGGGCAGCACCAACAGGCTGCGTTGGCCGTTGTGCAAAAGCCGCAGGTCTTCCAACCGCAATCGCGGTGTCCAATCCTCGTCCAGCAACAGCTCGACCCCGCCCAAAGAAAAGGACAGATCCGGCACCTTATCGCCCAATATGGCATTGACGCGCTGCTCGACCTCGCTGACCGCCCAGACCGGCAGGCCGATCGTGCGCCCCGTCAGCGCCACCGCCCCCAGCGCCAGCAGCGATGCCGCAACCGTCAAGCCCAAGACCACGCCCAGCCCCGTGCGCCCCGCCCGTTTGCCGGCGCGTTTGGAGTGATGCAGCAGCCGCGCGCGGCGGGTCGCTTTCAGCTCCGGCGTCTCGGCGGGTTCCAGCCGGTCTGGATCGGGCGCGTCAGGATCGGGCGGCACCGGATCGGGCGGCACCGGCCCCGCGTCATGTTCGGTGACGATACGCAGCAAAGGCCCGTCTGGCGCGGCAATAGGACGATCCCCCGCCAAATCGGGTTTGGCGGGCAGGATAATCTTCAACTTGTCCGCGCCGTCGCTCATGGCGGCGTCAGTCCTTTCGAGTCATAATTCGGATCAGAGCTCTGCGCTCATTCCCGCTAAAGGGTATCGTACATTTGCCTTTACCATCGCTGAGCGACAACTAAAACGCAAAGATTAACCCCGTCCCGCAAGGAGAACCCCGACCATGAACGCCCCCGCCCTTCAGATCGGCGATATCGCCCCCGCTTTCACTCTGCCGCGCGACGGCGGGGCGATGATCTCTTTGGCGGATCAGGCCCCGTCGAAGGTTGTTTTGTATTTCTACCCCAAAGATGCAACCCCCGGTTGCACTTTGGAGGCGCTTGATTTCAATGCGCTGCTGCCGTCCTTCCAAGAGGCGGGCGCGGTGGTCATCGGGATTTCTAAGGATAGCGTCGCGGCGCATGACAAGTTCTGCGCCAAGCAGGGCCTGCAGATCATCCTTGCCAGCGATGCCGAAGGCCAGACCTGCGAAGACTATGGCGTCTGGGTGGAAAAGAACATGTATGGCCGTCAATACATGGGCATTGAACGGTCTACCTTCCTGATTGACAGCACCGGCAAGATCGCGCGCATCTGGCCGAAGGTGAAGGTCAAGGGCCATGCCGAAGAGGTTCTGGCCGCCGTGAAAGCGCTGTGATCATGGCCAAGACTTTGGCCGAAATGGCCGTCGAGGTGCTGACCACGGCTGACGGTCGCGCGAAAACCGCCTTGGGGCGCAAATATGCCGCCCAATGGCAGGCCGCGCGCGCGGCTGACACACCGCTTGAAATCGGCCATGCGACGCCCCCCGATTACCCTGCCCGCCCCGATAAGCCCGAACTTTTGGACCCGCGCGACGTGCCCCGCCGCCGCCCCGGATCGCCCACGGGACGGATCGCGCTGCTGCATGCCGTGGCCCATATCGAACTGAACGCGGTCGACCTGCATTGGGATATCATCGCGCGGTTCACCGATCATCCGATGCCCTTGGGCTTTTACGATGACTGGGTCAAATCGGCAGATGAGGAATGCAAGCATTTCAATCTGATCTGCGATTGCTTGGAAGCCTTGGGCAGCTTCTATGGTGCGATGCCTGCGCATGCGGGCATGTGGCGCGCGGCGGCCGACACCAAGGACGATCTGCATGGCCGCTTGGCCGTGGTGCCGATGGTTCTGGAAGCGCGCGGCTTGGACGTGACGCCGGGCATGATCGAGATTTTCCGCAGCGCCGGCGAAACCAACGCCATCGACGCCTTGGAGGTCATCTATGCCGAAGAAGTGGCCCATGTGGCCTATGGCTCGAAATGGTTCAACTGGATCTGCGGGCGTGACGGGACCGATCCCAAGGATGTGTTCCACGCGCTGGTGCGGCGCTATTTCCACGGCGCGTTGAAAGCGCCCTTCAACGAAGAAAAGCGCGCCGATGCGGGCCTGCCGCCCGATTTTTACTGGCCGCTGTCGCAAAGCAATCCGCCGATCCGCGACATCTGATCGCTCCAACCCGCAAATCCGCCCCTGCAGGGCAAGGGGGTTTCAAGCGCTCTGCCCTGCTTTTGTTCCCATATATGGGCAAAAAACCGCCGAGGTGACGGCAAGAACCCGCAGGTTCGCGGAAGGTTCAGTGCAAAGCGGTTGCTCGATACGGGGGGGATCGGTAATCACTATGAAGCTTTCGCGTCGGCACTGCTGCGGTGCCGGTCGTGACCCTTCCAGCTGCTAGATGCCGATGGTCGGCGCGTCCGCGCGCCGGCTCCCGACACGTGGTCACCAACGGAAAACGCACAGTGCTGACACGCTTCGCTTATCGCCTTCACGCAGGCCTTGAACGGGTTTTTCCCGAGAAACGCCTTTTCCTGAAGTCCGACACCGACACCCGCTTCATCCGTTTGCGTCCCGTGACGCAGGCTTTGATGGTATCGGGCGCGGCTTTGGCTTTGGGTTGGATGGTGTTCTCCACCTCGGTGGTGGTGATGGACCAGATCAGCGCCGGATCGGGTGCCGCCCAATCCCAGCGCCGCCAAGCGATGTTCGAACAACGGCTGAACGCGCTGAGCATCGATCGCGACCAACGCGCCGAAGAAGCGGTGCGCGCGCAGGAACGCTTTACCCTGGCGATGGTTCAGGTCGCGGAAATGCAGACCAAGCTGCTGGCATCCGAAGACCGCCGCCGTGAGCTGGAAACCGGCATCGATGTGATCCAGAACACCCTGCGCCGCACCATCAAGGAACGCGACGTGGCGCGCGCCGATACGGGCACGCTCCCTGTCGTCTTGGCAGACGGGGCGAGCGCGCCGGAACGCAGCGACGCAAGCCGTGCGCAAGACGCCACGGCAACCGTTGACTTTCTGGCATCGGCTTTGAAGGATGCAGCCGTCCAGCGCGATCAATTGCAAGGCGTGGCCGACAAGGCCAATGCCCGCGCCGATAGCGTGATGGCCGAAAAACAAGCGCTGCAGACCCGCAATACTGAAATCTTCAACAAGCTCGAAGAAGCGCTGACCGTCTCGGTGCAGCCGTTGGAAAAAATGTTCCGCGCGGCGGGCCTGTCGCCCGATGACATGATCCGTCAGGTGCGTCGCGGCACCTCTGGCAGCGGCGGGCCGGTGGGCCGCATCGTGGTATCGACCAAAAGCGCCGAAGCGAGCGCCGATGCTGACCGTGCCAATGCGATCTTGCAAAAGCTTGATAACGTGAATCTTTACCGGATGGCCGCCTTCCGGGCGCCCTTCGCGATGCCGGTGACATCCAGCTTCCGTTGGACATCTGGTTTTGGCGGGCGCAATGACCCCTTCGGCCGTGGCCGTCGCAGCCATGAAGGCGTCGATATGGCGGGCGCCAAAGGCACGCCGATCTTGGCCACCGCCGACGGTGTGGTTGTCGATGCCGGATGGGCGTCGGGTTATGGCAGATTGATTAAGATCAAGCATGACTTCGGGATCGAAACCCGTTACGGTCATCTATCAGCAATTAATGTAAAAGTTGGTCAACGGGTCTCGCGCGGCGACCGAATCGGTGGTATGGGCAGCACGGGCCGGTCGACCGGCACCCATCTCCATTACGAAATCCGCATCGGCGGCAGGGCCGTGAATCCGATGACCTTCATAAAGGCAGCGAACCATGTTTTCTAAGAGCCGAATCCAAGAACCCGGTCCCAAGGCAGACGACAAAGCCAAGACCCCAGAAGCGACGGCAGCAAAAACCAGCATGGACTATTCCGCCACCGCTCCTAAGGGCAAAGTCAGCGCCTCCGTGTTGTCCTCGGATTTGACCATTGTGGGCAATCTGCGCACCACCGGCGACATTCAGGTCGAAGGCACGGTTGAGGGCGATATCCGCGCTCATCTGCTGACCGTAGGCGAAAGCGCCACCATCCGTGGTGAAATCGTGGCGGATGATATCGTCGTCAACGGCCGCGTCATCGGCCGCGTGCGTGGCTTGAAAGTCCGCCTGACCTCGACCGCGCGCGTCGAAGGCGACATCATCCACAAGACCATCGCCATCGAATCCGGCGCCCATTTCGAGGGTTCGGTTCAGCGTCAGGACGATCCGCTGGCACAGGGCCGCAGCTCTGCGCCGGTCTCGCCGGTTATCGCACCGGCAGAACGTCCCGTGGACGGCGTCTGATCTGTTACGGATCAGCCCAAACTCCCCGAAAGGCGCATGTTTCATGCGCCTTTTTTCATGTCTGATAAATCAGCCCATGACCTGCCTGATCTTGAAGATCACCATCTGAATAAAAAAGGCCCTTTCCGCGGAAAGGGCCTTTTTTATTTCAAGCGGATCGCTGTGATCACTCGTTGGCTTCGGAACGGCTTTTGCCTGCCACGTCCAAAGCCAAGGTCGCGGCCATGAACTGGTCCAGATCGCCATCCAACACACCCTGCGTGTCGGAGGTTTCAACGTTGGTCCGCAAATCCTTAACCATTTGATAGGGTTGCAGGACGTAAGACCGGATCTGGTTGCCCCAGCCCGCATCGCCTTTGGCCGCGTGCTGCGCGTTGACGGCAGCGTTGCGACGGTCCAGTTCTTGTTGATAGAGACGCGATTTCAGCGCGTTCATCGCGATCTCGCGGTTTTGGTGTTGCGATTTCATCGACGAGGTCACCACGATACCGGTCGGAATGTGCGTGATACGAACCGCCGAGTCGGTGGTGTTGACGTGCTGACCGCCCGCACCGGATGAGCGATAGGTATCGATGCGGATTTCATTATCCGGCACCACGATTTCGATATTGTCGTCGATCACCGGATAGACCCAGACCGACGAGAACGAGGTATGACGACGCGCCGCCGAATCATAGGGCGAGATACGCACCAAGCGGTGCACACCCGCTTCGGATTTCAGCCAGCCATAAGCGTTATGGCCGGAAATCTTATAGGCGACCGAACGGATACCCGCTTCTTCGCCTGCGGTTTCCGACTGCATTTCGACCTTATAGCCCTTCTTTTCCGCCCAACGCACATACATGCGGGCCAGAATCGATGCCCAGTCACAGCTTTCGGTGCCGCCGGCGCCAGCGTTGATCTCAAGGAAGGTGTCATTGGCATCCGCCTCGCCATCGAGCAAAGCTTCCAGTTCCTTATCCGCCGCCAGCTTGACCAAGGCCTTCAGCGCGGTTTCGGCTTCGGCGATGATTTCCGCATCACCCTCGGCTTCGCCCATCTCGATCAGCTCGACATTGTCGTTCAGACCGCTTTCGATCAGCCGATAGGTCGAGACGGAATCGAGCAAGGCCTGACGCTCGCGCATCAGCTTTTGGGCCTTCGCGGGATCGTTCCACAGATTCGGGTCTTCGATCATCGCGTTGAATTCTTCCAAGCGATGCGGCGCGGTTTCCCAATCCATCCGCTGCGCCAAAAGCTTCAGCGATTTTTCAATGGCGTTCACATTGTTCAGCGTCTCGGCGCGCATGGCTTTTTTCCTTCGGGCTTCTTGGCCTCGGCTGATAGCGAAAATGGCGCGGCAGGGCAAGAGCGGGCCACTCAAAGCCCGACTGCCGCACTGCCGCAGGACAAGGGTTAATAAAGGCCGCCCGAGCTGACGGTGCCGAAATCGGCTTTCTTGGGAATGACCTTCTGCTGGCCGGTCGAAGTGGTGACCGTGGCCGAGCTGCCACCATCGCTCTCGCCCGCCGAAAACAGCGGCAGGTTAGAGCCCATGGCGAAGCCGCCGTCGACAATCAACGCGTCCAGACCGAAGATCGCTTCCTCGCCCTCGCGGAAATATTCCGAAATCACGTTGGCGCCGCTGGCGTCATCCGGCAAGGGCGCGCCCGAGAAACGGTCGATCTTGCGGAAATAGCCGCCCGGCGGCACGCGGAAGGCGCCGCCACCATAGGTCTTGATCGCCTTGCGCATGAATTGCTCGAACACGGGGCCGCACAGACCGCCGCCCGATACACTGCCCAAGCTGCGCGGCTGGTCATAGCCG
>DALYSR010000029.1:0-24474 GCA_031991825.1 Paracoccaceae bacterium
GGTCCGAATTCGTGCGACCACCTCTGCCTTTCATCATAATCTTCTGCTGCCATCTTGAAAGCGACGTGGTTATAGGTCTGTGCATCAAGGGGTTCGCCTTCCATGGTCGCAACCCAAACGCCAGCAATGTCGAAGAAGCGTTCTCTGGTCAGCGAGAATGGCTTATCCCCTGAATCATAGATCTTTCGGGCGTCCAGAACGGTTGTGAGCACAGCCTCCATCTTATCGAGATCGCGCACGATAAACGTCATATGGCTTAAACCTTCGATCATATTTGCAGTTCCTCGGCCCGTTGCCCCGCGAGCGTAACTGGCAGGGTCTTGCAGCGGAAGACTGTTCACGGCCCAAGCGAAGAAAGCTGCGCCTGACCGCTTCCTCCGCATAGGAGACGGTGACTGCAATTTTATCAGATGTGAGGCATCAGCTGGCAACGCGGCGCTTTCTGCCTGCTGAAGCATCACGACTGGCCTCGACCGGTTTCGTCGCGAAGAGCCCATTTCGGTCATTGGGCCTCGGCGTTCTGGACGCTATGGTAGCGTTGATTTTGAGGGACTGCGCGGCAGAGAAACTTGTCGCGGGTTTTGGGATTTTTGCGACAGCGGCTTGATTGACTGGGCAACTCCTATCCCCTATGTGTGACGCCCAAGGTTCCGGCACCTGCCGCCTGCGGCGCAAGCCACGGTGAAGCCCGGATAGACAAGACACCTCACCCTCGAAGCATTTCGCGCGGTGGGCAACGCAGGCTCCCATTCCGCCTTGAAATGCCTCACAAGAGGAGTGAGCGATGTCTGCACGACACGCTGCGCAACAGGTTAACCCTTTTCTGGTCGCCCCTATCGGGCGGCTGTTGCTGTCAAACGCCCTTCCTATGGCCGTGGTCATGTCGATGGGCGGAGTTCTTAATGTTGTCGATGGGATTTTCGTCGGCCACTTCATCGGGTCCGACGCGCTCGCGGCGGTGAGCTTGGCCTTTCCGGTGGCTATGGTGCTGTCGGCGCTGACGACCTTGGCGGGCGGCGGCATGTCGAGCCTGATGGCCCGGTATCTGGGTGCCGAAGATCGCGTAGCCGCCGGGCGCGTCTTTGCCGAGGCGCATGGGCTGGTGCTCGCGATTTCGGTTGGCCTTGTCGCGCTATGGGCGGTGGTCGGTCCTGCGCTTGTCGGTTCTATGGCTGCAAACAATCCCAAGGTCGACGGATTGGCGCAGGATTATCTGCGGATCATCATTCTCGGCGCGCCGGTACAATTGATGCTTGGCGTCCATGCCGATGCTCTGCGCAACGAGGGGAAGGCTGGTCTGATTGCCGCCCTGTCCGTGCTGGTCAACCTGTTCAATATCGGCGCGAACTGGTTGGGGATCGTGGTGCTTGGCCTCGGGATTTCGGGTTCGGCCCTTGGCACGGTCGCGGCCCAAGCCCTTGGGTTGGCGCTGGTGGTCGGCGTGAGGGGACGTAACAGGGGGCTGCTGCCGCTGTCCGCTCTGCGCTCGCAAAGCTGGCTAGGAGCGTGGTCACAGATCGTTTGGCTGGGCCTGCCGCTGTGCCTCAGTTTCATCGGCATCGCCGTGGTCGCCAGTATCGTGATGCTGTCCCTACGGTTTTCTGCCGGCACGGAATATGACGCCTTGATCGCCGCTTATGGCGTGGTGACGCGGCTTTTAGGCTTTGCCTTTATGCCGCAGATGGCTATCGCGCTGGCCATGCAAAGCATTACTCGCAATAATACTGGTGCCCGAAGGAATGACCGGGCGCGGGCCACGTTACGGCTGGCGATGGGGGCCGCTTTCCTCTGGTGCCTGTCGGTGGTGTTGGTCGGAGTCTTTGCGGCCACCGCCCTCGGTAGTTGGTTCAGCGATGACCCCGCCGTGATCGCCGCCGTTGCCGAGATATTGCGGCCTATGATGCTCCTTTACGCATCATCCGGTCCGATCCTTGTCTTGGCGCTATATTTCCAAGCTCTTGGTCAACCGGGACGGACTGCGGCACTAACTTTAGTGAAGCCTTGGCTTCTGACCCCCTTGCTCATCCTGGCGCTTTCAGTCGGCTTCGGGGTGTCGGGCATCTGGCTGGCCTTTCCGATGGCGGACGCGATCATTCTGATGCTCGCCCTGATGATCGGGCGCAACGTCCTGCACACCGCTGATGCACAAGACGTCAATGCGGAGAAACGCAGATGACCCTTGATGATGCAAAGGCGCTGGCCAAAAGCTTGCGCGCGGCGCTTCAGGCGCAAGGAACTGCGATCAGCCATGCACAGGCGTTGGAACTGATCGCCAGACAGCATGGCGCAAAGGACTGGAACACGCTCCACGCCCGGTTAGCTCTGCGCAACGCACCTGCCGCACTGGCCCTGAGCGATCGGGTGCGCGGCTGCTATCTTGGTCAGCCTTTCACCGGGCGGATAATCGGCCTTTCTGGCCCGGCCAACCACCGACAGATTTCAATCCGCTTCGATACGCCGGTCGATGTGGTCACATTCGAGAGCTTCTCGAACCTGCGCCGTCAGATCAAAGCGACGATCAACGAACACGGCCGCTCCCATCGCCAGACCTCAGATGGTGAACCGCAATTGATCGTTGAGCTGGCGAAAGGACACCTCCCCTAGCTGCCGCAAAGCGGGACTGTCTGTCGCGGAAGTCCTAAAACCCGCGACAGATCGGCAGAAACAAGAAAATCAGGGGCTGGCGTATCTCATGTCTTTGCCGCAAGTGCCACGTCACTTGTGACAGGATTGGCAATAGGGATCAACCGGGGCGACCGGCAGCGTCGTCCCGCAGAGCTGCCGGTCACGCAATTCTATCGGATATTGGTCGTCACCTGAGAATGCGGCGCGTTCTGCCTGCTGAGGCGTCACGAGTGGCGTTGACCGGCCCTGTCGCAAAGCGCCCATACCGGACGGCAGGCGGATCTGATACTGCGGCTAAAACGGACATAGTTTCAGACTGGGGACCTCCGTGCGGTTGAATCTGAGAACAAAAGCCATCGCCATCTGTGATGAGAAGATTGCGAAGAAGGGGGAGATGGTAGGCCTCTCGTTCTATGCGTTTTTCGCCAATAAGAACGACGACCCAGAGCTTCTGATGGAGGCTGCCGAATGGTGGATCAAGCAACACAAGCTAGATCATTTTGAAAAGGCTACGAAGATCCGCGCCATGATCGCCTCCGGCAAGTAGCTGCGGCAGTTTCGTCCGGCATAGCAGACGGTGGCTGCAACTTTATCGGATATTGCCTCTTAGCTGATAACGCGGCCTTTTTTGCGGAAGCATTATAACCGGCCGTGATCGGTTCTGTTGCGACTAGCGTTGAACAATCATTGGCCTTCGGTGCTTCAAAAGCTAATGTAGGCGCGATATTGTGAAAAAATGTGGCAGGAGGGGAATGCATGGTTGAGCCAATAGTCATGAAGCGGGGGCTGTCTGAAATTGGTGTGCGGTTTGTCGCCGGATTCGGCCCTATCACCACAGACTCAGAGAGCAGCAGATCGCTTTATGCCGATGCACTTGCTCTGCCGCTCAAACCCTACGGCGACAACACAGATTATCTTTCTACTGAGGATGGCGAATTAAAGGGCTGCAGGCATTTTGCGCTTTGGCCGCTTACCCAAGCCGCCCAATCATGTTTCGGTCGTGATGTCTGGCCTACTGACCTGATGACACCGCAGGCATGGCTGGAGTTCGAGGTGGAAAATATCGCTATCGCCACCGAAGGGCTTGTCGCGCGGGGCTATCATCTGCTGATTTCCAACCGAGAAGAACCTTGGGGCCAGATCGTGACGCGCTTTCTCAGCCCGGAAGGCATCTTGCTTGCGGTGAGCGAAACGCCGTGGTTGCAAGATTAGACGCAGGGCAGCGCCATCTGCAGCGCCGCCGCTCGGTGCATCTTATCCGACAAGATTTGCACCATCGCGGGGGCGTTGCTTTGGGGGCACTGCGCCGCAGAAGGGGCGGCGGGCGCTGCTGTGCCAGCGGTGGGGATCAGGTGCTTTCATGCAGGCGAGCGCTTAGCTCGGCAGCTGGGCCGCCTTACGCAAGGCGTCATTCATCCGCGACTGCCAACCTTGCCCCGATGCCTTGAAAGCCTCGATCACATCCGCATCGATACGCAGCGACACCGCAACCTTCGGATGGGTCAATTTCGGACGGCCAAGGCGCTTGCCTGCGCTTTCGGCCAGCGCGGGGAATGCATCCGCGAAGGGGCGCGCGGTGGCAAGTTCTTCTGCCGTCAGCTCCGGCATGTCGACCGCATCCCAATCGACTTTCGTATACCCGTGCTTTGCGGCATGGGCGGGATCAAACTTCTTCATAGCAAAGCCCTTTCCTTCTGTCCGGCGCGGCGCATTGAAATCACCGAGATGGCTTCGCGACCAAGGGTGACAAACACAACCGCAATACTGCCATCGCCAAAGCGGCCAATCGCCATCAAGCGATGATCTTTGGCCTCAATCACCACCGCACCAAGGAAGAATTCGATTGTGAGATCCGCGAAATCAAAGCCGTGCTTGGCGATATTTGCTTGGCGCTTCGGCTCGTCCCAGACTATCAGTATCGCTTTTCCCAGATATCATTCTTGTATATACGAAAAATAACCGAAACGCAAGCCTGCTCATGACGCAGGCGCCCCGCGTCGGGGCTTGGGGGGATCGGTCTTGCGGGATGGGTGTCGATGATTGCAGCTTTATCGGCGTAATTCGACGCTTTGCCAGAATGCGGCCCTGCCGGTGCTGCAAAGGGCCTGCGCGACCGCCGCGCTTGGGGCCGCAAAATGTGCCCCGCGCCTCGGCGGTCGCGCAGGGCATCGCTTTTATAGAGCGCAGGCCCAGTCGCAGGTCGGCCAGTGGCGCCGGCATGATCCTGCGATGTCTCATTCGGATGGTTTTGGTGGTCCGCTTGGCTGTTCCAGCGCAGGCGACGCCTGTGCGGGCGAAACCTTGCAAGGGGCCGTCCGCCATCGAGATGTGCCACCTTGCGCAGCCCACGGGCCTGACATTCGGTCAAGCGCGTTTCACGCCGCCCTGCGGGGCCAAGGCGCTGCCTTACCTGATGGGGGCCGTGCCGGATGCGGTCGAGCGGGAAGAGATTTTGGCCCGTGTCGAAGCCCATTTGGCGTGGCTGAGCGAGCGCTTTGCCCCGCCGGAACAACCACCGCGCATATGAGTGCCCCCCATAGCCGCCCCCAAGGCCGTCGCAGGGGCAAAGGGGCAAAGCCCCGCACTGAATCATCCGAGCCCCGATAAACGGTCGGCTCCCCTCATATGAACGTTTTTCTGATGTCGAATGATACCCAAATGCCTGCGCGCATCGCCGCCCTGCGTCCGATCTATGCCGCTTTGCAGGATCATGTCGAAACCCTGATGCGGGTGATCTGTGGCGTGATCCTTGCCATTCACGGCGATCCCAAGAGGCGCGATCCGATGAAGGCCGTCGGCATGGTCGAAAAGCTGGGCTGCTATCCGCGCGTCTTTTGGTCGCCAGCGCCGTCTTTCACCGAATTCTTCGCGGGCATCATGATCGCCCTTGGCTTCCTGACCCGTCCGGCGGCGGTGGCCTCGACCATCAGTCTGGCCGTCACGGTCAGGGCGATTGCCCGCCTGCCCAAGCTGGCGGCAGGCTGCACAGGGCCACAGCCGCGCTAAGCGGCGGGAGAAATGATTAATTCTTAATCACCAAGGCATATTTTTGCGGTGGATTTCCGTATTTCTGCCCGTCGTCACGCCGGTCTCACAGATTTTATTGACGCATGGTGAATTTCATGCGACCGCTGATTTGTGTATACAAGTATCCCCGCATGTAAAAATGAGCGTCGATTGATGCCCTGTGGTCTTCGTCACAGGTCGCCGGACGCTGATCGTGACGCGATGCGCTGCCAAGGCTTGGCCGCGTAACGCCGTCATCGACCAGCCGGTCTGTCAGCGCATCAGCCTGCGTTTTGCTTATCGGCCTTCGCGCAAAGGGCGGGGGCAAGGCCTTCACCCAGTGACAGTTTCAGCCTGTCCAAACTCGCAAATCTAAAGGTGTACATTGAACATTAAGACCATCTTGCTTTCGTGCTGTGCGCTTCTGGGCGCCGCTCCGGTTTATGCACAGGATAAATCGATCACCGTTCAGACTTGGGGATCGACGTGGGAAAACGGCTTCAAAGCGATCGCGCAGAAGTTCGAAGCTGAAACCGGCATTCAGGTGAAGGCCGTCACCCAATCCTCGTCGGGCGAGGGTCTGGTCAAGCTGCGGGCCGAACGTGACAAGCCGTCGGTCGACGTCTGGTTCGCGACCAATACCATCGCCAGCGAAGCCGCGCAGGATCAGCAGCTGTTCGTCAAGCTGCCGCAGGACAAGCTGACCAATAAAGCAGAGCTGATCAGCGGTGCGATCATCGAAGACTGGCTGGGCATGTATTACTATCCGATGGGCATCGTCTATGATGCCGATGCGGTCGCGGTCGCGCCGACCTCGTGGGAAGATCTGTGGAAGCCGGAATACAAAGATCAGATCATCGCGCCCGCCATGTCGATCTATTCGGGTTCCTTGCTGGTCGTCGCCAATGAAATCAACGGCGGCACCAATGCCAATTTCGACGCGGGCTTTGACGCGCTTGGCCGTTTGAATGACAATGTCTCGCTGTATTATTCGTCGGATTCGCAGGCCCGCCAGTCGATCGTTCAAGGCGAAGGCTCGATCCTGATCGGCCAAAGCTCGCATCTGAATGCGATCGCCAAAGAAGGCCTGAACATGAAGATGATCGCGCCCAAGCCCGCGCCGATGTATTTCGACGTGATGATGATGACCCGCGGCGAAAACCAAGACGAAGCGGCGCAATTCATCAACTATGTCATCTCGAAGACGGCGCAGGAAGACATGCTCAACAGCGTCAATATGGCACCGGTGAACAAGAATGTCGCCCTGTCGGAGGAACTGGCAGCCAGCCTGCCTGCCGAAGGTGACGGCATCGTCATGGATGGCAAACTGGTGCTCGACAATGTCAGCAATTGGACCGTCCGGTTCGACGAAATCGCCACCCGCTAATTTCGCGCGATACCCTCTTGCTCAGGCGCCACGCAGTGGCGCCTGAGCTGTTTATGCGCCCCCGCCGCGAGCGGTCAGTTCAGCATCGCACCGATCCTTGGCCCGAAAGTCAGGCGGATCCCTGTCAGCCCCCTCAGATTTCTTCGCGCCCTGCCCGTAATTTAAGCAGATTTGCATTTTCTTCCCTTGGGACAGTTTAATTTCCGACATATGGCTTGCCTGATCCGCTTCGGCATGCTTGTATACAGAAAAACAAGTATGCAGTGACGGAGAGCCCCAATGGGTGTTGCAACCGAATTCCGCGAAATCTTCGCGAACAAGTTGGACGGGATGGTTTCCGATATCGCCGAGCTGGTCGGTATCGAGGCGGGGTCCTATGACGTCGAAGGCGTCACGCGCACCTCGCAATGGATCGGTGAACGCCTGCAGCAGCAGGGCTTCGAGTTGCACTACGAACAACTGCCCGAACGCGGCGACCGACTTTGGGCGGTGCGCAGGGGCAAGGGCAAGGGCCGCGTGATGGTGCTTGGCCATGCCGATACCGTCTGGCCGCGCGGCACTTTGGAAAGCTGGCCCTTCGCGATTGACGGCGAACTGGCCCGTGGCCCCGGTGTCGGCGATATGCGCGGCGGCTTGGTGCTGGCCCTGAATGCCATCGAAGTCGCGACCGGCGCAGGCTTTGCCGATTTCGAAGAAATCAAATTCCTCGTGGTCAGCGACGAAGAACTGGGCAGCCCGCTGTCGCGCGGCTGGATCGAAGATCACGCCAAGCAGGCCGATTGGGTGCTGACCCTTGAACCGGGTCGTCCGGGCGGCGGCTATTTCACCTCGCGCGGGGCGGTTGGCGCGTTTTATGTCGAAGCCAAGGGCCAGACCGCCCATGCCGCGGCCAATTACCTTAAAGGCGCCTCGGCCATCCGCCCGCTGGCGACCTTGGTGCCGCAGATCGAAGCTTTGACCGATCTGGAGGCGGGCACCATCGTCAATGTCGGCATCTTCCAAGGCGGTGATGCGCGTCAGGTCATTCCGGGCCATGCGAAGCTGCATGTCGATATGCGTGCCCGCACCCCCGCCGCCGCACAAGCGCTGCAACAAGAGGTTGAGCGTCTGGTGGCAAGCGTTGCAACCGACCGCGTCAGCGTCGCGCTGACCGGCGGCTGGACCCGTCCGGCTTGGGCGCGCAGCGATGAGACGGCGGCGCTTTATGCGATTGTCGATGCCGCCGCAAAAGAAATCAACGCGCCCTGCTTTGAATTGACCAATATCTCGGGCGGTTCGGATGCCAGCTTCTGCGGCGCTTTGGGTGTGCCGACCATCGACGGCTTGGGCCCGATCTGCAACGATATCTGTTCGCGCGATGAAACCATCGTCGTGGCCAGCCTTGTCGACCGCGGCGCGATCTTCTCGGTGCTGCTGAGCCAGCTGTGGAAGAACGTCAACGCGGGCTAAGCGGTCCGCCAGCGGCAAATTCCCGTACATCTATTCCTGCAACACAGGATAGTGTACGGGAATTGTTGAAAACAATAATACGGGGAGCGCAATCTGTGAGTGTTGATACAATCGCCGATTTGGTGGGGCGACGCCTGTCAACCGTCAGCTCGGCTGACGTTGTCTATGAAATGCTGCGATCCCTGATATTGGAGGGTCATTTCAAAGCCGGCCAACGGCTGCGCGAAGTCGAAATGGCGCAAAGGCTGGGGGTCAGCCGCACGCCGCTGCGGGAGGCCTTCACCCGTCTGATCGACAACCGCTTGCTGGAACGCACCTCTTCGGGGGTGGTGGTGGCCAATGTGCAATCGGCTTTGGAAGGCATCCGCTCGATCCGTATCGCGCTGGAAGGCTATGCCACACGGCTGGCGGCGCCGCGTTTGACGCAAGCGGATTACGCGATGCTCGACGCCTCCATCGAATTGGCGCTGGTGCTGCCGGAAGAAGCGCGCACCGAACGCGTGCGCAACAACACCGCCTTCCACCGTCAGATCTACAATGCCTGCGGCGTGCCCGAACTGCAAAACGCCATCGACAATTACGCGGGCTTTTTCATGAGCGAGGCCAATCTCTCGGCGCTCAGCCGCGAAAATAGTCTGGATGCGATCGAAGAACACAAGGCGATCCTTGCCGCTTTGCGCGCCAATAAGGCCGATGAGGCGGAAAAGATCATGCGGGCGCATCTGATGCGCGGCTTCACCTCTGCCCTGCCTGCGGGCGACTAAAGGCTGACAGACGCCGCACCGCGGCCTTCGGGCAAAAGGTGCGGCGCGGCGGCAAGACTTTGCTGACATGGCATCCGGTTCGGTCGCGATCCGGATGCAGACCCTAAAATGCCTCGGCCGGTCTCTCCGGTCGTGCGATATCGCATACACTTTTCGACAGAATGGCGGCTATGGAACATCTCAAAAGCAGCACGTTGCAACTGAAGAAGTTGACGAAGTCATATGGGGGCTTCGAAGCTATCTGTGACTTGGACTTAGAAGTTCCGAGCGGCTCGCTGCTTACGCTTCTGGGGCCGTCGGGTTGCGGAAAAAGCACGATCTTGCGGATGATCGCGGGCTTTCTCAATGTGACCTCGGGGGAAATTCTGGTCGATGGCAAGGACATCGGCAATGACGAACCCAACCACCGCGATATCGGTCTGGTCTTCCAGAATTACGCGCTGTTCCCGCATATGAGCGTAGAGGCGAATGTCGCCTTCGGCCTGAAAATGCGCGGCGTGCCGAAAGCCGAACAGATCGAACGCGTCCGCGACGTGCTGGAAATGGTGCAATTGACCCATTTGGCCGACCGCTACCCCAGCCAGTTGTCGGGCGGCCAGCAACAGCGTGTGGCTTTGGCCCGCGCCGTGGTGATCAAGCCCAAGTTGTTGCTGCTGGACGAGCCGCTGGGCGCGCTGGATCGCAACCTGCGCGAAGGCCTGCAGGCCGATCTGCGCGATCTGCAACGCAAGCTGGGCATCACCTCGATTCTGGTGACCCATGATCAGGACGAGGCGCTGTATCTGTCGGATTATATCGCCGTGATGAATGGTGGCCGGATCGAACAGTTGGACACCCCGATCGCGCTGTACGACCGTCCCCAGACCGAATTCGTGGCAAGCTTCCTGGGCGTGCCGAATATCTTCGACATCACGGTCGTGGCCAATACCGATACCTCGGTGGTCGTCTCGCTGGCAGGTCAGCCGCTTTCGGTCGAAACCAGCGAAGCCAAGCCGGTCGGCAAGGCCTGCAAGATGGCGATCCGTCCGACCCATATCGATGTTTTGCGCCAAGACGATGCCCGCGACGGCCTGTCGGGGGTGATCAAATCCGCCTACCCCCTTGGCGAGCGCATCGTCTATCACGTCATGGTCGGCGATCTGAAGATCGAAGCCTATGCCCCGCGCACCAGCAAAGCCGAAAGCTTTGTCGAAGGCCAAGCCGTCAAGCTGGTGCTTGATCCCGCACATATCATATTGCTGAGGGACTGATGTCGGACGTTCACAATCGCAGTAAATACCTGATCACGCCGGCCCTTGTCGTCGGCCTGATCATCGTCTCGGCCTATGGCTATTTCGCGCTGTCCAGCCTGTTCCTGAAAGGCCCGCCCGGCTCGCAATTCGCCGGACAGGTGACGCTTGAAAACTACTGGCGCGTGCTGTCCTCCAGCTCGGACCGCGGGCTTTTGATCGAAACGCTGGTGGCGTCTTTGGTCATCTCGGTGATCACCATCGCGATTTCGGTGCCGATGGCCATGGTCATCGTGCGCTCGAAGCGCGAATGGATCGGCAATCTGATCATGCTGGCCATCGCCGTGACCTTCCTGTCGGGCGGTGTGACGCGGGCCTATGCTTGGCTGGTGCTGTTGGGCAATAAGGGTCTGGTCAATCTGGGCCTGACCCATCTGGGCATCGTCGATAAGCCGATCCGCTTCTTGTACAACTGGTCGGGCGTCGGGATTTCGATCATTCACTTCCTGTTGCCCTTCGCGGTCTTCACCCTGATCGGCGCGGTGCGCAATCTGAACACCTCCGTCGAAGAGGCGGCCCGCAGCCTTGGCGCCAGCCGCACCAAGACCTTCTGGCTGATCACCCTGCCGATGCTTCTGCCCGGTCTGATCGTGACGCTGGTTCTGGTCTATTCCATCGCGCTGGCCTCGTTCCTGTTCCCGATGCTGCTGGGCGGCGGCAAGGTCCGCATGGTCGCCAACCAGATCTATGACCGGATGTTCGTCGAATATGACGTGCCCTATGCGGCCGCTACCGCCGTGGTCTTCCTTGTCGCCGCTTTCGCGTCGATCTAGGCGATCAACCTTGTCGCCAAGAAGATCGGAAAGGCCGTATCGTGATGTTTAAACCTGATCTCGAAGGAAAATTCGGCATCGCCATTTCGGTCTTGGCCACAATCGCCACGATCTTTCTGCTGCTGCCGGTGCTGTTCGTGGTGCTGCATTCCTTCAGCCCGACGCGCTATTTCCAATGGCCGCCGACCGGCTTCTCGCTGGAATGGCACCAGAAGTTCTATGACTCGCCCACCTTCATGGCGGCGGCGAAGAATTCTTTCCTGATGGCCTTGATCGTGACGCCGCTCAGCCTGCTGGTCGGCATCCCGACCAGCTATGCGCTGGTGCGCTCGGAGTTTCGCGGCAAGGCGCTGATCCAGCAGATCATCCTGTCGCCGCTGATCATTCCGGGCGTGGTGACGGGGGTGTCGCTTCTGTCGCTCTATTCGGCGGCGGGCATGAAGATCGGCCTGACGGGCCTGTCCTTCGGCATGCTGGCCTTCGCTTTGCCCTTCGCGGTGCGCGCTTTGTCGGCCAATCTGATCGGCCTTGACCCGCGCATCGAAGAAGCCGCGCGCAATCTTGGCGCGGGTCCCATCCGCACCTTCTTCGTGATCGTGCTGCCGCAGTTGAAGGCGGGGATCATGGCATCCTCGGTGTTCATCTTCGTCGAGGCGCTGGATAACTTCTCCATCGCGGTCTTCCTGACCAATGACAGCACCAAGGTTCTGCCGGTTGCCGCCTATCAGCATATCAAGGATTTCGACGATCCGACCGTTGCTGCCATGGCGACCGCGCTGATCGTTTTGTCCGTCATCGCAGTGGGCTTCTTGGAAAAAGTCATGGGCTTCCAGAAAAGCCTGCGTCTGTAACCCCGTCCCCCAAAATACTCCAATTTCTTGCCGCATATCGGCATAATCAAAGTGAGCTGAACATGACCGAAGTCGTCCGTATTGAACGCCTGAAACGCACCTCAATGGTCTCCATCCACAATGGCATCGCCTATGTCGCTGGCATGTGCGGCAATCCCGGCGATAGCATCCAAGACCAGACCCGCGTCTGCCTGCAAAAGGTCGACCGCTGGCTGAAGGAAGCAGGCACCGACAAGTCGAAGATCCTGCGCGCCGAAATCTGGCTGTCGGACAAGTCGCAATTCGCGGCGATGAACGAGGCTTGGGAAGACTGGGTCGATCCGGAAAACCAGCCCTCGCGCGCGGCGGGTATCTGTCCTCCGGCTGCCGAAGGTTTCGATGTCGAAATCATCGTGACGGCTGCGATCTAAGGGTCTTCTGGACATGGAACGACACGATAACGCAAGGCTGAGGGTTGCGGTGGTTGGGGCCGGTGTTGTGGGGCTGTCCACGGCGCTTTGGCTGCAGCGCAAGGGATGCGACGTCGTTGTCGTAGACCAGACCCCGCCGCTGCCGGGGGTTTCCTTCCGCAATGCCGCCTCTTTCGGCAATGCCTCTACCGTGGCCCCGTCGGGTATCTTCCCGACGGCGGCACCGGGCATCTTGCGCAAAGTCCCCGGCATGCTGCTCAGCCATGACGGCCCGCTGACGCTCTATTGGCGCGATATCTTCGATCTGGCGCCTTGGCTGACCGCCTTCACCGCGGCCTCGTTCCAAGGCCGTCAGGACGGCATCATCCGTGCCTTGGGCGCGCTGATGCGCGCGCTGGATCAGGGCAATGCGCCGCTGATGGACGAGGTCGGCACTGTCCGCTTCGTCAAAGGCAAAGGGTCGATCCACCTGTATCGCTCGGAAGAAGAAGCCGCAGGGGCGAAGCAGTCCAATGCGCGCCGTCGGGCCGAAGGCGTCGAGGCCGATTACCTGAGCCAAGCGCAGATCGCCGAGATGGAGCCGAACCTTGCGGGCGGCTATATCGGCGGCACGATCTTCCCGGGCTGCTATATCATCGACAGCCCCGAAGAATACTGCCGCGGCTTGGCGCGCTGCATCCAAGCCCGCGGCGGCAAGTTCCTGATCGCCAAGGCCGAAGATGTCACATCCGGCAGCGATGGCGTGACGGTCAAGACCACCATGGGCGATGTGACGGCGGATCATGTGATCGTGGCGGCGGGGGCCTGGTCGCGCGCCTTGTCCAAGCGGATCGGTGACAATCTGAACATGAACACCGAACGGGGCTATCACGTGGCCTTCGAACAGGATCAAAATCTGATCAACCATCCGGTGATGTATCCGGCCGATGGCTTCTTCCTGACGCCGCTGTCGCATCAGATCCGCGCGGCGGGCACCGTCGATCTTGGCGGCTTGGACAAAAAGCCCAATCCCTCGCGCTTGAAGGTGCTGGAAGACAAGGCGCGGCGCATGCTGCCAGCCCTTGGCAAACGTCAGGACGATTGGATGGGCTTCAGACCATCCACCCCCGACAGCCTGCCGTTCATCGGCCCCTCGCGCAAGGACCCCCGCATCATCTATGCCTGCGGTCACGGCCATCTGGGGCTGACACTGGGCGGCATCACCGGCAAGATCGTCTCGGACCTTGTCGCGGGAACCGACCCCAGCGTCGATATCCTGCCCTTCTCTCCCTCTCGTGCAATGTATAGGCTCAAATCGTGACTTTCTCTCTGGCACTCCGTTGCGCAAAGACCGGCCATTTCGGCGTTGCGGGCACGACCTCGTCCATGGCGATGGGGGCACGCTGCCTGTTCGTGAACCATGATGCGGGCGCGGTGATCACCCAGCACCGCACCGATCCGCGCCTTGGCCCGCAGGCCCTGCGCCGGTTGCGAGCGGGGGCTTCGGCGCAAGAGGTGATCGACAGCTTTGCGCGCGATCCCGGTATCGAATGGCGCGAGCTGGCCATCATCGACCGCCACGGCAATTGCGCCGCGCGCCAAGGCCAGAACCAAGAGCCGATCTATGCCAAGGCCTTTGGTCACGGCATGGTCGCGGTCGGAAACATCCTGCGCAATGACACCGTGCCTGCCGCGATGATTGAAGCCGCCGAAAAGACTGCCGATCTGCCGCTCGCCGAACGCCTGTTGGCGGCTTTGGATGCAGGATTGGCTGCGGGTGGCGAGGTCTTCGCGCTGCAATCGGCGGCTTTGCGCATTGCCGAACATGCCGATTTCTGTTCGGTTGACCTGCGGGTGGATGCCTCCCAAGCGCCTTTGGCAGATCTGCGCCAGCTGTGGCAGGCCTATGCGCCGCAGCAAGCCAATTTCGTCGAACGTGTGCTGAACCCCGACATCGGCGGGCGGGCCACCAATTCCTTGGACATTCTTGCAGCCGAAGGGCAATGAAGATGAAAATCGCCGTCATTCAAACCGTCATGGGCCTGTCGCCGGACCAAACCGTGCCTGCGGCACAAGCGGCGATGGCCGCAGCGATGGCCGCCGAAGAGCGCCCCGATTTCCTGATCCTGCCGGAATATTTCAGCTATTACGGCATCGCACAGGATCAGGCGGTGGCCCTTGCCAAACCTTTGCGCGAAACGCCCGCGTTTGTGATGGCGCAGGCTTTTGCCAAAGCGCATCAGGTGGCCATTCAGGCGGGCACCATTCTGGCCAAGGTCGATGGTGACGCGCGGGTCGAAAACGTCAGCGTGGTCTTCGACCGCAATGGCGAGGTGATCGCGGAATATCGCAAGATCCACCTCTTCGACATGGGCAATCTGGGCAGCGGCGCTTACCGCGAATCCGATTACATCAAGGCCGGTCAAGACATCGTCACCTGGCAAATCGACGGCATCACCTTCGGCACCTCGATCTGCTTCGACATCCGCTTCCCCGAACTTTTCCGCGCGTTGCGGCTGAAGGGCGCCGATGTGATCACCCTTCCCGCCGCTTTCACCCAGACCACGGGCGAGGCGCATTGGGAGCTGCTGGCCCGCGCCCGCGCCACCGAAACCCAGTGCTATTTCATAGCCTGCGGTCTGGGCGGATCGGTCGTGGTGGGGGATGAGACCAAGTCTTGCTACGGCCATTCGCTCATCGCCGATCCTTGGGGGCGTGTGCTGGTGAAAGCCGGTCCCGATGCCGCCATTCTGACCGCCGATCTGGATATCGACGAGCTGGCCAAAATCCGCGCCAACATGCCCTTGATGGATCAGCGCCGCATGAATGGCGACAGCGTCGTATCCGCCGGATAATCAATCTTATCAAAGATATAAGCCATTAACGACCAATCCCATCGGGGCTGGTCTCGGGCGGGTTTTGCCAAAAATCCGCACTCAATTTGAAGCAACTGCGGGCAGATGCCCAGATAAAAGGCCTTGAAAGATGGAAAAGGTAAACACGATCGTTGTGGGTGCGGGTCAAGCCGGCATTTCTATGAGCGAGCACCTGACCAATGCCAATATCGGCCATGTCGTACTGGAAAAGAACCGTGTCGCGGAAAGCTGGCGCACGGCACGTTGGGATTCCTTGCGCGCCAATGGCCCCGCTTGGCACGACCGCCTGCCGAGCAAGAAGATCGAAAGCGTCGCCCAAGACGTCTTCACCCCGAAAGAACAACTGGTCGACTATCTGGACGGTTACGCCAAGGCCTTCAACGCCCCGATCCGCACCGGTGTCTCGGTGCTTTCGGTCAAGAAGCTGCCCAAGCAGCAGGGCTTCCATGTGATCACCACCGATGGTGAGTATCATGCGATCAATATCGTCGCCGCGACCGGTCCCTTCCAAGTCCCCGTGACGCCGCAGATCGTGCCGCAAGATGCGGGCGTGTTGCAGATGCATTCGGTCGATTACCGCAATCCCGATCAACTGCCCGCAGGCGCGGTGCTGGTGGTGGGCGCAGGCGCCTCGGGCGGTCAGATCGCCGAAGAACTGGTCTCGGCAGGGCGCAAGGTCTATCACTCCATCGGTCGCCACATCCGCCCGCCGCGCTTCTATCGCGACCGCGAAGGCGCCTATTGGACCGGTGTTCTTGGCCGTTGGGACAGCGTCAATCGCGACAATTCGGCCCGCAATATCGCCTTGGCGATCAGCGGCGTGCATACCAAAATGCCGATCGATTACCGTGCTTTGGCGGCAAAAGGCGCGATCCTTCTGGGCCGCACCGAAGGCTTCGCCGATGGCAAGCTGCAGATCGCGAAGGATCTGGCCGAGAATATCGAATTCGGCAACAAAAGCTATCTCGATACGCTCAAAGTGATCGACGACTATATCGCGTACAACCGTCTGGACCTGCCGGAATATCCCGAGGCCCGCAACCTGCTGCCGATCACCGACTATGAAACCAACCCGATCCTTGAGGTTGATCTGGCCGAAGCGGGCATCACCTCGATCGTCTGGGCCTCGGGCTTCAAGCGCGATTACAGCTGGCTGGAACTGGATATCTTCGAAGAAGACGGCAGCCCGATCCAAGATATGGGCGTGTCCAAAGAGCCGGGCATCTATTTCCTCGGCCTGCCCTTCCAGACCCGCCGCCGCTCCAGCTTCTTGTTCGGCGTCTGGTATGATGCGAAATATGTCGCGGATTACATCGCGATGATGCGCGGCTATCACGAGAAATATAACACGTAATTGCAAGCGACATGCAGCAGTTAGGGGCGCCTCAGGGTGCCCCTCATCCATTGGGCGCCCTTGCGCGCATCAAGGCGGCGCCCCCGCCCATGCGGGGGGCACGTCATGCCGGAGCCACCGATACATGGCTCCGGCACAGGGTTTTGCAAGCTTTGCGCTTAGAAGGATTTGCTCACGCCCGCAAAGATCTGGCGACCGGGCTGGCCGTAATTGCGCACCGTCTGATAGCTTTCGTCGAACAGGTTTTCGACCCGCAGCCAAGCATTCGTGCTGTCATCCAAAGCATAGGCGACAGAGGCATTCACCACCGTATAATTCGGCATTTTCGAGGCAGGCGCCGGCCAGATGCCGTTATCGGTAAAATCGGCGACATAATGCAACGAGGCTTGCGCCGACAGTTTGTCGGACAGCTGACCCTCGACCGCAAGGCTCAGGTCATGACGCGGCACCCGCACCGCCGCCGTCTTCACGCCGTTCTTTTCGGCATAGGAATCGGTATAGGTGTAATTGCCTTGCACCGCCCATGCGGCGGACAGCGCATAGCTGCCGATGGCTTCAAAGCCACGGGTGCGGGTGGTGCCAAGCACCTGCTCATAGCGGCGCGCGCCGAAATTGATCTTGTCCTCAATCGCGGTATCAAACAGCGTCACTTGCAGCGAGCTGTTCTCATTGAAGATATATTCCGCCCCCAGCTCATAGCTGCGGCTGGTTTCCGGCGAGAGATCGCGATTGCCGTAGGCGCTGTACAATTCATACAGCGATGGGGCGCGGAAACCGGTCGATGCGACGGCGCGCAGCACCCAAGCCTCGTTCGGCCGCCATGCCGCCGCCAAGCGCCCGCTGGTCTGCCCGCCGAAAGTGTCGTGATCATCACGGCGCAGCGCGAAGGACAGATCCAGATCGGGGGTGGCGGCCCAAAGCGCTTCGGCATAAACGGCCTTGCTGGTCACATCGCCCTTATCGGACCCCGCTTTGAAGCGTTCCTCGCTATGCTCAAGGCCCCAGTTCAGCGACACAGCGTCATTTGCGGCCCAAGTGCCTTTCCAGCTGAACTCGTCGCGCGCGCCTTCATAGGCCTTCACCCACCCCAAGGGGTAATCGCGGTTGTTCTTGCTATAGGCATAGGCGAGCGCCTGTTTGGTCTGGCCGACATCGGTTTCGACAAAGACCCGTGCCCCGCGCAGCCGCCCATCTTCGGTTTCGGCATTATCGGCGGTTTGGGAATCGAAGGCGGCATGGCTGTCGCGCGCAAAGCCGTTCAGGCCGAATTTGACCCCCGGCGTGACCTCATAGGCGCCATAGAAGGTCAAGATGCTGGAGCGAAACGCATCCGCTTCCGTCCCATCGGCATAGGCCGAGATGCCGTCGGTCTTGGTGCGGCTGAACGACAGCGCCAGTTCAAGCCCGTCTTTCTTCACCCCGACCGATGCCGCGCCGCTTGCGGTATTATTCGATCCGCCCTCGGCGCTGATCTTGGCCTCGACGCCCTCTTTGCTGGCGCGGAAGGTGGTGATATCGACCACGCCGCCGATCGCTTCCGACCCGAACAGCGCGGATTGCGATCCGCGCAACACCTCGATGCGCGACAGGTTCTGCGAGGTGGTCGAGCCGAAATCATAGGTGCATTGCGTCCCCGAGGGGTCCGAGACGTCGATCCCGTCGATCTTGACGCCGATATAGGCGGCACCCAAGCCGCGAATGCGCAGCGCGGTTGAAGTGCCAAGCCCGCCGTTGCGCGACATCGACACGCCGGGCAAACGCGACAGCTGGGTTGCGACCGCGCTATCTCCGGCGCGGCTGATGGCCTGTTCGCTCAGGACCGAAACGCTGGCCCCCGTGCGGCTAAGCGCGACCGGCGCGGCCGAGGCGGTGAGCGTGAGTTCATCAAGCGCAATCGCCTGATCCGTGCTCCCCGATTGTGCGGAGGCTGCCTGTGCAAAGCCGAGCGCCGCACAAAGCGCGGCATATGAGATCGTGGCTCTCATCATCTTCCCCTTATGCGGTGCGCCTGACGCGCCGCATGGACATGTGACTGGCCGCGCGGGAAAATTCCCCCACGCGACGACGGCGCGTCACCACTGCGGGGCTGCCGCACCGTAGGCGCGCCCCGCGCCTCGGATGGGTGATCGGCGTGACAGGTCTCCTGACTTGCGGGTCAAGGGGATCGCTCAACCTTCCCATGCCGCAGGGCACAGTGGTATTCTGAACGTCCCTCACCGCTTACAGTTGCGGGGGCAGTCGAGGATTTGCGTGGAAGGGGACTTCCTCGCGCACCTCAGTTCCCAAATTAAGCCGCTCTCGCGGCATCACGACAGCCACTTCTTGCGCCGTGACGGGAAGCTCTGTCAAGAATGGACCGAGCGAGCGACGGAAAAAACCACAGGCAAGCAGGCGCGACATGCCCCTTAGGCGCTTGGGCGGAACATTTGGGTCGAGCCGCGCAATTGCGGGCGGACGGGCAAGACACGCGTCTCGATGGGCGCCTGCGGCGTCTCGATCCGGCGGACCAGCAAATCAACCGCTTGGCGCCCCATTTCGGTCAGGGATTGGTGGATGGTGGACAGGTCCACCAAGGGCGAGGCCGCCAGCAACATGTCGTCAAACCCCAGCACCGACACCTGCGACGGCACCGCGATACCCAAGCGTTTCAGCGTGATCAGCGCGGCATAGCCCACGACATCATTGACGCAAGCAATCAAACTCACCTCGTTTTGGGCAAGCCGCGCCACCGCCTCTGGCGGCAGTTCGGTTTCCAGCGGGACAATGCAGTCCCAGATCACCTCGATCTGGCCATCAAGGCCCGCCAGCAGTCCGGCGCGGCGCTGCTGGCTCGATTGCATTTCCGGATTGCCGCTTAGAAGCCCGATCCGCCGATGGCCCAGCTCGCGGATCGTCTGGGCCATCAACAAGCCGCCTTGGTAGTGGTCGCACATCACGCTGTCCAAACCTTCGACCGTGCGGTCCAGCACCACGATCGGAAACAGCGGCGCTTGGGTCATCTGGGGACGCGCTTCCAGCACCGCAATCGCCCCGTCGACGCCATGGTTCCACAAGATCGCCGCCGCCTCGCTTTCGCCGCCCAGACAGGATTCGACCACAAAGGTCGCCAAGCCATGTTCTTGCGCGCGCTGCTGCACCGCCCGCATGATTTCCGGGAAAACCGGCGATAACAGCGAGGGCACGACAAAGCCGATCACGCTGCGCCGTCCGGTTTTCAGCGCGGTCGCAAGGGTGTTGCGGCTATAGCCCAGCTCTTGGGCGACGCGGCGCACATGGGCATCGACCTCGGCCGAGACCTTGTTCAAATCGTTCAGAACATAGCTGACGGTTGCCGAAGACACGCCTGCCGCGCGCGCCACATCCTTCATCGTCACGCTGCGCCCTGCCGATTTGCGCGCCATCTCTTGCATCATCGCCCTCTTGGTCCGTCCCGCTGCATCTGCGGCATTTATACGTATAAATTTTCATTTACCCAAGAGCCGTTCGCTGCTAGTTTGCCGTGGCGTTTATACGTATAAACGATCCGGTCCTGCCCCATCCAGAGATAAGAACATGACAGCGTCCATATCTGCTACCTGCCTGCGCCTTGCCCTGACCCTTTCGACGGCACTGGTTGCCGCGCCCGCTTTTGCCGATGCGCCCCACAAGGTGCTCTTGCTGGTGAACGGATCGCTTGGCGATAAGTCCTTCTTTGACAGCGCGGCCCATGGCCTTGATCTGATTAAAGAAAAATACGGTGACGCGGTGCAGACCCGCGTGCTGGAAATCGGTGATGACCCGACCAAATTCGAACCCGCTTTGCTGGATGCCTCCGAGCAGGATTGGGATATCATCGTGGCGGGCACCTATTCGCTGGCCGAGGCCGTGGCCGAAGTGGCCCCGCAATTCCCCGATCAGCAGTACATCGTCTATGATGCAAGCGTGCCTTACGCCGATGGCGATTTCGCCAATGTGTTCTCGATCGAATACAAGCAAAACGAAGGCGCTTATCTGGCAGGCATGCTGGGCGCGGGCCTGATCAAGGCGGGCGTCACGGGTAATGCCACGCAATTGGGCTTCATCGGCGGCATGGATATTCCGGTCATCAACGATTTCATGATCGGCTATGTCGCGGGCGCGCAAGCCGTGCTGCCCGAGGTGAAGGTGCAGATTTCCTATGTCGGCAGCTTTGCCGATGCGGCCAAGGGCAAAGAGCTGGGTCTGGCGCAGTTCAACACCGGCGTGGGGGTGGGCTTCTCGGCCGCCTCGCAAGCGGGTTTGGGCCAATTGGCGGCCGCCAAAGAGGCAGGCAAATTGACCATCGGCGTCGACAGCGACCAAGAAGCGATCTTTGCCGAAACCGATCCGGCGATTGCCGAAAAGGTGGTCTCTTCGGTGCTGAAGAATGTCGATGTCAGCTTGGTTGCAGCCTATGACCAATTCGTCGCCGGAACGCTTCCCTTCGGCCGATCGCAGGTCATGGGCCTGAAAGAGGGCGCCGTTGGTCTGGTGGATGGGGCCAATCTGGCGAAAATCGCCCCCGCCGAGGTGGTCGAGGCCCTGAAAGCTGCAACTGACGCCATCGCGCAAGGGGCGATCGAAGTGCCGACCGCGCTTGGCAAATCCAGCGACGAGATCGCGGCGGTCCGCAACGCGGTGCGCCCGTGACCCTTCCGGCGATCCGCTTTTCCGGCGTATCGAAAACTTGGCCCAATGGCACGGTGGCGCTTTCGAGCGTCACCTTCGACGTCGAACAGGGCACGATCCATGCGATCTGCGGCGAAAACGGTGCGGGCAAATCGACGCTGATGAAGGTGCTCTACGGGCTTGAAGCGGCAAGCGCGGGGCAGGTGCTGATCGCCGGACAGCCCCTGGTCGCCGGACGGCACGCCGCCCAAAGCCATGGCATCGGCATGGTGCATCAGCATTTCTCGCTGATCCCCGGCCTGAGCGTGCTGGAAAATCTGATCCTTGGCCATGAACCCTCCCATGCGGGGCTGATCGACCGTCCTGCCGCGCGCGCGCGCATCACCGCGCTGATCGAACGTTTCCAATTGCAGGTCGATCCCGATGCCTTGGTGTCGCAGCTGTCGGTGGCGGCCCAGCAGAAGGTTGAAATCCTCAAGGCGCTGTCGCGTGAGACGCGGGTGCTGATCTTGGACGAGCCGACAGCCGTGCTGTCGCCGCCGGAAACCGAGGAATTGTTCCAGCGTCTGCGCGCCCTGCGCGATGCGGGGATGACGATCCTGTTCATCTCTCATAAGTTGAACGAAGTCAGGGCCTTGGCCCAATCTGTCAGCGTCTTGCGCGCGGGCGTCTATACGGGGAGCGCCGCTTTGGCGGATGCCAGCGACGCCTCGATCCTGGCCATGGTCATGGGCGCACCGATGCAGATCACGCGCCGCCAAGCAGGCCGGATCGGTGCCGCGGTGCTGCAGATCGAAAACCTGTCCACCTGCAGTGACGGTCTGGGGGCGGCCTTGAAAGACCTGAGCTTCACCTTGCACGAGGGCGAAATCCTTGGCGTGGCGGGGGTCGATGGCAGCGGTCAGGCGGCTTTGGCCGCGGTGCTGAGCGGGGCCATGCCTGCCGCTGCGGGCAAGATCCGCTTGCGCGGCCATGACGGCCAAGACGCATCCATGGACAAGGCCACCACCGCCCAGTGGCGCCAGCGCGGCATGGCCCATCTGCCCGCCGATCGCTATGCGCAGGGCGGTGCCGCGGCGATGAGCCTGACCGAAAACGCCATTGCAGGCACCGATGGCGACCCGAGCCTGCACCGCGGCCCCTTCCTCAAACCCCGCGCGGCGGCGGCCAAGGCGGCGGCGATGGTGAAAGCCTTCGGCGTGCGCTGCCTTGGCATCACCGAACGGCTGGACAGCCTGTCGGGGGGCAATGCGCAAAAGCTGATCGCGGCCCGCGAACTTGCCAGCGCGCCGAAATTCCTGATCGCCGATCAGCCGACGCGCGGCATCGATCTGGCCGCAGCACAGCTTTTGCACAGCCATTTCGATGCGCTGACCCGCAAGGGCGGCGCGATTTTACTGATCAGTGCCGATCTGGACGAAGTGCTGCGGCTGTCGGACCGGATCTTGGTGTTGCATGACGGCGAAGCGGTGGCGCTGCTGGACAATTCCGCCGCCATCACCCCGCAATCGCTGGGGCCCTATATGCTCGGACTGGAGCGTCGTTCATGAAAGCCAAACTCTACGAAGCCGCTTTGCGCGCGGGGCTGACCTGTGCCGTGGCCGCCGCGGTGATCATGATCATTCTGGTGCCCTTTGCGCTGACGCGCGACGATCCGCTGGGGGTGATTTCGGCCTTCCTGCTGGGCCCCTTCGACAGCCTGCGCCGGATCGGCAATATCCTTGAAGCGGCAACCCCCATCGCCTTGACCGGTCTTGCCGCCACCCTGATCTTCCGCGCCGGATCTTTCAACCTTGGCATGGAGGGCGCGGTCTTCATCGGCGGCCTTGCGGCCACGGCGGCGGCGCTAGGTCTGGGGCTTTCGGGCCCGCTTGCGGGCGTGGTGGCGATTGTGCTGGGGGCGATTGCGGGCAGTTTTTGCTGCACGGTTCCGGCGGCCTTGCACCAACGCTATGGCGCGTCGGAAATGGTGACATCGCTGGTGCTGAACTATGTCGCGCTGTTTGGCGGCTTGTTCTTGCTAAACTATTTCCTGCGCGACCCCAATGCGGGGGCCTTGATGTCGCATAAGCTGCCCGCCGACGTGCGACTGGACCGGATCATTTCCGGCACAAGGGTCAATATCGGCGCGGTGATCGCCCTGCTGGCCTGCGGCCTTGCAACGCTATGGCTGTATTATACCCGCGCGGGTCTGAACCTGCGGATCACCGGCGGGGCGGCGGGCTTTGCCGCGCATCTGGGGCTGTCGGGCAACCGCATCTTGATGCGCGCCCAGATCGCGGGCGGCTTGATCGCCGGCATGGCCGGCGCAATCGAGGTCTTGGGCCTTTACACCCGCTTTTCCTGGACCACTCTGCCGGGGCTGGGCTGGACGGGGCTGATCGTGGCGATTTTGGCGCGGGATACGCCCTTGTTGTGCATCCCTGCGGCGCTGTTTCTGGCCTGGATGCAGGTGGGCGCGGATGTCTTGTCGCGCAGCATGGATATTCCGGCCGAATTCTCTGGCTTGCTGACCGCGGCCATCATGGTGGCGATGACCGCAGGCGCGATCTTCCGAAACCCCAAGCTGTTGCAGATGCTGCGCAATCTGCGCCAGAAAGAGGCCGCGTCATGAGCGATCTGATCTTCTCGGCGGATTTCTTCGCGACCTTCCTGCGGGTGCTGACGCCGCTGCTGCTGGCGGCTTTGGGGGTGATGATCTCGGATCGCGCGGGGGTGTTGAACATCGGCATGGAGGGCATGATGCTGAGCGGCGCCCTAAGCGGCGTGTTGGTGTCAGCCCTGAGCGGCAGCGCGGTGATCGGCCTGCTGGGGGCCATTGCCACCGGCATGGCGATCGGTCTGCTGATGGCATGGGTGGTCAATGGCCTGAAGGCCCATTTCATCATCGCCGGTATCGCGATCAATGTGGCGGCCGCCTCTGCCACGACCTTGGGGCTGTATATGGCCACGGGGGATCGCGGCATGTCGGGATCGCTCAAAAGTTTCGTGCTGCCCAATGTCGATGTCTTCGGCATCGCGCTTTTGTCGGGACATCATGTGCTGACTTGGGTGGCGCTGGCCTTGGTGGCCCTCGTGCATCTGC
>DALYSR010000029.1:24484-28431 GCA_031991825.1 Paracoccaceae bacterium
GCTGCTGACCCGCAGCGTCTTCGGCCTGCGCCTGCGCGCGGTGGGCATGGATGCCCATGCCGCCCAGATCGCGGGCGTAGCGGTGGCCAGAACCCAAGCCATCGCCTTGATGGCATCGGGCGGGCTTGGCGCGATGGCGGGGGCCTATCTGTCGATGGGCTATGTCAGCTGGTTTGCCGAAGGCATGACCGCCGGTCGCGGCTTCATCGCGGTGGCCATCGCGGTGATGGGCTTTGGCAGCGCCTTGGGCACCTTCGCCACCGCTTTGCTGATTGGCTTGGCCGAAGCGATGACGCTGCGGCTGCAAACCCTTGGTCTGCCGAGCGAACTTCTGCAGACCATTCCCTATATCGTGCCGGTGATCGTGCTGACCCTATGGTCGGCACGGCGCAAGAAACGCCGCGCATCCTGAACATCTGAGGATTGACTATGAAAGCTTGGGAACATGCCCGCGACCTTTTGCGCCATGCCCGTCCGGTCGTTTTGACCGAAGAGGAGCAGACTTGGGAAGAAGGCGCCACCTTCGGCGAACGCGATGATGCGGCGATCAAATTGTTCTGGGGCAGCAATGTGCCCGGATCGGGCGCGCCGGAATCCTGCGCCATTGCGGCTTTGGGCGCGATGGAAAACAAGGGCTTCCTCCTGCCCGCCTATGACGACATCCTGGCGCAGGGTCTGGCCGCGCGCGCGGCAGGCGACATGCCCGCCTTGCACGTGGCCCATCTGCGGTTGTGGCAATGCCTGAATGCGGCGCGTCCCGATCCGGATCATCCCGCCCAGCAAAGCCGTCGTTTTGCCTCGTGGGAAGACTTCGATGCCGCCGTCACTTGGCCCGAAGCGCAAAGCGTGGCCTTGGATGAAAGCTTCACCGACAAGACCGCTGCCGGATGGCGGGGGCAATTGATTGGCGCGGCGGTCGGCACCGCGTTGGAAGGCTATACCGCCGCCCAGCTTGCGCAGAAATTCGGGCCGATCACCGATTATGTCCGCAAACCCAATACCTTCAACGACGATATCACCTATGAGCTGTGCCTGCTCGAAGCCTTTGGGGCCAAAGGTCCTGCGGTGACCAGCCAAGATATCGCCGAGCTGTGGGTTGCATTGGTGCCGTCCGGCTGGTCTGCCGAACAGATCGCGCTGGACCATCTGCATCGCGGCGTGCTGCCGCCGCAATCGGGGCTATTGGCCAATCCCTTCGACGAATGGATCGGCGCGCAGATGCGGGGCGCGATCTGCGGCATGCTGGCACCGGGCAATGCGCGCGAAGCCGCGCGTCTGGCCTGGCTGGACGGCCAGATCTCGCATAGCTCGAACGGCATTCTGGGCGAAGTCTTCAACGCGGTGCTCTGCGCCCGCGCTTATGTCGAGACCGATCTGCGCAAACTTGCGGTTGACACCATCGCCCTGATGCCCGCCGACAGCGATTACGGCCGTGTCTGCCGCTTGGCGCTGCAGGCCTGCGAAACCGCGGATGATTGGCAACAGGCTTGGGCCGAATGCGACGCCGCACTGGATCAATACCACTGGATCCACGCCTTCCCCAATGCGGCAGCCCAGATCGTCGCTTTGTGGTTCGGGCGCGACAGCTTTGATCGGATGCAACAGATCATCTGTGAAATCGGCCATGATGCGGATTGCAACGCGGCCCAGATCCTATGCGCCTATGGCATCGCGCATGGCCAATCCGCCATCGCGCCGCGCTGGACCGCCCCCTTGGGCGAGGTCATCGTCACCTATATGCGCCGCCCCAAGCAAATCACCTTCGACGCCTTGGTCGCCCAGACCGTCGATGCGGTGAAACGCTGGGCCTAAGGTCCTTTGCCATCGGATCAGGCGCAATTCTTTGTGCCTGATCCCCTGAAACTGATGCTTTGTGCCTGATCCGCGCCGATCAGCTCAGATCCAGCGCCTCGCGCAGGCTGCGGATGCTGTCGCGCCCGCCCGACAGGTTCAATTCCCGCTCAACATGGTCCAGATGATGCGCCATGCTCTTTTTCGCCTTGGCCAGATCGCCCTTGGCCAAAAGCGCCACGATTTCGGCATGTTCATCCGGCCCGCAATTATGTTTGGCGGAATCGCGGAAGGCGGCGGTGATCAGCGAGCTGCGCGGGATGATCTCGCGCATCATGCCGCATAGGAATTCGGCCCCCGACATTTCCGCCAGCATCGAATGGAACCGCCCCGAAAGCACGATGATCTGGCGGCTGTCGTTGCGCTCATTGGCGATGCGTTCTTCTTCGACATGGGCCATCATACGGGCGATCTTGTCGTCATCCATCGTATCGGCAAGCCGTTCCAGCACGCGCTGTTCGACCGCGCGGCGGATATGGAAGATATCGCGGGCCTCTTCGACGGTGGGTTTGGCGACGAAAGCGCCCTTGTTCACCTCGATGGCGACCAATCCCTCGCGTTCAAGGATGGCCAGGACCTGACGCACGCGGCCACGGCTGACCCCGAACACCTCGGCCAGTTCGGTTTCCTTCAGATGCGTGCCCGGCAACAATCGACGTTCCGCGATCGAAAGCCAAATCCGTTCCGCGATCTGTTCAGCCGTCACTCCGAGCATGCGAGGTCCAATCGTTCAACTGCACGCTCTTTATCGCTTATTTCCGGAAAAGGTCCAGAATTTTCTGGCAATATTGTTGACACTCTTCTTTACATTAATATGGTTGACTTTAGGTAATATTTGTCGCGAAGGAGCGGACCCATGGAGTTCGATTTCACCCAGACCGAGCCGATGGACCGCTATCGTCTGCTGACCAATTTCATCGGCCCCCGTCCGATCGCCTTGGTGACCACAAGGGCCGAACAGGGCCATTGCAATGCCGCGCCCATGAGCTTTTTCAACGTCTTCTCGCATGATCCGGCGCTGGTGGTCTTGGGTATCCAACCGCGGCAGGACGGGCGCGAGAAAGACACCACCGCCAATATGCGCCGGACCGGCGCATTCACCGTCAATATGGTCGATATGGCGCTGTCACAAACCATGCTGGCCTGCGGGCTGGGTGTCGAGCCAGAGGTGGACGAGCTGCATCTGGCGGGCGAGCCCATCGCCAAGGGCCGCCAGATCGATGTCGATTGGATCCCCGCCAGCCCCTGCGCCATGGAATGCCGCGTCGAACGCATCATCGAATTCCCCAAACGCCTGATCGTTTTCGGCGAGGTCGTCCATATGCATGTGCGCCGCGACTGCCTTGATGCCGAGGGCCGCTATGTCGATCCCGCCGTCTATCAGCCGATCGCCAGGCTGCATGCCGATAATTACATCGTCGCCGATCAGCAATTCGTGCTGAAGGCGCCGACGCTAGAGACGCTGTTGAACAAAGGCTAAGCCTATGAAGATCCTTCTTATTAACCCTAACGGCACGGAGTCGATGACCCGTCAGGCCGCCGAGAGCGCACGGCGCATCACCCATCCCTCGACCCAGATCATCGAAAGAACCGGCGTGGATGTGCCGCTCAGCATCGAAGGCTTTTCTGACGAGGCGCTGTCGGTACCCTCGATGCTGGCGCAGATCCGTCACGCCGAAGCCGAAGGCGCGCAAGCGACGGTTCTCGCTTGTTTCGACGATCCTGGACTGGACGCGGCGCGCGAAGTGGCGGCCGGGCCGGTGATCGGCATCTGCCAAGCGGGTGTGCAGGCGGCGATGACCTTGGCCAAGCGCTTTTCGATCATCACCACCCTGCCCCGCTCGGTGCCGGTGATTGAAGATCTGGTGCTGCGCTACGGCGCGCAACATCATTGCCGCAAGGTGCGCTGCATCGATCTGCCGGTGCTGACCTTGGAACATGACCCCGAACGCGCCTATGGGCTGATGCTGGCCGAAATCGCCCGCGCCCGCGACGAAGACGGGGCCGAAGCGGTCGTGCTGGGCTGTGCCGGCATGTCGGCGATGACCGATGCGCTGACCCGCGACACCGGCGTCGTGATCATCGACGGGGTGATC
>DALYSR010000030.1:0-28064 GCA_031991825.1 Paracoccaceae bacterium
ACGCCGAAGCGGTGCTGTTCATCCACCACCGCCAGACGCAGATCGTGGAAGTCGACATCCTTTTGGAACACCGCATGGGTGCCGACCAAGATATCGATCCGCCCCGCCGCCAGATCGGCCAGCTTGGCATTACGATCAGCCCCCTTGTCGCGCCCTGTCAGCAGTTCCAGCCGGATGCCAGCGGCCGCCGCAAGCTCCACCAGCCCCGCATAATGCTGCCGCGCCAAGATTTCGGTGGGTGCCATCATCACACCCTGCCCGCCCGCCTCCACCGCGATCAGAAGCGACTGGAAGGCCACCAAGGTCTTGCCCGCCCCCACATCGCCCTGCAGCAAGCGGTTCATCCGGTAAGGCACGGCCAAATCCCCCGCGATTTCCGAAATCGCACGGTTCTGCGCGCCGGTCGGGCTATAGGGCAAAGCGGCCAGAACCCGCGCCTGCAACCGCCCATCGCCCCGCGTTTCCCGCCCTTTCAGGCGGCGCAAAGACTGCCGCGCCAAGGACAGCGTGATCTGATGGGCGAAAAACTCGTCATAGGCCAGCCGCGCCCGCGCCGGAGCCGAAGGGATCAGCGCCTGCGGATCATCGGGACGATGCGCCAAGCTCAAAGCCTGACGCCAATCGGGCCAGCCTTCGCGGGCCTTCAGGCCGGGGTCGATCCATTCGGCCAAATCGGGCGCGCGGGCGATTGCGGCGTCGCAGGCCTTGGCCACAATCTTCTGGGTCAGCCCTGCCGCCAGCGGATAGACCGGCTCGTAGGCGGGCAAGCTGTCGGCCGCGTCTGGCAGCAGCACATAATCGGGATGCACCATTTGTGCGCCGCCATCAAAGCCTTCGACCTTGCCCGAGACCACCCGCCGCTCGCCCATCGGCAGCAGCTTTTGCAGATAATCGCCCTTGGCATGGAAATAGACCAAGACCCAATCCATCTGCGCATCGCGCACCATGATGCGGTAAGCGCCCCCCTTGCGGCGCGGCGGGTAATGCGCGCCCACCTCGACCTCGACGGTGGCGGTGGTGGGGAGCGGCAGACCGCGCAGGCTGTCCTTGCGCGCGCGGTCGATGCCGCCATGCGGCAACAATGTCAGCAAATCCTTTGGCCGCGTTACGCCAAGACCTTCAAAGGCTTGCGCAATTTTTGGACCGATCCCGTCAAGCGACGAGAGGCTGGCGAAAAGCGGGAAAAGGGCTGCCGGTCTGCTCATGGTGTTATGCCCTTGGTGTTACGCATCGCCGATCAATTGCAGCCAGCCGTCTTCGTCGATGGTTTCCACCCCCAAAGCCGCCGCCTGCTTGGCTTTCGATCCGGCACCGGGGCCTGCGACCAGAAGATCGGTCTTGGCCGAAACCGAGCCCGCCACTTTCGCCCCCAAGGCTTCCGCCCGCGCCTTGGCTTCTGCCCGTGTCATCTTTTCCAAAGTTCCGGTGAACACCACGACCTTGCCCGCCACCGGAGAGTCGGTCGCGGCCTTCCAGATCACCGGTTGCACGTCCAATTGCGCGACCAAAGCATCCATCGCCGCCCGTTCGGCGGGATTGCGGAAGGCGGCGATCAGGCTTCCCGCCATGGTCTGGCCCACACCATCGATGCTGAGCAAGTCGTTCCACGCGGGCGATCCTTCATCCGCATGGGTGACCGCAGCCTCGAAAGCCTCCCAGGTGCCGAAATGGCGCGCCAAGATCTGCGAGGCGACTTCCCCCACATGCCGGATGCCCAGCGCGAAAATCAGCCGATCCAGCCCGATCTTGCGTTTCGCCTCGATCGCGGCCCAAAGCTTCTTGACGGAGGTTTCGCCGAAACCATCGCGATTTTTCAACCGGCGCAAGGGGTTGGCCGCATCACGTTCGGCCAGCGTGAAAATATCGGCGGGCGTGCGCAGCATCAGCACATCGTCGCGGAAGAACAATTCGACCTGTTTCGCCCCCAAGCCTTCGATATCGAAGGCGTTGCGCGACACGAAATGCTTCAACCGCTCCATCGCTTGGGCGGGGCAGATCAGACCGCCCGAACAGCGGCGCACTGAATCCCCTTCATCGCGCAGGGCTTCGCTGCCACATTCGGGGCAAAGACGCGGGAATTCATAGGGTTGGGCATCGGCCGCGCGATGCGACAAATCCACATCGGCGACCTTCGGGATCACATCCCCCGCACGGTAAACCTGTACCAGATCGCCGATGCGGATATCCTTGCCGTCACGGATCACATTGCCCTTGGAATCGCGCCCCGCAATGTAATCTTCGTTGTGAAGCGTGGCATTGGACACCACCACCCCGCCCACGGTCACAGGGTGCAGACGCGCGACGGGCGACAAAGCCCCCGTCCGCCCGACCTGAATGTCGATCCCCAAAAGCGTGGTCCACGCCAGTTCAGCCGGAAACTTATGCGCAATCGCCCAGCGCGGCGTGGCGGACCGGAACCCCAGCCGCGCCTGCAGCGCCAGATCATTGACCTTATAAACCACCCCGTCGATATCATAGCCCAAGCCCGCACGGCCTTCTTCGATGCGGTGGTAATGGGCGAGCATCTCTTCGGTGCTATGGCATAATACGGTCAGCGGGTTGGTCTGGAAGCCAAAGGCCGCCAAACGCTGGATCGCCTCGTATTGGGTCGCAGCCAAGGGTTCCGACATCTCGCCCCAGGCATAGGCAAAGAAACGCAGCGGGCGGGCGGCCGTGATCTTGGCGTCCAGCTGACGCAAGGAACCCGCCGCCGCATTGCGCGGATTGGCAAAAATCTTGCCGCCCCGTTCGGCATGGCGGGCATTGAGCGCTGCAAAATCGGCATGGCTCATATAGACCTCACCGCGGACTTCCAGCACCGCAGGCGCACCGTCCAACCGCTGCGGGATATCCGCGATGGTGCGGGCATTGTCGGTGACATTTTCCCCCACCTCACCATCCCCGCGCGTGGCGGCTTGCACCAGAATGCCGTTTTCATAGCGCAAAGACAGCGACAAGCCGTCGATCTTGGGCTCTGCCGTCAGCGCCAAGGGACCGGTGTGGTTCAGGAAGCTGCGCAGCCTTTCCCCGAAATCCACCACATCGCCATCTTCAAAGGCATTTTCCAACGACAGCATACGCTGCGCATGGGTGATCTTACCGAACCCCTCTGCCAAGGCGCCGCCCACCTTGTCGGAGGGGCTGTCAGCGGCTTTCAACGCCGGAAAACGATCCTCTATCGCCGCGTTGCGACGGCGCAGGGCATCATAATCGGCATCCGAAATTTCAGGCGCATCTTCGGTGTGATATGCGCGGTTTGCCGCCTCGATCCTTTGGCGAAGCAAAGCCAGTTCGGCACGCGCCTCGGCTTCGTTCAGATGTTCGACAGCAATTTCGCCCATAATACCCACTCCGGCTTTTCCCTTTGGTTTAGGGGCGAGCCGCGCGAAGGTAAAGTGTCAGGCCGATACCGCCTCGGGTTGTTCTTCGCCCGGCATCGGATCGCGCAAGACATAGCCGCGCCCCCAAACCGTTTCGATATAATTAACCCCGCCCGTCGCTTCCGCCAGCTTCTTGCGCAACTTACAGATGAAGACATCAATGATCTTCAGCTCGGGTTCATCCATGCCGCCGTAAAGATGGTTCAGGATTGTTTAAATTACAATTATTTATCAATATCATAGGTGAATTACAGCCCTCAGACATTGCAAGAACACTTGGTGAATCTTGAAACGCTTTTTCTCATGATAGGCTGAAGGCAGCCTAATCCCACCCCATGAGCATTACGCCCTCGTGCGGCACGCACTGGTCGCAACCCCGCGACGGGCGAGACAATCCAGATCGAGGCCAAGCGGGTCTTGAAGATCAAGCCGGTGAAGGCACTCAAAGATCTCGTGTGATGACAGAAGCCCCCGCTTGGGGGATGTTCCTTTGCCCCGCATGATATCTTTGAAGTTATCGACACGATTATCCGAGCATACACGGATTCCACTACTCCGCTGCACGTGCAATCGATAGGGAGATAAGTCTTTTGTGTGGATCGCGGTAGCAGCCACCATTTACTTGATCTCAAAAAATTGATTGCAAAATGTGAGATCATGCCGGAGGAAGGCTCCTGATGTAAATCACTCGGGGGAAAGCGCGTGGCAACTAAGGTAAATCTCAATTTCCCCGTTTTACCTGACGGTCACGAGGTATGGATGGTACGCCCCGGCGCGGGCTATCGCCTTTTTGAAGCGTTCAAAGAGGCTTCGGCTATCGCACCCGATATCCCAAAGCTAAGCGTTCCAAATGCCGCCGCTGCTTTAAATTCTCATGCTATGGCATTGCAGGTGCGGCGTGGGCTAGCATGGCGGAACTGGGAGCAAAATGGAGCGGAAAATGGTGCGCAACCATCAAGTTCCTTAGCAGATTACCCAGATTTAGGTGCCAACGATGGCGTTGCACACACACGCCTTAAGAATATCGCATTCCAAATTTTTGAGCAGATTCCTGCAGGTGCGCTAGTCTTCATCCCTAATCCAGCGCTTGAAGGCAAAGCGCTCATGGGGATTGCCGAGAGAAAAGGTAGTCCCCTCGTCCAATTAACGCGCCGCTGGGGTAATGGGAAAACGCTAGAGTTCCAGGGTAGATCGCTGTCAAATCTTATCGAAGTACCGATGAGAGTTCTGCCGGAAGATATAGCATCTTTACGTAAAAACAGAGGCTTAGTTGTCAGTAAAATCGCCGATTCTGGCGATGCAACGCTTTTGTATCGTGAGTATTTCAAGACCTTTTCATTGGCAAACTCACAAGCGTATGCCCAGTATCGTACTGGAGATCATGAATTGCCAGGTGGGGCACTCGGCGGACTTATAGCCGTGATGCGTTTTGCCATGGATGCGGAACCTTCTGTGGCAGACGGAGTTGCCAAGGCACCCATCACAGATAGGGCTATGCTAATACGCGCTCTTTCACCCGCGGATGACTTACTGGTTCATGCTCGCGTAAACTCACCTTTCGGGCGCGTAACTTTTCAAAGTATGAGTAACGCGATTTTCGCCGGAGCTGCGTTGGTGGCACTCGCAGCACTCAATGCCGATGCCCAAGTGTTGAACGACCTGGCAAATCGTACTCTTGAAGTGGCGAATGTATGCACCAGTTTAGCCAACGATACGATAGCCGCGCGGGCTCAAGCTGTGGAAGTTAAGGAGACCCTTTTTGACTTTTATGCCACATATGGAGCGGATACCTGTGAAGAGGTACTCGTAACGTTGCGAAGGACAGTAGAGAATACAGATGGTAGGGTAGATGTGGAGGCAGAATGAACACGGCAGCTACAGATCACCTAAAAGACGGAATGAAGTGGAGTTGGGGACAACTCCGCCGCTATCTCTTCATTCAGAGCGTTATCATAGCATTGACCGCAGCAGCTGGCGTTTATGGAACGTATCTCTATATTGCTTATGAGGACATCAGCGGTCGGCTCATCGAAAGTCTACCGCCGTTTAGTGGCGTGCGAGACGATTGGGGTGTGTATAGCAATGAATTGTTTCTAGCTTCAAACTCTTCTCTTACGGAGAATGCCAAGCTTCCTAGTAAGGCTGATCTCGTAGTTTTACAGAAGAAGATTGTAGCGTTAACTGCCGCTATCAACACTCTACCCACGCCAACTGATGACATATATCACCGAGCATTCAATTTTAAAGCTGCACTGAATGATACAGTCAGAGCTATAGGGGCTTATGACGGTACAGCAGATGGGATGACTAAGATTGTTGTGAGATCCCAACAGGCTAGCGAGCAAGGAGCGTTACATAAGAACGCAATAGAAAACTACTTGGGTGGCGCATGGTCTCGTCTGTGGGGATCTCTTTAAAGTGAGCCCAAGCTCTTGATGAAGAGCATCTTGCGTTCAAAGCCCCCGCTTGGGGGCTTTTCCCTTACCCAAAGCCAGCCTTGCCAGTCGCGCTGATGCTCCTTATCCGTTCACATCATGGGCAGCAGGGCTTTCGAAAGATTTGACGTGATTATCGAGTGTCCTTGCGGGCGCGATCGGTGCTTCAAATCATGGAGAAGCCGTGGTGCCCAAGCTGGCGATGATCGGCGTAAATCTGGCTGATGTGGATTGCTGTTGGCGCGCTCCGACGATCTATTGCGCCCCCTGAAGCCGGGCGAACTTAGCCAAGCCGGGCCGGTGTCAGCGGCGACGGATTTCATTAGTGCACGCTTCGGAGCAAGGACCATCACGCTGGCGTCAACCAACCGCATCCAGGCTTTTAAAGCGGTGCTGAAACAAAGAAGCCCGCCCGAGCCAATCCAAGCCCAAGCGGGGAAAAGTAGTTTTGGGGCGGTTTACTTCACACCCCACCTCCGCAGCACCCCAGCACTCATCGCAAAGCCCGCGACCACAGCGATCACCACGGCCTGCACATCAATCGTCAGCGCATAGGTCGCCGCGTTATAGCTGACGTATCCGGCCAGCGAAGCGGGGATCATCCCCAGCAGCGTCGAAATAACGTAAAGCGCCAAGCGCACGTAAACAGCGTTCATGTCAGGCTCCTTTTGCCATTTTGAGTGCAGCCGCTTCGACAGTGACCAGTCGCTTGGACCAGCCCTTGCCGAACGTCGGCCACGTTGAGAGGGAGAGAAGGAAGTTCTTGCGGGCGCGAATTGCTCGCGACACCGCCTGAGAGGTGTTGACCGCCTTAGCCAGCGCGATGGTGCGTGGACCGATCACACCGTCAGTCGCCGCGCCTACGGCCTGCTGCAGCCACTTGCTGCCGCGATAGACGCCGGAATTCACCGCCGCGTCGAAGGCTACGAGATCGAGGCCTGCGGGCAGATCGTCGCCTTTGACCTTGTTCCAATATTTGGCGCGGTAGATCGCTGCCGCTTCATCGCGGGTCAGATCACGCACATCTGCCTTGGCAATCGGCCTACCCCGCCATTCCTGAAGCGTGGCGAGCGTGATGCCCATATTGGTGGCACCGCCTGGGTCTTTGGGGTGGTCGACGTATCCGCCCTCGCTGGCAAGCACATGCGCGAGACATGCTGAGAAGTTGGCTTTGCTCATTTTTTGATCACTTCATAAGAAAAAGCCCCGCAAAAGCAGGGCGAGGGTGTGAACCCCTCATGTGAGGGGATTGATTTTTGTTCGGGCTGAAGTTGAATGAGGCTTATTATTAAGGCCTTTTAAACTTCTTCTGACCCTCAGCGCTTTCTGCGTTGGGGGTCAATTTCATTTGGAAAATAGCGCATCCGATCACGGCCTGATCGGGTAGGTGTTACCCCGCGTGATCAAGATCCGTGCTATATTTCTCAGATCGACTGGCTCACGCATCGCGTGGTAGGAACTGCGTCCCATCACAACATGCAATTCGGCTAGGATGATGGGACAAGGCGCCTTAGGGCGTCTTGTTTCCGTTTAAGGGGATCCAAACCTTGGGGCGGAAGATACTGTTTCAGGTGTAATGCGCGGATTATGGCGCACCTTCCTTTAGGGGTGGTTTCCTTCAGACCTTTCCTGCGCTAGATCACCCGCACGCGGCCCGTTTAGGCGCGATCCGCTACGAGCATATTACGTCCAACTCGGAATATGCTCACCTGGCCACCATCTTTTCCGGACATGGCAGGATGGTGGCCATCCTTTTACGGCTTGCGCCACGCCCTCCACAGGTCGATCGCTTGCCGAGGGTCATTCACGGCGATCAAGAGCCACCGCATTACACCTTCGGCTGTGAGCGTTACGATTGCAGCAGCGACAGCTTGAGGCACACCGAATACCTCGGCGGCATAGTCGGTCCCGACCCAAGCGGCTCCGATGGCGACCATGATCGTCGTGATGACCTGCCACGCTCCCAGCTGTGCGCTGGTTTTGACTTTGACCACCAGCGCGATGGCGACAGCGATCCAGAAGTCTGGGGTCTTGAGATTTTCCAAAATCGCGGCTCCTAGCGCGGAATGTGAAAGACCTCCGAGAAGGCCCCCCATCAATCAGTGTTGATTTTTTGAATAGGTTTTGCTGAGATCAGGGGTGATCAGGCCAGTCTGCCGAAAGCGCACGGGGGCCAATACTCGTGCGAGACTATTCCTGATCCACCCCGCCTCGCCCCAACCGAGGCGGGGTTTTTGTTAGATCAGTGGCACCAGCCCAAGGGCTGCGAGCGCGCCCGCCACATCATCACCGACAATCGCGGCAATGGTTTCAGGCGTGGCGACCACCGGCGCCTCTTCCTGCCACAGCGCAATCGCGGCCTGCGCGATCCCCGCCGCTTCCATATCGGCCCCCCATGCAGGCTCGGAGAGAGGCGAGACGGCATCGCCCACGAAGGCGGGCTGCACCAACCCCGAGGCAACCGCATAGGTCGCCCCATCCGCGTCCTGATGGCTGGGCGGCCCGAAGGTTTCGCCATCGGCTTCGGAATAGCCGATGCAGCGGGCCAGCTGATTGGCGCTCGCGATCAGCGCCAGCGGCGCTGCAATGGTGACACGGATCATGCGTATTTCCTCCCCCAAGTATCACGGATGGCGACTTCCTCGGCAGCCGAATAGGCCCCAAGGCGATAGGACACATCCAGCTGCCGCTCATGGCGCAGGATGTTGACCGGTGTGGTGCCGTCGCTGACAAAAGTGCCGATATCGATCTGCCGATCGATCCCGATTGAGGCGAGGCCATAGGTGCCAGCGGGCAGCGTGACGTTCAGGCTGTCGCCGCCGTCATTGTAGAGGTGCCAGAGGTCAGGGACGCCGGGTTCGGTGATGTCGTTCGGGCCGTAGTTGAATTGGAAGGGGGTTTGAGCTGGGCCACGCTCAAACATAAAGCCCTTTATGCGGAAGGTTACGTCTAGGATGTCCCCCGCCACAAACGCGAGTTGCGGTAGGCCGTGAATTATTTGCGCCGTGCCCGCAGACGCAACCCGGGTAACCACCACTTCAGCATAGTCCGCAGTGTTGGCTCTGGCCGCGCTTGAGCTTCCCGCTACGTATACGCCGCCAGAAGTCAGCTCGTTCACAACCGCGGCTATTCCTCGGCTCCCCGTGGGGGAAGAAGGTAGCGAACCGTCAATTATTTTAGCACTGCATGAGCAAGTGAATGCGGAACCCAGTTCGCTAGGAACGCGGGAGTGCGTCTGGTTATAAGTGGAAGACATAGACGACGTTACCGCAGTTCCAGTGTACCGAACATCAATGTATGGCACTCCGTCAGCTTCAACGCCGCTCCCTACTTTTGTCGACGTAATGCCACCACCGAGAGACGTTTCGGGCCAGTACGCCGCCACCCCCACCGCCTGCGCCCCCATCGCCAGATTGCGCACCCCAGTTTTCGGATGCCGCACCAACGTAGGTTTGCTCAGTGCCGTCGCCTGCTTGGCGTCATCCGAGCCTTTGGTGCGTTTGATAAATCCTACCGGTTGCCCAGCCAGAACCGCGGGGATAGTGCCCGCCACGTCTTGGAACAGTTTCACTGTCATAGTGATGCCTCATATCCACCGGCATAGAAGCCGGGCGTATTGGTGCCAAAAAGGTGCGCGGGATCGAAGGGCGGCGGGGCAAAGCCATCGGCCAAAAAGCCCGCTGTATCGGGGCCGAACAGCAGGTCCGGTGTGAAGTCGGGCGGCGCAAAGCCATCGGCCCAAAAGCCCGCCGCATCGCCAAGAAAGAGGTTCTCCATTCGCCATTCGATCACGCCAGAAACCTGCGCAAGCGTGGCGATGCCCAGACTAAGCCCCAGCATCATACCCATCCCGTCAGGCTGGTGGCAGTGGTTCCGGTGGCGCGGATACGGCTGGCACAGAAGGCATATGTGCCAATCGGCAGATGGCCGGTGGTGTAGATCTGGCCGTCGCGCGATGACACGAACGAGATCGTGCCGCCCGTGCCGCCAATGGTGACAGCGCGGATGGCTTGCGAAAGATCGGTGCTATCGGACGGGGTAACAGCTATGGCGCCGATAGCGGGGCCGGAGGTGCCAACGCTATGGCTGCGGAAGGGATCGGGCATCATGCCTCCATAAAAAAACCCGCCAGCGGCGGGGTGTGTTGGTTAGGTTTTGGTGCGGATCAGAGCGCGGCGGCGGTCCTGAATATTTCAACAAGCCACGTCTCGCCGCGACCGTTAGTGGCGGCAAGGCCAGCGAACAGTGGGTCGGTCGGGGCCGCGGAAATAGGCCTGATCGCCCGAAGCCGCGCGACGACCCGTTGATCCGCTGGCATCGCGGCGATGACTGCCTCAACAGGTGCGGGCAAAGTGCCGGTCATCCAAGCGATACCCTCGGCCTCAGTCAGGAGGCGGTCGCCGATCAGCGCCGCAATGATCTGCTCTTGCTGGACGGGCGGAAGATCGGCCAGACCAGCCGTGCTAAGGTCTATCGACGGAGCGGAATAGACCGGCTCAGGCTCAAAATTTACGCCATGGGTCATAGCTGCAATTTCATCACACCAAGGCGTCCCGACCTCGACATGATAGGGAGACCCGTCCACCGTATAGCAGACGAAAGACCCATCGGGCCGTCTATGCGCCACACGAGCAAACTTAAACGCAATCGGGCTATCTTCTGGAACGTCAAACATCACTCATACCTCCAAGCAAAACCTGCCAATGATCGCTGATCAGTGCCTGGGTATATCCAAGCACCGCCCGGATAAAGGCCCGCTCCATGCGCATCGATCCTCCCCGCGTAAACGCCAAGAAAGAATACCGCCCAAGAGCCACCGGCTGGCAGGTTCTGACCACCACCACCAGTTGACAACGTTGTGAAGCCTAAAACGCTGGGCTTGGCTGCGGCACCAAGGTTGTTTCGCGCCCAACCGGACTCATTCGCCCCCGTCCCCCCTTGACCAACGGAGAGGGGCATACCGTTAATAGCCCCCCAACTGCCGTTGTCCCCACGCATATAGAGGTAACGGTTCGGGTCGTTGGAGAGGACGCGCGTCTCGTATGTATCCTGAGCGAGGCGGTTGACACCAAGGGCGTTTCTTGCCCCGCCCTGATCGGTGGCTCCGGTCCCCCCGCGCGAAATCGGAATGACGTTATAGGTCGCCGCCGCGCCGAGGCCCAAGTTTGCCTGTGCCTGCGCCTTTTGCGGATCGGTCAGCAGCTGTGCCCGATCATATTCCAGCGCCCCAATGAAATCGCTGAGTAACACCCATGCGGTGTTGGAGGCGTTGCGGATTTTCAGGTCATCAGCCGTTCGATCCACCCAGACCATGCCAGAGCGCGTAACCGTCGGCGCAATTGGCCCGATGTAGATGCTCGACTGAACTGTATCGCGGGCAGCTTCGGAGGCTACCTTCGCCGCCTGCGATTGATCCTTGGCTATGACTGATGCGTCACGCGCGCCTTCCGATGCAGCCTGAGCAGCCTCCGATCCGGATTTGGAAATGGCCGCCGCGTCCCTTGCGAGAAGCGCGGTGGTTGCGGAAGCTGCTGCTGCGCTTGCGTGAGCGCCTGCCGTGCCTGAGCTTGATGCAGCACTCGCTTGCGCAGCTTCAGCCCCTGATTTTGCTGTAGCCGCTGCCGCCTGTTCCGCCTGTGCAGCAGCCGCGGCAGCAACTGCTTGGGATCGGGCATATTCAGCATCCGAAGCCAGCGCCGAGAGCGATGTCAGATCGCCGAGCTGTTCGACCAGCTTCAATACGGCAAGGTTAATTTTCGCGGGATCACGGGTAACGATAATTTTGCGCATTGGTTACTCCACGAGAACGCCACCAACCCACACCTCGATCAGCTGAGGATCGATGGGCGTGAGGGTGATGCGGTAAGCCATATGCGGGCCGGTGACCTGAGCGACCTGCTGCTCAGTGAGCGTGAGGATGATATTGCCGTCATCATCGGTAGATAGCGGCACCGTCAGCACACTGTCGGAGCGGCGAAGGAAGGTGCAGACCGCCCCCCATGCCGACAGATCGATCGGCGACTGGTCCGGCTCGATGTATTGCCAAGCGCAACTGAATGGGGCCTGCGCTATCATGCGCAGATCTGGGACAATGGTAATCATAGCGCCCTCACGACCAGGTTCATTGCGAAGAAGGGCATCATGTTGTTGTGGGCACCATTACCACCGCTGCCCGATGTATTGCCGCTGAAGCTATGGGAATGTGCGCCGTCAGACGTGGTGCGGCCCGTGGATCTCGTCCCGCTTTCCTCAAATGGCTCAGGCTCGTATTCCGACCCACCAGCGGCACCAGATCGTGCATTGACGCCATGGCTATGCTCGCCAGCGGGTGATGTGGAGCCGCTGAAACCATGGCCATGATTGGGCATCTCAAGTTCTGAGAGTTGATGTGTCTCAGCCCCACCTGTTGCGCCCACCGCGCGAGGGGTAAGGCCTGTGCCATTGCCTGCCCCGATCAACGCACGCCCACAGACGTTTGGCAGGTTGAAAGTTGTCGAGCCATCCCCTGTGCCGTAGCGGGTGCCCCATTTGGCAAAGAGGGCGGCATGGGTGACACGGCTAATCGCGGCACCGTTGAGCTTAAGGAAGTTGCTCGGCGGGTTGTCATCGGCCCAAACCATGACGGTGCCAATCGGGATGAAGGCATATACGCCAGAGCCAGAGATCAGGTCATCACGCAGCACGGCCAGATCGGCCATCATCTGCCGGAGCGCATCGTTGATGTTCGCGGGCGCACAACCCTCGGCAATGTTGATGCCGTTGATGGCGGTGTTGCTGGCGGGCGTGGTGGAATAGTCGGCGATGCCCATTAGGCCCTCCGTTGTCTGGTTGCATTGAAGGCCTCAAGCGCGCGGCTCAGGCTGTCTTGCTGTTTCACGAAGCCCTGCCCGCGCTGCATGGGGGCAAGCTGCATCGGCTGCACTTCGGGTTCTTGCTGTTGGCCCGCGGTGAGAAGGCCTTGCAGGTCATCCTCGGTCGCGCCGGTATCCCAGCCGAACAGCTTCATCGTTTCGGGTGGGACCTGCCCTTGCATGGCGCGGGTCAGGCTGTCGGGCGCTTGTTGGCCGCTCGGCATTGCCACGGGCGTAATCTGGCCGCCTGCGAAGATACTGGCTTCCTCCGCCCGCCTCCGTGCATTTACGCCGCCGTTGTGTGCGCCCAGGGCCGCGATCTGCGCTGCGATGGTCTGAGCATCAGCCCCGCTGTTGATGGCCTGAGAAACCGGCTGGAGGCCCTTACCCCATGCCCCCGCGCCATAGTTGTAGGCCAGCGAGGTCAGCACGCCCTGCTGTTGCGGGCTAAGGCTGCCCCAACGATCCCCGACGGCCCGCTGTGCCGATGGCATGAACTCGGAACCGATGCGGCGGTCGAGGTCGCGCAGCGCATCGTCCTGGCTGACGCTCATGCCTTGCGCCACGGGTATGATCGAGCCGTCGGCACGGGTGATGGTGTCGGACCCGTAGCCGGTGCGATAGGCGTTTACGTCCCAATATGGCTTGGAACGGAAGCCCTCGAAGCCTGCAATGATCTGAGCGGCTGTGCTTGCCATGGTGGCCTCATGAAAAAAGCCGCCCCGTGATGGAGCGGCATGTTGAGGAATGTTGACGTCGGCATTGGAAGACGCGGGGAAATATTAACGGCAGCGCGGAACTGTTTGGCGAATCATTCTGAGCCATGCCAGCATCAAATACCCATATTTTATTGAGGTTTTTTGAATGCGTATTTTATCTTTTACCGTCTCCGCGGCGGCCGTTTTACTATTCCTGTCTTCGACGTTTGTGCAGGCTCATGGTGGCGGCTGCAGGAAGTCTTCACCTCCCGGACAATGTTGCCACATGGATAAGCGCGAAGGCCGCGTCCATTGTCATTGAGGGAGGAAATATCATGTCTACTTATGTGGTAAGTTTTCGCATCGGCGATCAAACGGTGAACGGCCAATCTTATAGTGATCGCCGAGATCTACTTATTGAAAATATTCATGCTGGGAATAACGGCTATTGGGATGAAACGACTTCATTTGCATTCGTGGGTAGTGACTTGGACACTCATGCATTTGCGAAAAAAGCTGTTCAGGGTCTCAGTGCCGCGCACGACATCGTCCTCGTATTTGACCCGAGTGATATGTCGGCCCGTCACTTTGGACCAGTTGAGTATGCTGACATTTTGAAGTCTTTTTTGCCTTTGGTGAAGAAGCTGTTGTGAATATCAATTGGGACGCCGATCAGGCGAGCTAGCCTCATAATCGTTTGGGCACGGAGGCGATCGATGCGGCTCATGGGACTATTTCCTTTGGTTGTTATCTTGACGAAGCCCCAGCCCCGCTCACATGGTGCTGGGATTATGGGGGATGAATTATGCGGAAAATTTATTCGGCTTTTGCACTCTTGGCTCTAATGGGCTGTCAAGAAACCGCTGGGCCAGTGGCAACGCCAAACGGCGGCACCGCGTACACTGCTAAATGTAAATCGAGCCCCAATCAGTGCATGGTGGATGCTGGAAAAAAATGCTCCGGACCTTATCAGGTTCTTGATGGCTACAGCAAAGCAGGCGGATTGCTGGCTGACGTTCTTCCAGGTCCAACGACTTGGTATGTTATGACCTACCAGTGTGGGAAGTCTGACGGTCGAATGCCGCAGTTCCCCTTCAGAGGTGCCCAATATAGCACGCCGACTTTTGAAGCGCCGACGTATCGGGCTCCAGTGACGACCAGCTGCAATCGGTTTGGCAATAACACCAGCTGCACCACCTTCTGACCCTTGACCGCATCCATCCCCACACCGATGTTGCGGGGATGGATATTCATGACATTGCCCCAGTTGATATTGATATCGAAATCGCTGCGCTTGAGGTCGAGCGCGACGACTTGAAACAGGATGCCCGTACGGGCCGATGGGGCGCTCCTATTGCGGGCTTGGTTATTTTTGGGTCTGGCCCGAGCTTCATGCAGTACTTTAGTACTGATCAGATGCTGATCCTTTTATCCGCTGCAGCGATTTACATCGGCATCACTGAAAAGCTCAGATCTTACCGGTTCAATCAGATCAACAGCGAGATTAACCATCTCAAGCTTTGGCTTGAGGCTGACAAATCGTCAGCTATGCGCACGATGCGAGTGGCTCGACTGGTCGAGGCCAAAATACCAGCCTCTTGACTGTAACCATCCACGCGCACACTTTGCGTGGATGGTTACAGATGTTTTGATCGCAAATGCTATTACTGTCGCTGCCGTGTACTTCGGGTGGCGGTTGAAGCGAAATGAGGGCGACAAGGCCGCCCTCTTCTGTCTCATCTTCATTGGGCTTCTTGTTGCCTTTATCGGCTACGCTGAGCGTCAGTAATTAGAGGCAATATGCCCATAACCCCTGACGTTCCGACTGTCTTCGGTCGAGTAATCGCTTCCAGCAACCCCACGGCCTGAGGCCCCCGCAGCTTACCGCTGGCGATTGCCGCGCGCGCTGTTTCTGCGGACTTCTGCGCTATCGTTTCCGAAAGCTTTCGCTGACCTGCTGCCAGAGCGGCGCCCCCCATTGCTCCGGGCAAACCTCCCGCGCCCCATCCAGCTGCAACGCTGCCAAGCTGGGCCATTCCGCCGCCAGCCAGATTTACCAACTGCTGTAGGGGGCCGCCGTTCACGACCTGCCGCATGGCCGTTTTTTCCGCATCAGAGAAACCTCTGATCCTTTTCGGGTTTCGCAGCAGGTTCTTGAACTGGTTACGGATACCGCTTGCACTGCCGCCCAGATAGTCGCCACCAGCCTCGATTGCGTCATCGATGGTCTGTGACCGTGACATCTGACCCCAGACTTCCCGCGCCTTAACGATGGCCGACTGCAAATCACGGACTTTTCCTGTGACAACATCATCGGGGCCAAGGCGGGCCACAAAGTCATCCAGTGCGCCGATAATCTCCATGCCGGCCGCTTGATCAGTCTTGTTGGTGACGTTGCCAGCGGCTGCGCCTGCCTGTCGGCGCATCTGATCCAAACTCCTGAACGGCAGTGCAGCAGTTGGCTCTTGGCTCATGCGGCCACTGGACTGCTGCATGATTTCCATCACCCGCGATGCATTTGGCGTGATGCTGCCACTGCCGGGAAGCTCGTCAAATCCAGTGTTGGCGCGCAGACGCTCTAGAGCATCGGCCCGCATCCGATCAAATGCCTCGGGCCGAATTTGAACACCAGCATCATCGACCTGCTTGTATAGGGCATTGCCCGTGGCGCGCAGTTCATCGGTTGAGGGGCCAAGCTTGGCAGCATTCTTCACGATCCGGCGCTCAGCACGGCCTTGAGCTGCTTTGCCGACAGCCGAGCCAATACCTGCCGCCGCCAGACCGACCCCACCGCCAATCGTGGCTGCTGACTTCGCGTTCTCAAATCGCTTAGAAACACCCCCTTCACCATCGGAAAATCCCTGCGTCGCCCCCATGAGGGCTCCGGAAATTCCGCCGCGGGTCAATGTCCCCATTAGGCCCTTGCCCCCTCCGATATAGCGCGCAGCCATATTGGTCGGTGCGATTTTGGAGGCAGCGGAGGATACCTGCCCGAGCAGTCCCGGAGCGGCGGTTGCCCCGCCTGAGAGGAATGCGGGCAGGACAGCCCCGCCAATATCGGCGGCAATCTTGCTTGGAAGCGACATGTCCTCCTCGTTCTGGCGGTAGCGCTCCAGTTCACCGTCATAGCTGCGCCCCGGCAGAAGCCCCGTGGCAGCCGCGGACGCTTCATCCCCGACAACACCAAGGGTCATGCTTTCGCCTGCACGGTTCAGCCATGTGCCGAGGCTTTCGCCATAGCTGGTGACGCCATCGTTCGGATCGCCGACGATGTTGTCATAAAGGGCCTGACCGAAGCCGCGTTCCGGCTTTTCGCTGGCTTCAGCCTCTTGACGGCGTCGGCGCGCACGGGCTAGCGCAATCGCCTTTTGCTGTTCTGGGGTCATTTGAACAAAGCCTTATCTTCGTCGCTCATGAACTTCCAATCCTCGGGATCAATGCCCTGCGGGATGGCCTCTTGAGCAGTTTCTGGGCCAGTTTTTAGGTAACGCTCGGCGAAATCCATTGGCAGCTCTAGCTTGCCGCTTTGACCGCTGGTCTGGCCGAGAGAGGCGTCAATAGAGCGGTTGAACATGTCGCGCATGCGCTTTTTGAATTCGATAACATTCGGGGTATCGCCAGGCGTTGCGAAATACGTTTTCAAGACGCGATCGATTTCGGGCTGCGTAGCTGCAGCACCGGTGGTGATACGCAAGGCGCCCTCCGCCCACGCTGATGCGGCCGATTGGTAGACTTGGCCTTGCTCGCTTTGGAAGAAGTTGCCAGCAATGGGCGTGCTTCGGGCGATTGCGTCTCCAATATTTGACGGATCCCAAGCCGTTTCTATCTGACCGAGAACGGGCGTGGTTTCTGACTGCATGTTTTTGAACAGTGTCGTTTTTGCCTGCGCCTCCGAAAGCTTCACAGGCTGCCCAGAGCCAGACGTGCCGCCTTCAGGCACCTGTGATGGTAGCCATGGGTCACTGGTGCCTTTGCGCCTCTCAACCAGCACCTCTGATCCGTCGGATAGTTTTACTTGGCGGGTCTCATATGCTTCCTCATTGGGCGACCCGAAGTTGCCCACCACCTGCAAGCCGCCGTCACCTGCCCGGACAACCTGATCATTGATGACCTTTAATCCATCCCACGGGTCAGTTTTTTCCGGCTTCGCGAAGTTGCCCATCTGCTGGAACCCACCCTGACTGTCGGTCCGGATCAGCGATCCGTCTTGCATCGTCTGCCAGCCGTAGGTTGTCGGATCAGGCTTCGCGAACATCCGCTCGGCGATCATCTTCTGTGCCAGCTGCGGCGGCAGTGTGGTCAGGAAGGACCGCTCTTCAGCTGAGAATTTCGCCATCATGGGGTCGTTCTGCAGCTGGTCTTTGAAGGCAGCATTGTCCCGAGCCGTGGCGATGCCAGCCACATAGGGCGAGATATCGGCTGAGCGGCCCTGATCGGCCCCCATCAAGAGGTCGCCCAAACCAGCCAAGCGCAAGCTGCGCTCTTGGCTGTCGGTGCCTAGGATTTTATCGAACAGGCCCATGGTGGCTCCTTAGAAGAGAGAGGCGGCTTTCAGGCCAGTACCGATGATGCCACCGAGGCCCATTTTGGTCTGCTGCGTCTGGGTGCCGGACTGAGTGCTGCCCAGCCCCGCGATGCCCGAAAGGGCCGAGAGGTATTCCTGCAGCGCCGACCATTCCGACCCCTGCTGCAGCAAGCCCGTCTGGTATTGGCTATCCAATTCATTCTGCTGCTGCTTCTGATACTGGCTCTGCGCATCATAGGCCGTTTGGTTGTTACCGAGGATCTGGCCTAGCACACCCGACAGCGACGAGGTCGCGCCCAGCTGCTGCTGGATGCGGGTGTTGTCGTAATCGGTCTTGGCGCTCGCCAGCCCTTCGGTCATGCCCCGCGATAGCGTGTCTGCATGCGCCGTCGAACCGGTCATGCCTGATCCGGCGAAGCTCGAATTGATGCCGGGCATGATCTTGCGGATCGTGTCTTGGGCGACCGTATCCCAGTTGTCATTTTGGGTCTGGCCCGTGGCGAGACCCAGCAGGGAATTCGCCACCGAAGACAGCTGCCCGTTGTTTGCGCCCGCAGCGCCGATGATGCCTTGCAGCGCGCTATCCTGTCCGCCTGTCATGTCGGCGACCCAATCGCCGCTGTGATCAAGCTGCAAGCCGCCCGACTGGAAGAGGCTGCTCAGATCGCCCAAGGCGTCCGTCAGATAGCCCTTCGTCGGTGCCCAAGGCTCATTCTGTTGCGTCGTGCTAGAGGTTGTCTTGCCCTTGCTCATAGGCTCACCACCATTTCTCTGTGTGCCTCACGATAGCCCTTCTGGCGCAGCCACTTGGACCAGCCCGGACGCCCCGTGATAAGCAATTGCGATTTTCCAAGGCTTTTGGCCCAAGCGCGGATTTCGGCTTCGAGGTCGTCGCACCAGTCCTCGCGGTCGCGGCCTGCGCAGGCGACAATCGCAACGGCGTCAGCAAAGACGCGGGTCAAAGCCACCGACTTCAGGTCCGACGATATCCACACCTGCAGATTGCGCGCGCCGATGTCGGCAAGGATGTCATCGACCGTCCAGCGCGATTGCGACCGCTCGGCAAAGCTCTCGAAGAACGGCAGCAGATGGGGGAGCAGCGCGGGCACCTGTGCCGACTGAATGCCGACAATCATAGGATCGCCTCCGCCCAGCCTGACAGCACCAACCCAGCCCCCGAGGCGCGCAGGATAGTGCCGGTGATGTAGAGTCCCCCGATCAGGTCGGTAAGGTCCAAGGCCATGTTGGCCCCCACGCTCAGGCCTTTGATCTGATCTAGAGCGGCACCGGTGGGCGCTTGTGCGGTCAGGTTCAGAACCACCGCCGCCCCAGTGGGGTTGCAGACCGCCAGCTGCCCGACCTTGAGCATCTGCTGACTGGGAGCAACGGCCACCTGCGCCAAGGATGCGGTCAGCGCCACAGGCCCGATCGGCACATAGCGCTGTGTCGGGCGCTGGCGCTGATCGACAAGCTGCCTTGTCTGGACAAGCTGGGTATCCGCCATGGCTTAGACCCTCCCCGAAGGCACATAATCGACCGTGATGCCTGCCGCCCGCTGCCAAACAGCGCCCGCTGGAACGACAATCCTCGCCCGCACGAAGCGGCCATCGATATTCGGGCGGGCAAAGCCGTCTGGCCCCTCTTTGCGGAGCGCGGTCCAACGGACATTGCCCCCCTTGAAGGTCTCGCGCGCCCCAAGCTGCACGGAACTGTTGCAGTCCTGATTTTCGATCAGCACCGCCACTCCGCTGACGTTGGTGCGCCGCCCCGATACTGGCTGCATCTCGCCCGTTTCAAACGTTGCTTCGAGCGCGTCACCGGTCAGGCTGTGCATCTTGCCACCGATCAGCGCAGACAGGCTGCGGCCCCGATCCTTCCACGCCCAGCTGTCGAGAGAAGCAGGCACGGTATCAAGGTTGGGATAGGCCGCGCTCACCTGCTCCAGCGACATGCCGGTTTTGATGGTGTCGAAGATCCAATCCACTGCAATGCGAGCATAGGACCAGCGATCCGCTTCCCAGCTGTAAATCATCTGGCTGTCGTGCTGACCGGATCCAGAAGCCGAGGCGAAGGACCAGATGATGCAGCGCGATGCCCAATCAACCGCGCCCTGCACCTGCCCGTATTTCGAGGGCATCACGGCATCTTGGAAGAAATCGAACACGCGCTGCGTCGAAATCGAGGTGATGCCCGCGCCGTCAGTTTTGAAAAAACCGTCATCGGACAGGAAATAGGTGATGCCTGCCACCTGCACAACCGAAGCCTGAGACGCGCAGCCGCGCCCTTCCGCGATATCGACCTTTGCGAAGATCGTCGCCCCGCCCGTGTAATCGATCCGGCTCACGCCATAGCGCTGCATGATGATGCCGATGTCGCCGCCTGCGATCGCTATGACCGGCCCGTATTGGAACGGCATCGCGACCGCACCAGATTGGTAGGTGATATCATCAGTCCAATCGCCAGCCGGATCGTTGAAGCGGCTCCAGCGGATGCGATAGGGATCAGACGAGCCGTCGATATCGAGCATATTGCCAGCGATCACAAAATCATCGACCCGCGCGGCTGTGGCAGCCTTCGGCGCAATACCCGGGTGCGGCACGAAAACGGTCCCAGTCACCACGTCCGGAATGTAATGCGGTGTTTTCCCCTGCGAGAACGCCCATAGCTGGCGACCGAAGCTGGCAAAGCTCCACGGCCCTGCCCCGACCAGCGCCAAGCCAGAGGCTTGCACCGATCCGGTCTGGATCGTGTAAAGGTCCGTGCTGGTGCCGATAGCGATCAGCTGCGAGCCATCGGGCAGAACCACACGAGTTGCGCCGCTGGCATCATCGGGCACGGCTCCATCTGTTTGGACCGGCGCCCGCATCGGCTCGTAGCAATTCGCCATCGGCAGGGCATTTTGCACGAAGACCAAGCCGGGGTTGTTCAATGAGGGCTGATCCGGCAGCCACTGCCCGAAGGTGAAATCCTTGATCATGCGCGATACCTCGGGCGGATTGCCTGCGCGGCCTCGCCTTGAAGCGCACGGGCATAGTTCTCATTCGCCGCAGCCAATGCGCGTTCGAACTGCGGCTGCCATTGTTGTTGGCCGTCGACATCGCGCACCAAGGCGGCGTGATGGTAGAGCAGCCCATAGAGGAACAGGCTCGGATAGGTGGTATAGGCCGCGTTGATCCGGTCCTCTTCAATCGCCAGCAGGCGGGCGAGATAGACCATCCGCAGCACATCGCCGCCTTGGGCGAGAAGCATCTCTGGGCCGGAAATCACGAAGCGGCCGGCGCAGAGAAGATCGGGCTGTGTCGCGCTCAACGGGCAGCCATCGATCGAGACACTACGGGCGTGGATGAAGAACGACGGCAGGGCCACGGCGGCCTGCGGCGCGGTGTAGAATACCTCTTCCAGCTCACGCACCCGCAGGCGCTCGTTCAGATCACCGGTCAGCGCATCTAAAGCCCCCGGCGATAGCTCGCGACCAAGGATGCTTTCGGCTTTGTCGGTAAGGTCCATCAGAATGTCCCCTCGTGAACGCGCAGCTTGGCGAATTCGCCATTGAGAAGCTTGCGCTTGATCACCTCTTGGCGCGCGGCGTGGTCATCCCACGACACCCCTGCCTCGCTCAGCCATTGGGTAATCAGCGCCATAGGTACAGTACCGATATGCCAGTGCTCCGATACCCCGACATGGCCTTCGCTGCGCAGCATGGCAGCGCGGTTCAGGACTGGGGTGAAATCGTGCTGACGAACATGAACCAGCTTGTCGCCGTCCGTCTCGAAGCGCTCGGAAATCAGCATCGTGATACCTCTTCAAATGCGAAAGGGGCGAGCCGAAGCCCGCCCCCTGTGGTTGTCTGCGACCAGCGCTTACGAGCAGTCAGCGACCAGCGCCGAAGCCTTCTCGTTGCAAGCAACGAGGGTCAGCTCGGTGATGATCTGGCGCTTTTCGCTGTCGCCGGTTTTCGCCAGCGGCTCGTTTTTGGTCGCCCGCAGCTGCGCCACCTGCCACTTGTCCGACTGGAGCAGCAGCACGTCTTTCGCGCGGTTTTCGCGGCTCGGCACGAATTCCACCGTACCCCATGGCGTCATGTAGACGTCCAAGAGCTTGGTGACTTCGTTGCGCTTGGTGGTGTTGCGCTGGTTGTTGTTGCCGTTGAAGCCGAGCGCGATCCCCATCTGCTTTGAGGACAGGTAGACGGTGTCCACCTTGCCGCCTTGGAGCCACGCCTTTTCCATCGCGCTGTCGAACAGGACTTGGGTGAAGGCGCGTGCGGTGCCGTCGGTGCGGGCGTTCGAGCCGTCACCAGCAGGGTTCACGCCGGTAGCGCCCATCTCGACGTTGGTGGCGATGAAGGCCACCGCGCCAGCCAGACGGCGGGCCGTGGTCCCGTTGCCTGCAACCTTGGCCTGATTGTCAAAGAGCGCTTTCTCGATATCGAGCTTATGCTCTTTCGAGGCTTTGACGATCTGATAGGCCATTTCCTTCGCGCGGCCCGCAGCGTCAACTGCATCAGCGGTGCCAGAAGTGATCACGGCATCCTTGAAAATCTGGGTGTAGTTGCCCAGACGGACGGTTGCCGAGCGCGGGGTCGCAGTGGTGTCGTCACCCTCGACATGGGCGTTGGCGCCCGAGGCGCGCAGGGTGTCGGTCTGCCATTCGTGCAGTGTGCCCGATGCTTTGACCTTTTTGCAGGCCGACAGGAACGGGGTGTCGTCGGGGGCGATGTTGTAGATCACATCGGACAGATCCTCGCGCAGGCCTTTCAGGGCATACGTCTGGACGGTATTGGTCGGTGCGGGCATGTGGCCCTCCTATATTCTGGGTTGGTGCCTTGACGGATCAGCCGCCCAAGAGGAGCGCCACGGCGGCGTCATCGCTCTGGGTGCGTTTGAGGTTTTCCATCAGCTTTGCGTTCTTCGCGGCCACGTCGCCTTGCGGGGCGCGACCTTGGATTGCAGCCTTGGGTGGCGTCGGAGCGGCCTTGGCCTTGTCCAGCGAGGCCTGAGCCACCTTCAGTTTAGACAGCTCACGCGCCATGAGGATCAGGCGGTGATCGACGCAGCCCGCCACATCGGCCTCGGTGAAGCCAAAGGCTGCCGCTGCCGTGGTGATGGCGCTCATCTCACCGCGCGCCACCTCGGGGTTTCGCCATTCGGGCACACGCTCCAGAAGAGCCGCCTGCTCGCGCTGCATCATGGTCTGATGCTCTTGCGTTTGGATGGCGTTGTGCAGGGCCTGCGCCTGTTGCTGGCGCTGCTGGCGCTCCACCCACTGAGCCTGCGCGGTCTGGAACTCGCGCGGGTCCATGGTCTGGGCCAATTGCACCCAGTCGGGTTGTGCCTCCTGCGGCACCGCCCAATGGGCCAACTGATCCTTAAGTGCGCCGACTGCGCTTTCCGCTTGCTTGCGGATTTGCGCGGCTTCCTGCGTTTTGCGGGTGTAATCCGCTTGGCGCTGATAGCCAGCGAGAAGCTCGTCCTGCGTGACCGTCTCCTCCTTGCCGTCGATCATGACGGTGAAGGTCTTGGCCGCTGCCGGATCAGGCTCGGGGTTATCGCCACCCTCGGGCGGGGCGCCATCTTCCGGCGTGTCGGGCGCAAGGCCGTCGTCGCCATTGTCGGTCACCACTTCCGCGTCAGGCGCGGCATGACCAGCTTCATCGGGGTTGGCACCTTGCTCCTCGAAGAGGCTGTCCAGCAAAGCGGCTTCATCGGTGATTGTCCCGAGATCGGGGTTCGCCTCTGCCATGGGGTTGCTCCTATTTGTGCATCGACAGGTCCACCTGCAGTTCCTCAAGCAGGTGAAATTTCATCAGGGCGCGGTCGCGGTCCTCTGGGGATGTCGCGGACGCCATTACGGTCTGGGTGTAAGAAAGCCGCACCCTTTCGAGCGCGGCCTTCCAGTCTTGGCTTGCGAGGATTTCAGCGACGGTGACGCTCATTTGCCGCCCCCGAACATGCGCGAGAGCCAGCCTTGGCGCTCTTGCTGATCAGCCGCTTGGGCCTGCTGTTGACGCTGAGCCATGCCCTGCGCCACATCGACCTGCAGCTCGTCGCGCCTGAACTCCTCGTCCAACACGATCTTCTGCTCGGTCAGATCAACCTTGCGATCCTCGCGGGCTTCCTTGCTGGCGGCCTCGGCCACAGCCAGTCGGGCGCGTTCGGTTTCCAACATGAGCCGCTGCATTTCCGCCTCATGCTCACGCTGGGCCCGCGCCTCCTCGGCCTGCAGGTTGGCGACCTCAAGCTGGCCTTGCTGTTGAACCTCGGCCTGCCTGACCTGCGCCTTAAGCACCTCGGCCTGCGCTTTGGTGTGTTCGGCTTGGGCCAGCAGCATTTCCGGCGACGGCTCTTTGGGCTCTTGGGCCTTGGCCTGTGCCTTTTGCTGGAACTCCGGTGTGCGTGGATCATGGAAGAAGGCCGAAGCCCCAGTTAGACCCGTCAGCCGAAGCCGCCGATCCATTGCCTCATAGAGCTTTGCCTCATCCGCCAGCATCGAACCTGCAAGGATCAGCTCTTTCTGCTGAACAATCACCTCGCCCAAGGCCTGCGCCTTCTCCATCCGGTCGCCGTTGCCGGTGCCGATCGATACCGACATCTCCGCGCGCGGCGGCCATTGCATCGGGTTTGCCTCTGCCCAGCCATTGGCCCGCTTGTAGCGGATGGCCTGCCAGTTCCCTTTGCGCAGATCGCGGTGCATGCCGATGAACAGGTCTTTCAACCCATACTCCGCCATGTTGCGGGCGATCAGCTTGATCCGCTTCATGGCTTGGGACATCAGCGCCGCCTGCCCGCTGGCCGTGTTGGTCAGTGCGTTCTTGTCGAGACCCTGCGCAAGCTTGGTGACGCCCGTGCGCTCCTCCTTCATCGCATCCATCCGCTGCAACGCGGGGAGGACATCACCGATGATAGCGGGGGCCTTGGTCCACTGGATTGCGGTCGGGCCTTTCACGCGGATCGGTGCACCGTGATCCGGTGCCGCCAAGTCGGCATAGGTATCGGGCGTAGCCTCCTGTGTGTTCACCACGGGACGCGGGTAGATCGTGGCATAGATGCTATCGAACAGCGACCGCATCAGCACCGTGTTCTGGCGCTGGATATCGTCGGTGATCTCGGCAGCCGAACGGCCAGCGTGGCGGTGCGGGATCAGGATCGGCGTCCAGCTGTAGACCGGAACGCTGTCCACCTCCTCGACCGCCTCAGAGCCATCTGACCAGTGCAGCAGCTTGCCCTTTTCCGAACCGACCCAAGCGCGGACCCGTTCTTCAAGCCCGTCGCCGTCGATGTCGTAGAGCAGATACGCTTCGTAGATCGTGATCTGGGCATCGTTCGCGCCTTCCTCCAGATCCTCGGTCTCGAAGCGGCGGTCGCCGTCGTCGCCCTTGGCCAGCTCGTCGATGTCATCCTTAAGAAAGCCCATGGCCAGCAATTCGCCGCGGGTCTTGCTCTCGTCCTTGATGGCGACGAAGGGGCAATCCTGCAGGCTCTGCTTGCGCCAGCGCGGCGAGATCAGCACCTGATCCTGCGGCAACGGCTCAATCTCATAGACCTGACGCTGACGCACCACCTTGGCGCCGAAGCTGGCAAGGGGCATGCCCATCTCGCCGACCTTGTCGCTCGGCTCAACCCACTGCAGCTCGACAGTGGTCACGTCGTCATCGGCTTGGGTCTGCTCGACAAACAGCCCGACGGCCAGATCCGGCACGTCGTGGTATTCGACCAGCGAAATATCTCGCTTGTCGGCCCAGCCCGCGCGGACATAGCCCACCTGCTCGATCAGGCCCGCTTTGACCCATGTCTGCAGGTTCTCGAAGCCCGGATTGCGCTCCCAGAAGATCGCGTTGCAGGCGTCGGTCTCGTCCTCTGCGGCTTCCTCGTCGTCGGGGCCGTCTGGCCGGAAGGTGGCGATGCGATCAGCCGAGGTCAGCACGTCCATCATTTCCGCCGCAATGGTTTCCACCACGTCGAAGACCTCGGACGTAACCACAGCAGAGCGGCCTTCCACCTCGTCGCCGTATGGCTCGCCCAGATAGCGCTGGAGCAGCGTTTCGCGGGTCGTGTCTGCTTTACCGGCTGCAGAGAGTTGCTGACCGATATGTTGTTCTAGCTTTGACATAGAGAACTCCCCGCTATGCGCGGCTGAACCTGATCTTTGGCATTGGGCCGGATGGTGCGCGGTCCTCCGTCATGGCGGGGAACAGCTCAGTCAGCGCCCAGACAAGCGCATCAACGCGGTCAGGGCTTCCGTCGCCCTCATATCCTGCGCTGGTCATCTGGGTCATTTGGTTCTCAAGCTCGGAGAAGGCTCCCAGATGGGCGACCTTGCCTTGCTCGTAGAGGGCCGCGATAGGCTCGGCTCGGACGTGTTTGCCGCGTGTGGCCCGCACTTCGATGATGTGGACGTTCGGATCGACGGTGCGCAGGGTGTGGGCCACCATGTCGCCGCCTTGGTTGACCTCGACAACGATGCCGTCGGCCTGCCATGTGCGATAAAGCGAAATCGCGCGCTTCGCCCAATCCGATGGGGTGCCTTTGATGCTGCCATCCTCCAGCACAATCCCGCGTTGCCCTTCCAGACCCGCCACGATGATGCCGTGCTCGTCGCTGGCTTCGCTATTCGTGACAGCCGGATCGACTGCGACCACGATGCGCCCGCACTTGGGCAGCTCCGAAATGCGATAGGCGTCGATGCTGGCAAGGGTCCAGAGAGCCCCTGGCATGTCGCCAAGGATCTCCCCGTTCAGCTCCTGCCGTCCAAGGCGTGTCCCGTCGTATTTCTCGCGGATCTTCTTCATGAACGGCGCAGCGAGGTTGCTGGCATTGTCCGAAGTCTTGCCCCGCGTGACGATGATCTTGCCTTCCTTGCCCGCGACCATCGACTTGATCAGTTCGATTGGCAGCGGTGTGGTGGTAACCATCACCCGAGGATGCACACCGAGACGCAAGCCAAACTGCAGCATGTCCCATGTGTCACGGGCATAGCGCCACTTTGCCAGCTCGTCACACCATGCAGCGTCAAACTGCGGCCCGCGCAGCTGCTTGGGCTCGGTCGCATTGTAGCCTAGAGCAGTGGCGCCATTGGGGAAGGTCAGGCGCACCGGCTTATAGCGCACCTTGGGCCGTTCATGCTCAGGGCAGATGGCAAGGATGCCGCTCTCGCCATTGATCATGACTTCCTCAAGGTCCTTCTGCGTCTCCGCGATCAGCGCAATGCGGCGCGCGCCAGATTTGACCTGCTCACGCACCCATTCGGCACCGGTGCGGGTCTTGCCCCATCCACGGCCAGCGAGCGCCAGCCAGATATCCCAATCACCCTCTGGGGCGATCTGGTCAGGACGGGCATTGAAGCCGCGCCAGTCAAACAGCAGTTCTGCTGCCTGCTCGTCAGTGAGAGCTGCGAGGATTTCGGCCCGTTCAGCTTCAGGCAGTGAGGCCAGCGTTTCGGCTTGCGATTTCATCGAGCTTGGCCTTCAGGATTTCTGCGGCGGTCGTATCCCGCGTTTCGATGGGTCCGCCGTCCTTGCCGGTGATCTCAGCCTTGATGCGCGCTGGGGCGTCGAGGCCGTAAAGCTTCACCTTGCTGTTGATCGCGCTGACGGCAGCAGACGGATTGTCCAGTGCCATTGCTTTCTCTCGGGCCTTCTCCAGCTCATCCATGGCTTGCTGGCGGGTGTAGATTGAGTGCCGTTCTGCCTGTGCGCGAAGCTCTTGCAGCCTTAGGGCCACATTAGGGTGATCCAGCAGCTGGCATGCCTCGACATAGATCCAGCCGTCCTTGGCATTCTCGTCCACGTCATAGGCGCGGCGATAAGCTTCGGCTGCGTTGCTGGTCTCGAAGAATGCGAGGGCGAAGGCCTCTTGCTTCGGGGTTAACGGTTGCCGCTTTGGTTCTGCGGCTTTGGGGGCCGCGGGCTTTTTTGCCATCCAGCTTTGCGGGTTCCGTTTCTGGATTATCCGCCCTCTGTCTGATGTTTGGGGATTGCACTCGGGAAGACCACCCCGAAGGGAGGCTTGCGGCAGCGGCGGCAAAGAGCGATCATGGACCATTCCCAAAATGGATTTAGGCCAGCGCCATGATGACAATTATCGCCGCGATAGTTCTTTTCGTATCGTATGGTATATGGATACCAATTGCCACGATCTACGGCCTATTCATGACCATCGTAAATCTATCGATCAGTG
>DALYSR010000031.1:0-8668 GCA_031991825.1 Paracoccaceae bacterium
GCCTCCTCAGGCTCGGAGGCCAATGACACCAACCTGCGCCTTGTGCGGCGCTATTGGCAGGTGAAGGGCAAGCCGTGGCGCAATATCGTGATTGGTCGTTGGAACGGCTATCACGGATCGACCATGGGCGGCGGCAGCTTGGGCGGCATGAAGGGCATTCATGGCCATGGCGGCAAGATCAACGGCATCGAACATATCCGCCAGCCCGATTGGTGGTCCGAAGGCGGCGACATGTCACCGGAAGAGTTCGGTCTGGCCCGCGCGCAGGAACTGGAAGCCAAGATTTTGGAACTGGGGCCGGATAATGTGGCGGCCTTCATCGCCGAAGCGGTGCAGGGCGCGGGGGGCGTGATCGTGCCGCCATCCACCTATTGGCCGGAAATCCAGCGCATTTGCCAGAAATACGGCGTGCTGCTGATCTTGGACGAGGTAATCACCGGCTTTGGTCGCACCGGCCAGTGGTTCGCGGCGCAAAGCTTCGACATCAAGCCCGATATCATCACCATCGCCAAGGGGTTGTCGTCAGGCTATCAGCCGATCGGCGGGTCGATCGTGTCGGATGAAATCGCGGCGGTTGTCGGCGGCGCGGGGGATTTCAACCACGGCTATACCTATTCCGGCCATCCGGTTGCGGCGGCTGTGGCCTTGGAAAATCTGCGCATTCTGGAAGAAGAGGGCATCATCACCCATGCGCGCGAGGTGGCCCATCCCTATCTGCAAGCGAAATGGGAAGGCTTGATGGACCATCCGATGGTGGGTGAAGCCAAGCTGGTGGGTCTGATGGGGTCCATCGCGCTGACGCCGAACAAGGCCAGCCGCGCCAAATTCGCCTCTGAAGAGGGCACCATCGGCCTGCGGTGCCGCGAGCGCTGCTTTGCCAATAATCTGATCATGCGCCATGTGGGGGATCGGATGATCATCTCGCCGCCTTTGGTGATCACGCCCGCCGAAATCGATATTTTGATCGAACGCGCGCGGCTGAGTCTGGATGAATGCTATCAAGGGCTGTTGGCAGACGGCCTGTTCCATTCAGCGTGACGCCGCCCTGTGGGAAAGACGTGCCATGAAAGGGGGCCCGAACAAACGCAATGTTCGGGCTTTTCCCATCTGGCGGCGCGTTTATTCTTAATCACGCGGGGGTTCTTGAGTTTGAACCTTTGCAGTCATACACATCTATGAAGTGAGACGAAGGAACCCCAAGATGCGTATTCAAAACGATCTGGCGCAGACCATCGGGAACACCCCGCTGATCAAGCTGAAACAGGCGTCGGAACTGACCGGTTGCACCATTCTGGGGAAATGTGAATTCATGAACCCCGGCCAGTCGATCAAGGATCGGGCGGCGCTTTACATCATCAAGGATGCGGTCGCACGCGGGTTGTTGCAGCCGGGCGGCACCATTGTCGAAGGCACCGCGGGCAATACCGGTATCGGGCTGGCGTTGGTCGGATCGTCGATGGGGTTCAAGACGGTGATCGTGATCCCCGAAACCCAAAGCCAAGAAAAGAAGGACATGCTGCGTCTGGCCGGTGCCGAATTGGTGCAAGTGCCCGCAGCGCCTTACAAGAACCCCAATAACTATGCGCGCTATTCGGGCCGCTTGGCGGAAGCTTTGGCCAAGACCGAACCCAATGGCGCGATCTGGGCCAACCAGTTCGACAATGTGGCCAACCGCCAAGCCCATGTCGAAGGCACCGGCCCCGAGATATGGGACCAGACCGGCGGCAAGGTTGACGGCTTCATCTGTTCCGTCGGCTCGGGCGGCACTTTGGCGGGTATCGCCATGGCGCTGCAACCCAAGGGCGTGAAGATCGGTCTGGCGGATCCGGAGGGCGCTGCATTGCACGCCTATTACACCACCGGCCAGTTTGATTCCCCCGGTTCGTCTATCACCGAAGGGATCGGTCAAGGGCGGATCACCGCCAATCTGGAAGGCTTGAAGCCCGATTACAGCTATCGCGTCTCGGATGCCGAAGCGCTGCCGATCGCCTTTGATCTGTTGCAGCATGAAGGCCTGTGCCTGGGCGGCTCGTCGGCGATCAACGTCGCTGGTGCGATCCGCATGGCGAAAGACATGGGGCCGGGCCATACCATTGTGACGGTGCTGTGCGATTACGGCACCCGCTATCAGTCCAAACTTTATAATCCGGCCTTCCTGCGCGACAAAGGTCTGCCGGTGCCGGAATGGTTGGACCGTGCAAGCGCTGGCGTTCCCAGCGTGTTCGAGGATGTGTGAGTAGATGATATTTGAGACAGGGCGCAACCTGCGTCGGGGCCTGACCGGTATCGGTCTGGCCCTTTTCGTCGTTTTGGCAGGCGGCTTTGTCACGCCGCAGACTTCTGGCTTCGGGGCGGCTTTGGCGCAGAGCCAAGCCGCAAGCGGGGCGGCTGCGGATGCTGCTGCCAGTGAGATAGATTATCCCGCATGGGAAAAGCTTGCGACCACCATCGAGGCGCTGCTGGTCGATCCCGCGACCACCGATGACACCTTGGAGAAAAGCCGCGTCGAACTGGTGCGATGGCGCGACAAGCTGGCTGGCGCGCAAAGCGCCAATTCATCGCGCATCGAGACGATCAACCAACAGATCGCGGCTTTGGGTCCGGCCCCGGCAGAGGGCGCGAGCGAGGCTGAAGAGCTGGCCACCCGTCGTAGCGCGTTGAATGCGCAGCTGACGGAATTGCAGGCTCCGGGGATCACCGCAGGCGAAGCCTATCGCCGCGCGAGTGGCTTGATCTCGGAAATCGACCGCATCTTGCGCGACCACCAAGCGGTTGAATTGTTGCAATTGTATCCGACCCCGCTCAATCCGGTCGTCTGGTCCGAAGGCTATACGGCCTTGCGTGATTTCGGCGCACAGGTGGCCGATGAAGTCACCAGCCGCTGGAAATTGGGCTATAAGCGCAACATCATGACCAGCAACCTGCCGCTGATCATTCTGCTGACGGTGGTGGCGGTAGCCTTGCTGTCCTTTGGACGCGGCGCGGTTGAAAGCCTGACGCGGCGGATCGCCAATCGCTGGACCGCGCGGCGTATACGCATCCTGTCCCATGTGCTGTCGCTTGGTCAGGTCATCGCGCCGACCTTGGGGGCGGCGGCGCTTGCCAAAGCGCTTCAATTGACCGGCATGTTCGGTGCGGTGGGCAATGCGATGATCGAAACGCTGCCAGCGGCGGCGTTCTTCATCTATGGCGCCTATTGGCTGGGCGGTCTGATCTTCCCCGCAGACAAGGACTTTCTGCCGGTGAAACTGTCGCCCGAACGCCGCCGCGAGGGGCGTTGGTTGGGCACGGTCTTTGGGACGGTGCGGGGTGTGGAACTGCTGATGGAGGCGGGGCTGAATGCGCATACCCAAACCTTGGGCGCGCGCGGCGTGCTGGCCTATCCGCTGATCCTTGTTTCGGCCTATGTCTTGTTCCGCCTGAGCCAATTGCTGGTCAGTTCCGCCAAGGCGGAAGAAGAGGACCAAGATCAAAGCTCGGGCTTCAAGGCGAACCTGATCACGTTGATCGGCCGTGTCGCGATGGCTTTGGCCATTGTGGGCCCGCTGCTCGCGTCGATCGGCTATATTCCGGCGGCAACCGCGCTGATCTATCCGGCGGTGATCTCGCTGGGGCTGATGGGGATGCTGTACATCCTGCAGATGCTGGTGCTGGAAGTCTATATCGCCATCACCGATAACGAGGATGCCGCCAGCAAGGCGCTATTGCCGGTGCTGGTGGGCTTTGCATTGGTGCTGATGGCGCTGCCGCTGTTCGCGCTGATCTGGGGCGCAAGGCTTGCGGATATGACCGAGCTATGGGCGCAGGCGCGCGAAGGTTTCCAGCTGGGGGATGCCCGTATCTCGCCCTCTAGCTTCCTGATCTTGCTGATCTTGTTCGTGGCGGGCTATTCGGCGACGCGTCTGTTCCAAGGGGCCATGCGCACGACGATCCTGCCGCGCACCTCGATCGATGACGGGGCGCAGAAATCGCTGGTCTCTGGCGTGGGCTATGTCGGTATCTTCCTGTCGGCGCTGATCGCCATTCGCGCGGCAGGGATCGATCTGACCGGCTTTGCGATGGTCGCATCGGCGCTGTCGGTTGGTATCGGTTTTGGTATGCAGAACATCGTGTCGAACTTCGTCTCCGGCATCATCTTGCTGATCGAACGGCCGATTTCCGAAGGCGACTGGATTGAGGTCGGCAATGTGCAAGGCACGGTGCGCTCGATTTCGGTCCGTTCGACCCGCATCCAGACCTTCGACCGCCAATATGTCATCGTGCCAAACACCGATCTGGTGGCGGGCCGCGTGACCAATTGGACGCGGTTCAACCTGACCGGCCGCCTGACCGTACCGGTGAGCGTGGTTCTGGGGTCCGATACGCGCAAGGTGACCAGCCTGCTGCAAGAAATCGCCGAAGCGCAGCCCTTGGCCATCCTGAACCCGCCGCCTTCGGTGAATTTCTTGGGCTTCGGGCCGAATGCGTTGAATTTCGATATTCGTATCATCTTGCGCGATGTCAATTTCAGCGGCAGCGTAAGAACGGAAGTGAACCACCAGATCGTGGAACGGTTCGCACAGGAAGGAATCGAGTTACGCCTCGTCTGATCCGAGTTCGGTTCGCGCCGCGCGTCCGTCATGGTCGCGCGGCCTGCCACCGGCAGTGATGCCCAAGACGGGTGAGGCCAACCCCAGGAGTAATACCGGCCATGACGACCCAATTGCTGTTCCGCGTTGATCCCTATCTGCAAGAGGCCCATGCGACTGTCATGGGCCATACGCCAGAAGGGGGCATCTTGCTTGATCGCACCGTGTTCTATCCCAGCGGCGGCGGGCAACCCGGAGACAGCGGCTGGATCGAATGGGGCGATCAACGCCCCATGGCCATTGCTACCGCCGTCAAGGTCGATGATGGCGGGGTGGCTTTGGTGGCGGCAGAGGCCGCCGCCTTGCCGCCCATCGGCACCCAGCTGCGCCAGCGTATCGACTGGCCGCGCCGTTATCGCCACATGCGTATGCACACCGCCTTGCATCTGGTCACCGTTTTGGTGCCGCTGCCGGTCACCGGCGGCAGCGTCGCGGTCGACAAGGGCAGGCTGGATTTCGACATGCCCGAGCCGCCCGCCGATCTGGCCGCCTTGAACATCGCCTTGGCCGATCTGATCTCCCGCGATCTGCCCGTCGACGAGGATTGGATCACCGAAGACGAACTTGCCGCAAATCCGTCGCTTATCAAGACCTTGATGGTCGCGCCGCCAAAGGGGCAGGGCCGTGTGCGGCTGGTCCGTATCGGCGAAGGCGCCGATCAGGTGGACATCCAGCCCTGCGGCGGCACCCATGTCGCCCGCACCGGCGAGCTTGGCGCGATAGGGATTATCAAGGTCGAAAACAAAGGCCGCCAGAACCGTCGCTTCGTCTTGGGCTTCCTTGACTAAGGGGTAGGGTGTCGGAATGGGGCTTTGCAGAAAAATTATTACCAAATATCAGGCATCTTTCGGTTTTTTCTGCATTTTCCCCCTTGCACATCCCCCCCTGTGCCGATTATCAGAGGCGCAACGGACAGTTGGCCGAGTGGTCGAAGGCGCACGCCTGGAAAGTGTGTAGGCGGGGAACCGTCTCGAGGGTTCGAATCCCTCACTGTCCGCCATTTTCTCAAAATATCCTATATTGATCAGCCGCTTACAGGGCGGTTTGACAAACCGACTGTAAGGTTTGACAGCTGACATTCTCCGTCTTTCGTCCCGCGCGCATGCATTGCCTGCGCTGCGAGGTCTTTTCGGCCTGCTGCGACCGTGTAGCGGGTCATTTCGGCAAGCGACGTATGATCTGAGATGGCCATAACCATGTAAGCTTTCACGCGGCCTATGACGATGGACGCGGCTTTGGGCTTTGATGGTCGATGCGATGCGACAATCGCTGCGAACTTCGATGGCGACGCGGCAGCGGCTTCTGCCGCGTTGCGCGCTCTGGTTTGGACGCGGCTAGCTGGCGTAGGTTGTGACCACCGCGATCGATGGTCCATACGGGCGCAATCTCATCGGAAGCTTTGACGGGTTCGCCTGCAACGGCTGAGGCGACTTCCTTGATCCGATTGATAAAAAGCCTGAGCATATCGCGATATGCTCAGGCCAAATGCTGTAAGAGTCGTTCCGCGAGGGGTGCGGTTAGATGAAACGGACCTGTGTGCCGATTTGCACCAGTTCGAACAGCTGTTCGATGTTCTTGTTATACACGCCCACACAGCCATGCGACGCCGCGCGGCCGATCTTTTCGATCTTGTCGATGCCGTGGATGCGGTAATATTGCCAGCCAAGGTTCAACGCGCGGCTGCCCAGCGGATTTTCGGGGCCGGGGCCGATCGATTGCGGCAGGCTCGGGTCGGCCTTGCGCATGTCGGGCGTCGGAATCCAGGTGGGCTCGCGGCGTTTCAGCACGATTTCGGTATAGCCACGCTGGGTGAAATCTTCGGTCATCGGCACGGAAGACGGATAGACCAGATAGGTGCTTTGATCTTCCGACCAGAAATGCAGCGCGCGGGAATCCAGATCGCAGAGGATCGCGCCCTTGCGCAGGTGCTGGAAGTGGTCCTGCCAGTTTTGGCCACGGAAGCTTCCGGTATTGTGGCGAGCGGGCGCCGAGGGTGCCAGCGGCGCGGCTTGAGCCTTCACCAAAGCCGGTGCGGCCAATGCGGCCATGGCACCAGCGCCAAGGCCCAGGAACGAGCGGCGGGTCGATTGGAAGGGCATGAGCGGTCCTTTCTTATTCGGCAATGGTCAGGGTCCACCACAGCTTGTTGTTTTCTTGCTGCGAAACGCCAAAGCCCATGCGTTGGGCGCTTGGGTCAAGGATGATGGCCTTTTGCGCGGGCTGCCCCATCCAGGTGGCAATCGCACGCACTTCGCTTTCATAGGTTTCCGAGACCAGCTCGCCCAAGACGCGACCTTGGAAACCTGCGGCGCGGGCACGGCTGACCGGCATCGAGCCGTCTTCCCCAAAGGCCCAAGCGCGGTTCTGGCGCTGCATGGATGCCGAATGGGCATCCGCTGCTTGCACCAAGGCAGGGTCCAGCATCAGCGGGGGCAAACCGTTGGATTGGCGCAGGTTGTTGACCGTATCCAGCGCGCGCTGGCGGACTTGCCCGACGTTTTTGTCGGTTACGATATAGACCTTCGTGGCCGAACCGGTCGCGTCCAGTCTGGGCGGCGCGGAAGGGTTGCAGGCGGCCAGCGCGGCCATCAAAAGGACTCCGGCACCAAGACGCAGGCAAAGCGGCAGGCGGCGGGGAGAGTTCGAAAGCGATGCAGTGGGCGTCACGAGACTGTTCACATTCTTTTGGCTAGTGATCTGGGCGAAGGCTATGGGCAAGCTATAGCGGCCCAGGCCGGTTGATTGCGAGTGCTTCTAAGCGCAAGTCTGCGGAAATCACAGCTATATGATGCAAGGTGAACTTAAATTTCGCATGCGGTGTGACTTTAGTTATGCCTTGCGGGATCATAGCGCAGCAGCCTCAGCGCGTTCAGCGTCACCAAGACGGTGGCGCCGGTATCGGCCATGATGGCGATCCATAGCCCCGTGATGCCCAGCACCGATGTCACAAGGAAGACGGCTTTCAGCCCCAAGGCCAAAGCGATGTTCTGCCGGATATTGCCCATGGTGTGCCGCGACAGGCGGATCAGCGCGGGGATATCGACCAGCCGGTCGCGCAAGATCGCGGCATCCGCGGTTTCCAAGGCCACATCGGTGCCCGATCCCATGGCAAGGCCGACATCGGCCTGCTTTAGGGCGGGCGCGTCGTTGATGCCGTCGCCGATCATCATCACCCCGCCTTGTCCGCCCATTTGGCGGATCGCCACCAGCTTGTCTTCGGGCAGCATCTGGGCGCGGAAGCTCAGGCCCAAGCCTTCGGCGATGGCGGCGGCGGTGCGGGGGTTGTCTCCTGTCAACATGGTGGCATGAATGCCCAAAGCGTCCAGTTCGGCCATGGCTTGGCGGGCGTCCTCGCGGGGCTCGTCGCGCAAAGCAATCAGCCCCATGAAGCGGGTGGCTGAAAACAGCGCGACCACGGTTTTACCCTCGGCCTCCAGCACTTCGGGCTGCATGGCGCTGAGTTGCGCTTGTTCGGTCGCAGGCAGAATGCCCTCCGACAGGGCATATGAGGGCGAGGCGACCCAGAGCGTGTCGCCATTGATCACGGCGCTGACGCCTTTGCCAAGGGCAGCTTTGGCCCCTTGTGCGGCGGGGGGCGTCAGATCGCGGGCCTTGGCTTCCGACAGGATGGCTGTCGCGAGGGGGTGGCTTGATCCGGCTTCGACACCGGCGGCCAGACGCAAAAGATCGGCTTGCGATACATCGGTTGCGGGCCGCAGATCGGTCACCCGCGGGCGGCCATGGGTCAGGGTGCCGGTCTTGTCGAAGGCGATCTGGCGGATGGCGGCCGCTGCTTCGATCACTGCGCCGCCTTTCAGCAGCAAGCCCTTGCGCGCGCCTGCCGACAATCCCGATGCGATGGCGGCAGGAACCGATATCACCAAGGCGCAGGGACAGCCGATCAGCAACAAGGCCAAGCCTCGATAGATCCAGACATCCCACACCCCGCCAAAGGCCAAGGGCGGCACCAGCACCACCAAGACCGCTAGGGCCACGATCAGCGGCATATACCAGCGGCTGAACCGATCGATGAAGCGTTC
>DALYSR010000031.1:8678-27768 GCA_031991825.1 Paracoccaceae bacterium
GGTGGGGGCGCGGGCCTCTTCGGCCTCTTCGACAAGGCGGATGATGCGGGCAATGGTATTGTCGCTGGCAGCCTTGGAGACGCGGATGCGCAGGGCGGCTTGGGTGTTGATGGCGCCTGCGAAGACGGGATCCCCAATGCCCTTGTTGACGGGGATGCTTTCGCCGGTGACGGGGCTTTCGTCCAAGCCGCTTTCGCCCTCGGTGATATCCCCATCGGCAGGCACCCGTTCACCGGGGCGGACCAAGACGCTTTGGCCGATATGCAGCGAGGATGCGGGCACCTCGCGCAACTGGCCGTCTTCTTCCAGCAGGGCGGTTTTGGGGACCAGATCGGCAAGCGCGCGAATACCTGCTCGGGCCTTGGACGCCGCAACACCTTCAAGCACTTCGCCCACCGCGAATAGAAACACCACCAGAGCCGCTTCTTCGGCGGCATCAATCACCAAAGCCCCCAGCGCGGCCAGCGTCATCAAGCTTTCGATGGTGAAGGGCTGGCCCATTCGCAGCGCGGTGACGGCGCGCTTGGCGACAGGTGCAAGGCCGATCAGACAGGCCAAAGTGAAAGCCCAAGCCCCGATCCGTTCGGATGCCGCCAGCTCGATGATCCAAGCCGCCACCAGCAAGCCACCGGTCAGCAGGACCAAGCGGCCCTTGCCCGTCTGATACCACGGCTTGCCCCGATCCGCGGGGTCGTCATGGTTGTGATCATGGGGCGATGATGCCCTAGACCTGTCGTGGCCATCATGCGGCGATGGCGGCGGCATGCTTGGCGCGCTGGGCGTGGCGCGGCGCGAAATGTCGAAGCCCAGCGCGCGCACCACACTTTCGATTTTTGCCGGGGGCGTGGTATTGGGGGTCAGATCAAGGCTAAGCCGTTCGGCCATCACCGCGACATTGACATTGCCGACGCCGTCCAGTCGTTCCAGTGCCGTGCTGATCTTGGCCGCACAGGATGCGCAATCCATGCCGGTGACGATCCATTCCTGCCGGTTGCTCTGGTTCATGGCTGATCCCTTTGTGCAAATGGGGCAGACTGGCCCCGCCGACTCATAGATCTAATCTCTCTAGTCGCTAGAGCTTCAAGGGGTTTCATATGCAGCCTATCGGAAAGTTGTCGAAGGTGACGGGCGTCAAGGTGCCGACCATTCGCTATTACGAGGAAATCGGCCTGCTCAAACCCGCCGAACGCAGCAGCGGCAATCAGCGGCTCTATGATAAAGCCGCATATGAGCGTTTGAGTTTCATCCGCCACGCCCGCGCTTTGGGCTTTTCGCTGGAAGATATCCGCGATCTGCTGGTGATGGCGGATCAGCCGCAGCAATCCTGCGCGGCGGTGGATGCCATCGCGCGCCGTCAACTGGCGCAGGTGCAAGCCCGCATCGCACGGCTGACGCTGCTAGAGGCGGAACTTGCCCGCATGTTGGGGCAGGGCCCGCATCACCACATCGGCGCTTGCCGCGTGATCGAGGTTTTGGGCGATCATGGCCTGTGTCAGCATGGCCATGATGATCTCGTTCCATAGGCCGCAAGGGAGGGGCGCGCAAAAGGGCTGCGGGAACTTTCGCCGCGCTGGGCGCTTGGAGGAGTGATGATTGCCATGAAAGGACGCCAGATGGCCCTATCCTATCCTGAACGGCTCGACCCGAAGTTGCCGCAGCCGGATCGTCCGACCGATCCTTCGCCCGATCTGCCGCCCGATATCGGCATTCCGCCCGATACCGATCTTCCGCCGGATTATGACCTACCCCCTGACGAGCTGCCGCCCGATCATGTCTTGGAAGGCGACGTCATGGAAGGTGATGGGCAACCGGTCTTTGATCGCGCCGAAGCAGACCTGATCTTTGGGAATGAAGACCTGCTGCCGATGGATGACGAAGGCAATATCCTGCCCGGCGCCGATCCGAGCGATGACGATCCCAATGACAATGGCGATCTGGAACAGCACGATCCCGATGATATGCGTCGACTGGAGTTATTGGGCCAACCCATGCCGCTTTGAACCTGACTGCGCCCAAGCAAAAAGGCGGCTCTTGCGGGCCGCCTTTTCCATATCGGGTATGTCGGGGCAGATCAGGCGGCAGATCAGGCGAAAGTCAGGCTGAACTGCCGTCCAAGGTCTTCGGTCTCGCCGGTCAGCTTGGCTTTGGCCAAGGCAAACAGCCCTTCAAGACCGCTTTCGGGGCCAAGCCAGACTTCGGCACTGGCGGGGCGGAAGCAGACCAGCACGATATCGGGATCATTGATGCCGTCTTCGAACCATGTCGATGCGATGGGCGACCAAACCTCTTCCAGAATGGCGCGATCTGTGGATACCGACAAGGCGCCGCGAATATCGGCATAGATGCCTTCGCTGTCATTGCTGACCACATAGCGGCTTTTCTCGCCCGCTTCGGCCGCTTTCGCCACATCGGTGCCTTTGGCAGTCAGGAACCACAGATTGCCGTCTTCAGGGTCTGTCGAATGCGTCATGGGCGTGAAGCGTTCCTTCACCTCCAACATGCCGGTGCGGATATCTTCGATGCGGTCCCAGAATTCTTCGCGGTTAAATTCCATCGGTCGTCCTTTCAGGTGGCATATGGTTCAAACCTGGGGCCACCGAGAAGGTTCCCGATATTCAACCTTTCGCGGGGGCGGAAATTGAAGGACTGCGGTTCATGTTCTGTTAATGTTCCCATTCCTTGATTTCTGCGGAAATTGTGCAACCATGACCGCGATCGGGCGTTGCCGAGGGTATCTGCCGCACCAAGACCGGTTCAAAGCGGCCTTTCCTGATCGGAGTTCGCCCATGCGTATCGCCATTATCGGCACTGGCCCCACGGGTATCTACAGATTTGCCGCATTATGCCATTGTGCGGGGCTGAAGACGGCTTTGCCGGAAGATGCGCCCAAGGCATTCCCGCTTTATCCGGCCAGCCTAGAGGTGGTGCTGTTCGAAAAAGGCGCGCAGGTCGGGGTGGGAATGCCCTATTCGCCGGAAACGACCCAAAAGACCATGCTCGCCAATATCGCCAGCATCGAAATCCCGCCGCTGACGGAAACCTATCTGGAGTGGATGGAACGCCAATCGCCCGACAAGCTGCGCTCTTACGGCATAGACCCCGATGACGTGGATGAACGCGACTTCACCCCCCGACTGATGCTAGGGGAATATTTCCATGACCAGATCACCGCGCTGATTGCGGCGGCGCGGGCTGCGGGGATGAAAGTCACCGTTCATGAGGCAACCGAAGTCCAAGACGTGCAAAAGCGCGAGGCAGGCTTTGCCCTGCAGTCCACGCCCGCCCATGATGACGGGCTGTTCGACAAGGTCGTGATCGCCACCGGCCATGTCTTCGACGAAAAGCATGACGGGGATACGCATTTCTTTCCCAATCCGTGGAGCGGGCTGAGCGATGCCGATATTCCTGCCACCACGGTGGGGGTGATGGGCACCTCGCTCAGTTCGATTGATGCGGCCATGGCCGTGGTAAGCCAGCACGGGCGGTTCACGCGCAAAGGGGGGGAGCTACGCTATCATTTGGATGATGCGGCCAAGGGCAAGTTGAAGATCACCCTGATGTCTTGGACGGGCATCCTGCCGGAAGCGGATTTCTACTGCGAAATCCCCTATCTGCCGCTAAAGGTCATGACGCCGGAGGCTTTGGCGCAGGCCGCCAAATCGCAAGCCCCCTTCGATGCGGTCTATCAACTGTTCCGCGATGAAATCGCCACCGCCGATCCGGACTGGTCCGCCGAGGCGGGGCTAGGCGATCTGGACCCCGAGGGCTTTAAGCGCGCCTATTTCGTGGATCGTGAAAAGCATGATGCCTTCAAATGGGCCAAGCTTAATCTGGAGGAGGCCGAAGCCAATAAGAAAGCCAAACGCACGGTCCAGTGGCGCTATGCGATCTTGCGGATGCATGAACAGGTCGAAGAATTGGTGGCGGGTTTCTCGGAGGATGACCGCGCGCGCTTTGACGACACCCTGAAAACGGTATTCGTCGATAACTATGCTGCCGTTCCATCGGAATCGATCCGCAGATTGCTGGCACTGCGCGATGCGGGGGTGATGGATGTCTTGGCGCTGGGCGATGATTACAAGATGGAACATCACGACAGTGGCACCACGATCACCGCCCATGGCAAGCGATACGACTTCGCGGTGTTCATCGATGCGCGTGGCCAGCAGGCGATGGCTACCGAAGACCTGCCGTTTGCCTCGCTGCGCAAGGACATATTGGCCGCAGGCTACGAGACACCCGAGATCAGCGAAGACTACGGGCTTTTGGGCGTCGATGGCTATGAGGATCGGGTCTATCTGGCCGCCTTGCCCTATCTGATGCAGGATCAGCCTTTTGTGCAGGGCATCACCGCTTGTGCCGAAATCGGCCAGATCATCGCCAAGGCCGAAGTCGCCGCCGCGTCGCGCCATCGCAGACGTCGTCGGCGTATTTGATGGCATATCTGATGCTTTGGCGCTGGGCGCTGACTTTCTGGTGAAGATCTTTCACCAGCGCTTATCAACGCAAGCACAACAGCTTAGACAAAAGATGTCAGGCAAGGCTGAGGCATAATCTTGAACGCGAAGACGTCGGGGCGAAGCGGTAAATTCATCGGGGCTTTGGTGCTGGCCGGTGCCGGATTTTGGATATGGCAGCATGTGACGGGGGATCGCAGGCCCTTGGTCGCGGTCGAAGAGATGCGGCCCGCGCCGGTGTCCTTGGTGCTGGCGCTGAACGGCCATGTGAAGGCGCGCAGACAGGTGGCGATCATGTCGCCGGTGGCCGCCCATGTCGCGCGGATCGATGTGGCCGAAGGGGACCGCGTCAGCAAGGGGCAGCAATTGCTTGGGCTGGATGCCCGTCTGGTGGAAGCGCGGCGCGAACAGGCGCTAGCGGCACTGAAGGTGCAAGACGCCCGCCGCGCGCAGGCCGAAGCGGATGCGAAACGCGCCGAAGGCTTGGCGTCACGGGCCATTTCGCGGGCGGATCTGGAAAACGCAGAACTCGCTTTGGCCACGGCGCGGGGCGAAACCCTGCGGTTGCAATCGGCTTTGGACGAGGTGGAGCAGGATCTGGCGCGCTACACGCTCGCCGCGCCGCTGGAGGGTGTGGTGCTGCAGCGCGATGTCGAAGAGGGGCAGTTGGTGTCCACCCAAGACAGCCTCTTTGTGATTGCCGATCCCAATGACATCCTGATCGAAGCCGAAGTCGACGAGCTTTACGCCCAACGCATCGGCGCGGGCCAGATCGCCATGATGCGGCCCATTGGCAATAGCGAGGTGTTGTCCGGCAAGGTCAGCTTTGCAGCAGCCAGATTGGACAGTTCGAGCGGCGGGCGGCGGATCGAAATCGAATTGGACCAAAAGGTCAGCCTGCCGATCGGCTTGACGGTGGAAACCAATGTGCTGGTGGCCGAAGTGGAGGATGCCTTGTCGGTGCCAAGATCGGCCTTGATCCGCGATGATCGCGGCTGGCAGGTTCTGGTGGTCAAAGACGGGCGCGCGGTGCAGCAGGCGGTGTCTATCATCGACTGGCCGGCGGATCGGGTCGTGGTGGCGCAGGGCTTGACGGCGGGCGCGCAGGTGATTTTGGCCCCCGAAGCGGTCGCGGCCGATACCGGCGTCAGGGTTGAATGATGCTTTACGCGCTGAAGATCGCCGGACGCTATCTGGGGGCATCGCGCGGGCAGACGGCGCTGTTGATCAGCGGCGTGGCGGTGGGGGTTTTCGTCTTCGTGTTCATCAGCGCGCTGATCGGCGGTTTGGGCAGCTATCTGGTGTTGCGCACGGTGGGGGATATTTCGCATGTGACGCTGACGGCGGCGCCTTCCGAGGCGGGGCTGCTGCTGGGGCAGGGCCGTCAGGCACTGGTCGTGACGCAGGCCGAAACCGGTCAGCGCGATCTGCTGCGCGGGGCCGAAGCCTTCCTGCCGCAACTGGAAGCGGAGCGTGGCATCAAAGGTGTCTCGCCCCAGATCAGTGGCAACGGCTTTGTGCTGCGCGGACAAGCGCGGGCTGCGGTGGCGGTGACGGGGGTCGAGCCCGACAAGATTTCCGCCATTGCCGATATCGATGGCCGTCTGGTCGCGGGATCGTCGCGGCTGGGGGCCAATCGGGTGCTGATCGGGCGGGCCTTGGCCGATGACCTGCGGGTCGAGGTGGGGCAGATCCTGCGCCTGCAATCGGATCGCAATGTGGAATTATCGCTGCAGATCGAAGGGATATTCGAGTTGGGGCTGGAATCTTTGGACAAACGCGCGGCCTTTGTCAGCCTGCCGGTGGCGCGTAAGCTGTTTGCGGTGTCGCAAGGCTTGAGCCGGATTGAAATCAAGCTTGATGACCTGAATGACGCGGAACCCGCCGCCAAACGGCTGGCGGCCATGACCGGATTTCAAGCCGATCCTTGGACCAGCAGCAATGCGCAGCTGTTGCAGGGCCTGACGGCGCAGGCGCAGTCGAGCAATCTGATCAAGGCCTTCTCGATGATCACCATCGTGATCGGGGTGGCCTCGGCGCTGTTGCTATCGACCTATCGGCGCAGTTCGGAAATTGGCATCATGCGGGCTTTCGGCGCGAAACGCAGCTTCGTGATCTGGGTTTTCGTGCTGCAAGGCAGCTTGATCGGGCTGATCGGCGGCGTGGTCGGCGCAGGGCTTGGCTATGGCTTGCTGTCGCAATTCCCGCCGCCCATGGCGGGGCAGGCGCCGGGCTTTCCGGTGGATTATCGCCAAGGGGCCTATCGGCTGGCGATTGTGCTGACGACGCTGGGGGCGATTGTGGCGTCAATCCTGCCCGCGCGTGCGGCGTCCAAAATTGATCCGGTGAAGGTGATCGGCCAATGACGGCTTTGGTGGAATTGCAGGCTCTGCGCCGCAGCTTCGGGCAGGGCGATACGGCGGTCGATGTGCTGAAAGGCATTGATCTTGTGCTGCGACAGGGCGATTTCGCGGCGCTTCTTGGCCCGTCGGGATCGGGGAAAAGCACGCTTTTGTCGATCCTTGGCACCTTGATGCGGCCAAGCGGGGGACTGCATCGGATGCTGGAGCGCGATCTGGGCCAAGCCTCGGAACCGGAGCTGGCCGAATTCCGCAATGCCCATATCGGTTTCGTCTTCCAGTTCCACCATCTGCTGCCCGATCTGACGGCTTTGGAAAACGTGGTCTTTCCGGCGGCGTTGAAGCGGGGGCGGGAAACCGCTGCCGACAAGGCGCGGGCAACGGAATTGCTGGACCGTGTCGGGCTGTCGCATCGGGTGAACTTCCGCGCCACGGCCCTGTCGGGCGGGCAGAAGCAACGTGTGGCAATCGCGCGGGCCTTGATGAACCGCCCCGATCTGGTGCTGGCCGATGAGCCGACGGGCAACCTTGACCGCGAAAGCGCCGATCAGGTGATGGATTTGTTAAAGGAAATCAATGCGGAAGACAGAACCTGCTTCCTTCTGTCGACCCATGATCCGCAGATCGCCGCCCGCTGTGATCGCCAGATCAAATTGCGTGACGGGGTGGTCGAGCAGGCTTAACCCGCGCCCCCCGTTCAGGGGACGCGGGTGAAAGGTTTATTCGCCAGCCGAAGCGATCATCTGCTGGGCCACGACATCGTGGTTCAGCCAAACAACCGGAGCGGGCGGGTTCGAGGTGGTGCCGAAGATCAGCTTGCCGGTCGCGTTCACGACGTGATGGCTCAGCACGTCGGACACCAGCTTCTTGGAATCCTTGTGCATCTGCGTCACTTCCTGCGAAGTGCCGACGGTCTGTTCGACTTGCTCGGCGCTGTTTTTCAGCGGCCAGGTGTTGAAGTCGTAATAGGGCTTCATCGGCTCGCTCAGCTGATAGGCTTCGACCTTGGCCAGCATCTCGTCAACCGAAGTGCCGTCCTGCAGCAGGTCTTGGCATTCCTGCCACAAAGCATCGACCCAAGCGCCGCCGCCTTCTTTCTTCAGCGCCGCCAACAGCGGCAGCAGCGAAAGTTCGATGCCGGCGAAGACGTCGGACGAATTGGTGCGAATTTCGGGGCAGTTGAAGACGGTGGCTTTGACGCCCTTGTCCCAAGCCGATTTCGCGAAATCCTCAAGGCGCATCTTGGCATAGCCTTGGGTGTAGTTGGTATAGGTCTGCCAACGGTATTCGCCGTCGATCAGAACGTCGGTGCCGTGATAGCCGTAAGCGGTGTAACGCACTTGGCCGCCGGTCGCTTCGATGCGCGCACGGATCGCTTGGCTTTGTTCCAGCAGATGGCCGAAGGTATTGGCCGAAACTTCGTCGAAGTTCTGCAAGATCAGCTTGCCCAGATCGCTGTCCAGCAGCGCCTGCGAGGACATGTGGCGCGCGCCACGGCCCTTGTAGATGCGGTTCGCGATGACCAAGAAGACCTTTGCCTTCGGAATGCCGCCCGCCATGGTATGGGCGAAGATGACGTTCTTGCCATCGGGGATCAGCGCATCCAGCTGTTCCATCACCTGCGCGACGGAGGTTTTGAAGCGTTCGGTGCCCACCTCGCGGCATTTCGCGATTTGGTCCCAATCCAGCTTGTCGTCCTGCCAAGTGTCGACGGTCAAGGCGCCCAGCAATTCGGTCGGCGTCGGCGTGCCAGCGGGGGCATCCATATCGAAGCCCGCCATCAGCGGCACATTGATGATCTTGCCGCCGAGGTTTTCTTCGGCAGCCGCCAGCTCTTCGGCGGTCAATGCGCGCAGGGCGTTGTTTTCGTCACGACGGCCCACGGTAATACCGATGATCGTCATGCCCGCTTTCTTGGCTTCGTTCAGCTGACCGGTGGCATAGCCGCGCCCGAAGAGCTCGCCGAACAGCACGAAAACATCGCCTTTTCCGAAAAGGGTGTTCTCGCTCATGGCTTTTAGGGGAACAGGTTTATTCATCTTTACCTACAAGGCTGTCGTTTCGTGTAAGGTAGACTTAAGGTGTCAGTCTTCCTAGCGCATATCTCAGTGAATGGCGCGGAATTCAATTGTAATGCACAGATAGGGGGATGTTTCGCGGCGAGGCGCGGGGTCAGGCGCGAAAATATCACTCAAAAGCGATTGATACGGCCTGTCGCAAACGATGATGTTTGCGGTCAGTTTATAGCGATGTAGGGGGATTGGCTCCGGCGGTAGGGATCGAACCTACGACCAATTGATTAACAGTCAACTGCTCTACCGCTGAGCTACGCCGGAACATTTTTTGCCAATTTGCATCGGCGCGGTTTTACATGGCTCCGGCGGTAGGGATCGAACCTACGACCAATTGATTAACAGTCAACTGCTCTACCGCTGAGCTACGCCGGATCATGTGAGGGGGTGTATAGCGGCGGGTTTTCGGGGCCGCAAGAGGGGGAGTGCAAAAATCAGGCAGGAAAATTTCGAATTGTGTAAGCGGCCCCGATTTTTATGGGATCTTCGCAAGAAATTTCTAATCTTTCCGTTAGATCAATAAGATGCGCGAGGACGTTTCGTTCCGCGGCGGCATGAAGATAGGGGGGGATTTCGCGGTAGATTCGGGCAGTGATCTGGGCAGCAGAAGCGGGGCCGTTCCGCAGGATTTCGATGATTTCCGCCTCGCGGTGAAGGCGGTGTTGCAGCAGGCGTTCCAGACAATCATCGGCATCCAATGTCACGGGGCCATGGCCCGGCAGCAGGGCGCGCCACTTATGTTGGCGCAATTTGCGCAGGCTGGCGATATAGGCGCCCATATCGCCATCGGGGGGCGAGACGATGGAACTTGACCAACCCATCGCGTGATCGCCGGAAAACAAGATGCCGTCGCGGGCAAGGCAGATATGGTTCGACAGATGGCCGGGGGTGTGGATGACCTGCAAATCGCCGCCCGCGCAGGGGATCAGCCCGCCGTCTTCCAGTTGGACATCGGGGGTGAAGGCGGGGTCGATCCCTTCGCCTCCGGTGCTAAAGCCCTGATCCGCCAGCTTTTGCATCGCCGCACTGCGCCCGCGGATGGCGGGACCATAGGCATGGACCGGCGCTTTGGTTTTTGCGGCAAGCAGGGGGACGGCACCCGAATGATCGCTATGGGCATGGGTGACCACGATCGCGGCGATCTTTTCGTCCGGCTGCAGCGCTTGCAGGATATGCGCCACATGTTGCGCCGAATCCGGACCGGGATCGATCAGCACCACAGCTTCGCCGCGCCCCACCAGATAGCTATTGGTGCCCGCATGGGTCATGGGCGATGGATTGGGGGCGATGATCCGGCGGATATCTTCGGTCAGCCAGATCACCTCGCCGCCCATCGATCCGGTATCTGTGCGATCAAGCAACGGATCTTTTGCGAGTGCCATGCGCTGCATCGGGCTGCTTTCCTTATGGGGGACTTGGCGCTAGGCTAGTTCTATGTTCCGTAGCATCAAGCCCTTTCTGCCGCGTTCGCTTTTTGGGCGGGCGGCGCTTATTCTGATCCTGCCCATCGTCATGATGCAGCTGATCGTTTCTGTCGCTTTCGTGCAGCGCCATATCGAAGGCGTGACCCGCCAGCTTGTGCATGGGGTGCTGATCGATTTGTCGGTCCTGCAGGCATCCATCGATGCGCAAGAAGATGCCACGCAGGCCTTGGTGGATATCGACCAGCTGTCCGAGCTGTTCGAGATGCGGATTTCCCTGCCGGCCGCTTTGCCCGCGGGGCAAGATCTGGCGGCGCTTGAGGCGGCAGGCGACCAGCGCAGCCCCTTCGATCTGACGGGGGGCGCGGTGGTGAATGCTTTGCACCGTGGTTTGCCCGAACTGATCGTGGCCGATCTGCAATCCGGATCGGGCAAGGTGATTCTTTTCGTCAGGACCGAACATGGCCCGATGAGCGTGGAATTGGACCGTGCGCGGCTATCGGCGCAAAATCCGCATCAGTTGTTCGTGATCCTGATCGTGGCCTCGGTGCTGATGACGCTGATCGCTTATGTCTTCTTGCGCAACCAATTGCGGCCGATCAAGAAAATGGCGATGGCGGCCGAAGCTTTCGGCAAGGGCGAAGTGATCCCGTTCCGGCCCCGTGGTGCGACCGAAGTGCGTGCGGCCGGGGCGGCTTTCCTTGATATGCGCGCCCGAGTCGAACGCGCCATCGAAAGCCGGACCCTGATGCTGTCGGGCATCAGTCACGATCTGCGCACACCGATCACCCGACTGCGTCTGGGCCTTTCGATGCTGCCCGAAGACGAAGAAGTCGAGGCTTTGCTGTCCGATGTCAAAGAGATGGAGCGGCTGGTCGATGAATTCCTTGCCTTCGCAAGGGGCGATGCGATGGAGGAGCCGAGCCTTGTCGATCCGGCGCAAATCGTCAGCCAGATCGCCGAAAATGCGGCGCGCAGCGGTCATCAGTTGATCCTTGGCCTGCCGGAAGAATCCGTGCAGCTGCGGATGCGGCCGCAGGCGGTGCAGCGGGCGGTGGAAAATCTGGTGGGCAATGGTTTGCGCCACGGCAAACGCGTCGCTTTGGGAATCGTGGTGCGCGACAAGACCTTACGCTTTGTGGTCGAAGACGACGGGCCCGGGATACCGGAAGCCGAACGTCAAACCGCGATTGCGCCTTTCGCGCGGCTGGATTCGTCGCGCAACCAGAACAAAGGCGGCGGCGTGGGCTTGGGTCTGTCGATCGTGGCGGATGTGGCGCGCAGCCATGGCGGACGACTTGTGTTGGGAAAATCCGAAGCTTTGGGCGGACTTAGGGCCGAGCTACATCTGCCGAGATAAGCATCCGTTGCGACAATCGCCCCCTAGGGCTGTGGCGGATATGCCCTTTTGTCCCCTTTGGCAGGGGCTTGGGGCGTTTTTATGATTAAACTTGATCGCAAGCCCTTCTCATTGGCGGATTTTGCCTGTTGACTAGGAAAAACGGTCAGAGGTTCGGAAGGGTCGTCGACGTCATCACTATCACGGGATCGGGCGGGGGATCAGACAGGCTTTGGCTACGTCATTGCACCACCCACCCTTGCAGGCCCCGCAGTGCATGACTAAGACTCTATCAACCTTCGGCTGATATTGCAGAATTGACATCTTAAAGAGGCAGGATATGCGCGATCCCGTTGACCACTACATGAACACCCTCGTGCCCATGGTGGTAGAACAAACCAGCCGTGGCGAGCGGGCCTATGACATCTTCTCGCGCATGCTCAAAGAGCGGATCATTTTCCTGTCGGGCCCCGTGCACGATGGTATGTCCTCGCTGATCTGCGCCCAGTTGCTGTTCCTTGAAGCGGAAAATCCGTCCAAGGAAATCTCGTTGTATATCAACAGCCCCGGTGGCGTTGTGACCTCGGGTCTGTCGATCTATGACACCATGCAATACATCAAACCCAAGGTTTCGACCTTGGTGATCGGGCAGGCGGCATCGATGGGTTCCTTGCTGCTGACGGCGGGCGAAAAAGGCATGCGCTTCTCGCTGCCCAATAGCCGCGTGATGGTGCACCAGCCGTCCGGCGGCTACCAAGGTCAGGCGACGGATATCATGATCCATGCGCGCGAAACCGAAAAGTTGAAGCGCCGCCTGAATGAAATCTACGTCAAGCACACCGGCAATGACTATGAAACGGTCGAAGCCGGTCTGGAACGTGACAACTTCATGTCCGCGGAAGATGCGAAGGCATGGGGCCTGATCGATGAGATCGTCGAATCGCGCGGCAAGGCTGACGCGAAGGTTGAGTAATTATATTGCCCTCAGCAGCCTCTGCTGAGGGCGTTTTGACATTGTAGAGGGTTTAGGCTTGTCCTAAACTTGCTACATCAAGGTTTCGAGGACACGATGGCGAGCAATTCCGGCGACAGCAAGAATACCCTCTACTGCTCCTTCTGCGGCAAGAGCCAGCATGAGGTGCGCAAGCTGATCGCAGGTCCGACAGTGTTCATATGCGATGAATGCGTCGAGCTGTGCATGGACATTATCCGCGAGGAGACCAAGTCCAACGGCTTGAAGACCACCGACGGTGTGCCGACCCCGCGCGAGATCTGCAAAGTTCTCGACGATTACGTGATCGGTCAGGAACATGCCAAGCGTGTGCTCTCGGTTGCAGTGCACAACCACTATAAGCGGTTGAACCACTCTTCCAAGCAAGACATCGAATTGGCCAAGTCGAACATCCTGCTGATCGGCCCGACCGGTACCGGTAAGACGCTGCTGGCACAAACGCTGGCGCGCATTCTGGATGTGCCGTTCACCATGGCTGATGCAACGACGCTGACTGAAGCGGGCTATGTGGGCGAAGATGTCGAAAACATCATCCTCAAGCTGCTGCAGGCGTCGGAATATAACGTTGAACGCGCGCAGCGCGGCATCGTTTACATCGACGAAGTCGACAAGATCACCCGCAAATCCGACAATCCGTCGATCACCCGTGACGTTTCGGGCGAAGGCGTGCAGCAGGCTTTGCTGAAGATCATGGAAGGCACCGTCGCTTCCGTGCCGCCGCAGGGTGGCCGCAAGCATCCGCAGCAGGAATTCCTGCAAGTGGATACGACCAATATCCTGTTCATCTGTGGCGGCGCTTTCGCCGGTCTGGACCGCATCATCGCCCAGCGTGGCAAGGGGTCGGGCATCGGCTTCGGCGCGGATGTCAAAGATCCCGAAGCGCGTGGCGCGGGCGAATTGTTCAAGGAACTGGAACCCGAAGATCTGCTGAAATTCGGCCTGATCCCTGAATTCGTTGGCCGTCTGCCGGTCATCGCGACGCTGATGGATCTTGATGAAGCGGCTTTGGTCACCATCCTGACCGATCCGAAGAACGCTCTGGTCAAACAATACCAGCGCCTCTTCGACATCGAAGGCGTCAAGCTGAGCTTCACGCCCGAAGCGCTGATTGCCATCGCGCGCCGCGCCATCAAGCGCAAGACCGGTGCGCGTGGCCTGCGGTCGATCATGGAAGACATCCTGTTGGATTGCATGTTCGAACTGCCGGGTATGGAAGGCGTCGAAGAAGTCGTCGTCAATGAAGAAGCGGTGAATTCGGGCGCTGCTCCATTGGTCGTCCATAACGAGGCCAAGAAGAAGCAACCCGCCACCGCGGGCTGATCGACAGCTTCGGCTTCATGATTTGGAAACGGGCAGGGCATAGACTCTGCCCGTTTTTCATTGGGCGGAAAAGGACCAAACTGCGACAACTTGGCGCGATCCGCGCGCCTCGGGGCTTGCCGTTTGACGGCCTTTCCGCCATAGAGGAACAAAATCGAAGGAGAGCCGGATGTCCTTTCTTCTGCGTCTTGTAACTTGGTGGAATGGTCAGACCCTTGGCACCCAATTGTTCACCGCCCGTCATGGCGTGAAGGTTGGCGAAGACGATCAGGGCAATGTCTATTACACCAATCGCGACGGTAAACGTCGTTGGGTGATCTATAACGGCGAAGCCGAAGCAAGCCGTGTGCCTGCCGATTGGCATGGCTGGCTGCACCATAGCTGGGACGAGCCGCCGACCAAGGCGCCTTTGACGCATAAGGTCTGGGAACTGCCGCATCAGGAAAACCTGACCGGCACCGTGGGCGCTTATGCGCCAGCAGGTTCGATCCGTCGGGCAGCACCGGTCCAACGTCGTGACTATGAAGCGTGGCAGCCTGAATAAGATGACGACTGAACGCGCAGAGATTTTTGCTGGTGCTGTGGTTTTGGCAGTGGCTGCGGGCTTTTTGGCCTATGCAACCAATGCTTCGGGTATGTTCTCGCGCGATGGCGGCACCTATCCGCTCCACGCCAGTTTCCGGTCGGTTGACGGCATTCGTGTCGGCAGCGACGTCCGCTTGGCGGGGATGAAGGTCGGCACCATTTCCGAGCTGAAATTCAACCCCGACACCTTCTATGCCGATGCGACCATCCAGTTGCGTCAGGATGTGCAACTGCCGGATGACAGTGCGATTCTGATTTCGTCGGAAGGTCTGTTGGGCGGCAATTACGTTGAAATCCAACCGGGCGGTTCGCTCGACAATCTGGCCCCCGGCGGCGAGATTGAGGATACCCAAGGGTCGGTCTCATTGGTGTCGTTGTTGATGAAATTCGTCGGCGGTGGCAGCAAGGACGAGGCAAGCGCCGAAAGCGTGACCGAGTGATGCCCCGTATGAAGACTTTGTCGATTGTTCTGGGGGCGGGGCTTGCGCTGGCAAGCCCGCTTTCGGCGCAGGATATGGCCAATGCATCGGGCGGCACCTTGCGGCTGCTGGATAAGATTTCCGGTCGTGTGAGCGATCTGAAGCTGGGTCTGGGGCAGGCGGTCACCCAAGGCAAGCTGTCGGTCAGCTTGGATCAGTGCCGCTATCCCAAAGACAACCCCGCCGCCGATGCCGAAGCGCATGTGACGGTGGTGCTGAACGAAAAGCCCGATACGCCGCTGTTTTCCGGTTGGATGATCGCCTCCAGCCCCGCTTTGTCGGCGATGGATCATCCGCGCTATGACATCTGGGTGCTGTCTTGCGATTCGGGCTATGTCGCGCCGGAAGTGCAGGAGCGTGAAGAAGAAGATATCCCGCTTGACGAGATCAACGAGGGATAAGGCTGATAACCGCGCGGATCGAATTCTGCGCGGTTTTTCAATGCCGCAGCCAAGCGTCGCTTGTAGTCGGCACGCGGAATTTCCACACCGCCAAGGCTGGCCAGATGCGGCGTCAGGAACTGGGTATCCAGCAGCGTGAAGCCACCCGCCCGCAGCCGATGCACCAACCATGCCAGCGCGATTTTCGATCCGTTCACGCGCCGCGAAAACATCGATTCGCCGCAGAAGGCAGCCCCGATCGATACCCCGTAGGTGCCGCCGATCAATTGCCCGTCCAGATCCCACACCTCTAGGCTATGGGCATGGCCCGTCTCATGCAGCGCGGTGTAAAGGCTGTATATCTGATCGTTGATCCAGGTCTCGGGACGGTCGGCACAGGCGCGCATGACATCCAAAAAGGCGGTGTTCACCGTCACGCGGTAATCGGCGCGGTTGATCGCCTTGCGCAGGCTGCGCGAGATATGGAAGCCGTCCAATGGCAGGATGCCACGCTTGCGCGGGTCGATCCAATGCAGGTCGGGATCATCGGCGCTTTCGGCCATCGGGAACAGGCCAAGCGCATAGGCGCGCAGCAGGATTTCAGGCGTGATGTCGTCGGACAAGTCAGGCTTCCAGCGCGGGATTATAGTGAAACGGCGCGCCACTGGGGCGCGCCGCGAAGGTCTTAGTTGCCGTAGGTCGCAGCCAACCATTTTTCCAGCCAGTGGATATTGTAATCCCCCTTCTGGATGTCCGGATTGTCGAGCAAAGCGTGGAACAGCGGCGTGGTGGTGTCGATCCCGTCGACCACCAGCTCCGACAATGCGCGGCGCAGACGGGCCAGCGCCTCGTCACGGTCGCGACCGTGAACGATCAGCTTGCCGATTAGGCTGTCGTAATAGGGCGGGATCGAATAGCCGCCATACAGCGCCGAATCCATCCGCACACCCAAACCACCGGGCGCATGGAAGGTTTTCACCTTGCCCGGGCAGGGCGAGAAGTTCGGCAGGCGTTCGGCATTGATCCGCACTTCGATCGCATGGCCTTGGACCTGCAGATCGTCTTGGGTGAAGGACATATCCATGCCCGAGGCCACACGGATCTGTTCGCGCACCAAATCCACACCGAAGATATATTCGGTGACCGGATGTTCGACCTGCAGACGGGTGTTCATTTCGATGAAATAGAACTTGCCGTCTTCATAGAGGAACTCGATGGTGCCCGCGCCGATGTAGTTGATTTTCGCAACCGCATTCGCACAGATCATCCCGATTTCAGCGCGCAGTTCCGCCGAGATGGACGGACCCGGTGCTTCTTCGAAGACCTTCTGGTGGCGGCGCTGCAACGAACAGTCGCGTTCCCCCAGATGCACCGCTTTGCCTTTGCCGTCACCGAAGACCTGTATCTCGATGTGGCGCGGCTTTTGCAGGTATTTCTCGATATAGACTTCTTCGTTGCCGAAGGCCGATTTCGCTTCCGAACGCGCGGTGCGGAACGCGATTTCCATTTCGGTCGCGTTATGGGCGACCTTCATGCCGCGGCCACCACCACCGGCGGTTGCCTTGATGATCACCGGATAGCCGATGGTTTCACCAACTTGCAGCGCGGTTTCCAGATCGACCACGCCGCCGTCCGACCCCGGAACAACCGGAATCCCCAGCATTTTCGCGGTTTCTTTGGCGGTGATCTTATCGCCCATGGTGCGGATATGTTCCGCGCGCGGGCCGATGAAGGTGATGCCGTGGTCTTCCAATGCCTGCGCGAAAGCCGCGTTTTCCGACAGGAAGCCATAGCCCGGATGCACTGCCTGCGCGCCGGTGATCTCGCAAGCCGAGATAATCGCCGCTTTCTTCAGATAGCTTTCCGACGAGGGGGCCGGCCCGATGCAGATCGATTCATCGGCCATACGCACATGCATCGCATCCGCATCAGCGGTGGAATGCACGGCGACGGTTTTGATCCCCATTTCTTGACACGCGCGGATCACGCGCAGCGCGATCTCGCCGCGGTTGGCGATCAGGATTTTGTCGAACATGGTCTACCCTTATTCGATGATCAGCAGCGGAGTGCCATATTCTGCAGCAGTGCCGTTTTCGACCAAGATGCGTTTGACGGTGCCTGCGCGCGGCGCCGGAATTTGGTTCATGGTTTTCATCGCTTCGATGATCAGAACGGTCTGACCTTCCGAAACGGTCGCACCGACGGTGACGAAATTCGCAGCACCCGGCTCGGGCGCCAGATATACGGTGCCGACCATCGGCGAGGTAACCGCGCCCGGATGCTGCGCGGGATCTTCGATCGCAGGCGCTGCTGCGGCTGCTGCCACCGGAGCCGCAGCGGGTGCTGCCGCATAAACCGGAGCCGGAGCCGCCATAGCGGTGGTCACGATATTGGCTTGCTTGACGACCTTCACTTCAAGGCTGTCATCTTCGCCATATTCGCGCTTCACGCTCAGCTCGGTCAGTTCGTTCTGGTTCAGAAGTTCTGCGAGGGCCGAGATGAAGGCCACGTCTGCTTCGGGGGAATGTTTGCTCATGCCGTCCTCTGGTTGGCTTGTTCTGCCATTTGGTCTTTCTTGAGGTCGCCTGCAAGAGCAGCAACCTCACATGGATCGCATGTTTATAGCCCCGTCGCGCCTCAGAGAAAAGCACCGTTTCAATTGCACAAATATCGGGCGGTTCCGGCTTTTTTCGATCCCGCCACGCCAGCGGCCTGCGGGAATGAAAATTTACCATTTGATAAAAAAATGGAAGCGTGCCAGCTTTTCCTTATCGCGAGCCTTTTTTCTAAGATTGAAGTCATTCTGAGAGAGGTGCCACATGTCGAATAGCCCGCTGACGCCCGGCATTGTGCCGTCCCGTTTGCCAGCCGGAAAGATTGCCGAAAACTTCGCGGATCACGAACCGCCCTTTGACATGCACGAGGCCCGCGTTGCGGCGGACCGGTGTTATTTCTGCCACGATGCGCCGTGCATGACGGCCTGTCCGACCAGCATCGATATCCCGCTGTTCATCCGCCAGATCGCCACAGGCACCGCGGAATCGGCAGCCACCACTATCTGGAACCAGAATATCCTTGGCGGCATGTGCGCCCGCGTCTGTCCGACGGAAACGCTATGCGAAGAAGTCTGCGTGCGCGAAGTGGCCGAAGGCAAGCCGGTCGAAATCGGCCGCTTGCAACGCTATGCCACCGATACCGCCATGTCCAAGGGGCTGCATCCCTTCACCCGCGCCGCCCCCACGGGCAAACGTGTGGCGGTTGTGGGGGCTGGGCCCTCGGGTCTGGCCTGTGCGCATCGCTTGGCGCTGCATGGCCATGATGTGAGCGTGTTCGAACGCCGTGCCAAAGCGGGCGGTTTGAACGAATATGGCATCGCCAGTTATAAATCGACCGGAGATTTCGCCCAGACCGAAATCGACTGGCTGCTGAAAATCGGCGGCATCCGTATCGAGACCGGCGTGGAATTGGGCCGTGATCTGACCCTGACCCAATTGCAAAACGACTATGACGCCATCTTCCTTGGGATCGGTCTTGCAGGCGTCAATGCGTTGCAAGCGGAAGGCGAAGGCCGTGACGGCGTGCGCAATGCGGTCGATTTTATTGCCGAATTGCGGCAGGCCTCCGACCTTGGCACTTTGCCGATCGGGCGCGATGTGGTGGTGCGG